>JBDUUL010000024.1 GCA_039938515.1 Nitrososphaera sp. | reverse complement strand
GTACCTTGGAGTCAAAGGTGCCGTCCGCTGTTCCGGTTGTACCGTCACCGGATGTCACCGTGTGTATTGCAGTGTCTGTGTTGGTCCATGTTACCTTGTCACCTACCTTGACGCTGATTGGGTTTGGTGAGAATGCCTTGTCACCCAGGTTCTGGGCGCCCGGCATTATGCTGACTGCATTGCCTGACGTCTTGGTGGTATTGCCGCTCATGCTGCCGCTCGCAAGCATTATGGTGGCATTCTGGGAAGACAGCTGCATGTCGCCAAGGCCGCTAGCCGAGCCTTTGATGATGGCAGACATCGGTGGATCGGACTGAACCGCAGGCAGCTTGCCATTTGCAATTGACCACAGTTTGAGCACCTGAACGCCGCTTGCCATTCCCATAGAGTCCTTCTGTCCTGCATAACCAATGACTAGCAGCTTGTTCATGCCCGGCAGGTAATATGCGTGGCCTGATTGGATTGTAACGGCAGGCTGGCCAGAAACGCTCACATTCCCACCCATCACGTCCATTGCTACCAGCGCGTTCGTGGACTTGTACACTGACAGGTTCAGCGATACCTTGTCGCTGCCGTTTGACGCGAGAGTATAGTTGGTATTGGCATTATAGCCGCCGGCTGTCGGCATCTTCATTGCCAGGTGCTCGGAGTGTCTCTGGGCAGCCGTCTCGCTAATGTATGCAAGTCTCTTTTGCGAAGTGCCGGACCCGGACATCTGCATTGAACCACTGCCCATGTTCGAGTTGCCGCCCATGTTCATCCCGCTCATGTCACTCATGCCGGCCAGCTGGAGATTGTAGGCCTTCATGAGGTTTGGATGTATTGTGCCATGCAGGATTATCAGGAACTGGTCCATCGGCTGCGCAGTGTCAATAATCTGTCGCAATTTTGCAAACCCCGTATCTAAACTGCTTATTGCATTTGACGAGACGCTTGACGGTGTCTTGGATTTGAGGCCTGACCACATGTTCTGCACAGCAGACATCATTGCTTGCGCACTCTCGTATGCGGCCTTGTTTGGGATGCGTGAGCTACTCTGGGACGACATGGAAGACATGTTGCCGGACATTGACATCCCGGACATGTTGCTGTTGCCGGTCATTAGCGAGTTTACCTGCGATGACGAAAGATTTCCTGAATTGTTCGTGGCATTGCCATAATCATTCATCACCTCGTCAAGCACTGATTTGAGCGCCAGCGCGCTGACCGTCAGATTCTGGAGCTTGTCGCTGTCAATCCTGACGGGCACAGACTCGGACATGTAACTGTCAAGGTTTGAGACGAACTGTTTGATGCTACCGGCATCAGGGTTTGGCTTTGAAGCCTCCTTTGTAATGTTCGAAATTGCGCCGGGGATTTCTTTTGCAAGGAGCTGATTCCGCTCTGCCATCTGTGTAGTATCGCTAGAATTCCAGTACTGGGCTAACTTGTCTAGGTGCCACTTGACAAGCGTAATATTGTTTGAGGTGATGTCGGACTGAACGGCATGCGCCTCGACGGGAATTTCCTGCGCCTTGGCTAGGTATGCAGCGCTTTCGTCCGGGCTAAAATTATGTGCGTATGCTGCCCTTGACGTATATGCTAGACCAAAAAAGAGAGCTACGACGAGCAGCAACGTTAGCGCCGAGTGCTTTTTCATGCCGTCTATTGGATGCGTGTGTTTAAAATTCCTTTAGTGCATTCGTCGAACGCGCCACTCGACGACTTTTGGCCTTGATGGAAATTCAAAGCAGGCTTGCAAAATGGAGCCCAGGAAACCTGTCCTGAAGTGGCAGGCGCGGCTCTCTTGTCCGACTGCACTGCACAGTCTACCACTCGATTCTGCTTCTGTCAAAGTACAAGCCACCGGTCGGACCTTTGTCAGGCAATGTCGCGAGCCATACGGCCGTGTCGGCGCCTTCTTCGGCCGACCGGGGTGCATTTGGGCCTCCCATGTCTGTTCGCACCCACCCGGGGCAGACGGCGTTTACCGTTATGTTAGTTCCACCTAGTTCGTTCGCAAGCATTATGGTCAGCGCATTCAGGGCAGACTTTGACAGGCTGTAGGCAGGAGCATACAGGCTCTCGGCCATCGTGGAAAAGGCCACTGCGCCGCTAGAAATGTTCACTATCCTGCCATATCGGTTTTTCTTCATGAGAGGGACAAAGGATTTGCACAGGCGCCATGCGCCTATCAGGTTTGTCTCAAGCGTCGACCTTACAACTTGCAGGTCCGTCTTGCTGGGCAGACTGCTCTTGTCTAGCAGAATCCCTGCATTATTTACGAGTATGTCGAGCCTGCTAAAGTTGGAGCGGATAAGCTTGTTCAATTCATCGACAGAACTTTGGTCCGTTACGTCAAGAGCAAATGCAACCGCGTCCCCTTCACCTTCCTGCTTGATTGCTTTTGCTGCCTCTTGCCCGCGGCGGATGTCCCTTGACCCGATTACAACGCCGATCTTGTTCGCGGCGAGCCGCTTGGCTATTGCAAGCCCAATTCCCCTATTGCCGCCTGTTACCAGAGCGATTCTTGAATCTTCCAACCGTAATGAGATACGTCACCCTCCATTACAAGAATTTCGACTTCGTTATCCTTGAAAGAATATTGCCAGCATGCATGCTCTGCCACGGCCTAAAAAGTCCGTGACTGAAAGCCCCCGGGACAAAAAGGATCCCGAGAGACGAGTATTGATGGTCGCTCAAAGGTTATCTTGACAGCAATCGATTCTAGCAGGGTTCAAGCAGCGCTAGTCCTCATTCTGCTTATCTCCTCCCGTAATGACCGGAGCTCTTCTCTTAGCGCCTCGGACTCTTGTACTTCAGCCGACTTTTCCGCTTTCCCGCCCACCTTTGATGCAACTCTCCCGATCATTATTGTTGCAAAGACTGCTATTGCCGTGACGACCACCGCGTAAATAATCATTGCCGTTAGGCCGCTCTGCTGGCCAAGCAGTTCTTTAAATATTTCCTGTATAGCCGTATTCCATGCAAGAGCTGCCACAAGACCGAAGGCTGCTGTAATAAGGGCTGCAAGTGCCTTGATGACGTCTTCTCTCATTAGATACGTGCCATAGGCATTGCAATTAAGGATTAGGCATAATAATTCGGATTTCTTTAGGTGATGGCTTCAACCGAAAGCAAGGAGTCACTGCTCGCGTCTATGCCATATGCGATGGACCATGCAAATACTGCAATTAATTTTAAGGCTTTACCATAGCAATTGAGACACGCGCGGATTTTCAATTCCTGCGGCATCGAGCCCGCGCTAAGGACGCCGAGCGATTCGGAGTGTTGGAAGCAATCACAACAGATTAGCCGGGGTCCAGCCCGTCCTTGAACTTGATACTGGCATGACTGCCGTTGCAAAATGGCATGTTGGCCGATGCACCACAGCGACATAGGGTTACTCTGTTCCTCTTCTCATACGCCTTGCCATCCTGCGATTCAATTTCTATTCCGCCGCGGATCCAAAGAGGACCGCTGCATCCCAGCGCGGGGTCTTCCACGACCCCGATTGACGGAGAGAGCCTCTCTTCAATGTCCTTGCTGTTCTTTTTGTCGCGAACGACAAGTCTTCCGGCTGGACAGTGGTTTGCCTCCCGTACCACCAACTCGCGTGCCTCTTGATCGTCGCTCTGCTGTATCAGGTTCCAAATCTTGCCGGCAGGGTCGCAAAAGCGTGCAAACGCGCACAGCTCCTCTGCATCCCTAAGCACAAGCGTTGGTCCATCAAACTGCTGGGCCTGAACAATGTATGGGACCCTAACGGCAGTCTCTTTTCCCTGAAAGCCAATGCTCTCATGCGTGCCGTCGCAGAACGGCTTTTTGTTAGACTTTCCGCATCTGCAGAGCGCGTACTCTGCACCGGTCGAGAACTTTTTGCCCTCCGTCCAGTCCCAGGAAAATCCTTCCTTGTTCGGGGTGATTACCTGAATCGAAAGCGGAACGTCGCCTGTCACCAGATAGGGGCCGTTCTTGCTGATGACAATCTTTGGCTGCGGGGTCCCAGGGGTTGCCACCTTTTTGCCCATCAATCCATGACTTCAGCAAAGTGAGTAATAAAGTTCTTGAAAAGCGAATATTGAAGCACCGGCTGCAATTTGCCTAGCTTAAATAATACAAGCTTGACTACTCTGTGGGATTACTTGGCAAAGCAAACCGTCAAGATTATGATTCTGTTTTACAGCCGGTACGGCAATACTGCAAGGATGGCCGAAGAGATCGCCTACGGCGCAAAGACTCACGAAGGCGTGGGAGTAGCAATGAGAAGAATTGCAAGCATCGGACCGGTTCAGGACACTGTCGAAAAGAAAGACTGGACAGAGCTGGCTGAGAGCCTTGACAACCGCTATCCGACCGTGCCGGTAGAGGATGTTATTGCCGAACTCCCATCGTGCGACGCGATAATTTTCGGCTCGCCTACTAGGTTTGGGAACATGGCTGCACCCCTCAAGGCTATGTGGAACATGACCACCAGCTTGTGGCTTGAAGGGTCGCTCGTCGGCAAGGTCGGAGCAGTATTTACAAGCGCGGCCTCTGTGCATGGAGGCCAGGAGACTACTGCCATCTCGATGATGTTTCCGATGTTTCATCACGGAATGATAATTGTCGGCGTGCCGTATTCGGTGCCGGAGCTCAGCGAAAGTGGCAGCCCATATGGCCCTAGCAGGATAGCAGGAAAACTGGCAAACAGGCCCATTGAGGAGGCAGACATTAGAGTGGCCCGGGCATTGGGAAGCCGCGTAGCCGAGATCGCATTCAAGCTCTCATAGCTATAAACTGGACTGCAATGCATTCAGCAGATCCTGCAAAATCCGGCATGTGCCAGTAGCACATCCCTTAATCTTTAGTATTGTAGACGGATCACGCCCGTTAAAACTTGCGAGCCCCGTCATTCTGCCAGCGTCATTGCTTGAGGCCTGTCCTATCCTTTGAAGAGACATGGGACTGCGCATTGCCCACGCGAATTGTCAGGGCAATCACTATGAGAACCGCCAGTGCCGAAGCTAGCACCGTTATGCCCGCCCTGCTGCTTCTTCCGTTGATCCTTGTCATTTCCACAATCATGAAAGCATTTGATTTACACATTAGGCGACCAAATTTGGGGTTTGGATTACTGATTGCAGGCCGAGGATGGCTATGTGCACCCTGATCGCAAAAACCAAGTCTAGACTCTTAGCACACCGCGGAATCCCCTTGAAGCATAATACGAGGACGCGCCGTTGTGATACAAAAAGACGCTATCGTAGCGGCGGTCGCAAAAGAGGGCACCACCGAGTTTTCTAATCTCGGGCGGTGTTTTTGCCCAGCTAGATGTCTTTGTGTCAAAACAGCCAAGCTTTTGCAGCTCGCGGTATTGCTCCTCCGTCAGAAGCTCAATGCCCATGTCACGCGCCATGTCAGCGGCGTTGTTTGCGGGCCTGTGTTCCTTCCTTGACATTTGCGCTTCATGGTCATAGCAAGTACTCCTGCGCCCTTCGGGGCTTTCTGCTGAACAATCACAAAAAATGTACTCGTCAGTCTTTTTATCGAAACCGACGACGTCGGGCTGACCGCCAGTCTTCTCCATTTCCGCCAGTGGCCTTAACCTTTCCGGCTTACCTTGCAGCCTGGCCTGGATCTTTGCCCACTCAAGACCGCTATGCCTGCCCGTATTCTTTTCAAAACGCGCCTTCAGTATGCCAAGCAGTTCATCAGGCTGCGGCGACCCTTTGAGCTTGCGCATGATTGTGAAATTTCTGTCTGGAGGTAATATTATCTAAACAGCCATAGCTTGGCATGATTAGCGGCGCCGACCGTTTATCAATAAAAAGTGTATCATAACGCGAGTCGGGCAATCAGGTAGCAATCCGCCTTTATCCCTTTTCAAATATCTTGTCAAGTGCCGAGCCGAGGTTACTGCCAGCTACCTTGACTACTTCTGCCCATTCTACGAAAGTAAAGCTATTCGAGCCTGCCGATGTGGAGACCCGAAACCAGTACCGGAAACGAAATACTGAAGCAAAAATGACACGGACAACCCGGATTGAACTATCAAATGCATTAATTGCGTTAAGTGCCGCACAAAAGATGTTAGTGTATTGCAATCTGAAACCAAAAACCACCTGGATTGTAATCCTGACGTCAAGGACAGATGCGGGAGGTGCGGCGGCATAGCCTACTACATCATCCTAGACGAGGCAGCGAAAGCCAAACAAATGTTCGTCTGCGTAAGCTGCTAGCATGAACTGACAATAGTGAGGGTTCGAGAAAATATGAATATAAAACCTCGCGTGGCTAGGGACAAAAACGAGATTTTAGAGCAAATACTCGGCTCGCTTGAAGACGGAAGAAGCGCGACGAGATCGAGAATAATGTACTATACCCTTACCGGCCTGCGCCAGGCGGACAGCTATCTGAAGATGCTTGAGCGGTCAGGGTTGATAGAACGATTAGGGCCGCAGATCAAAAGCTTTAGAATCACTCCTAAGGGAAGGAAACTCCTGGAGCTCCTAAGGGCATGCGAACTCAAATGGCCAAGTTCTAGCCCTCAGACTCTGTTGAATCAAAAGCAAGGCAGGCCTGCAGCGCACGGCGACCAGAACATTATAAACAAATGATTCTCAAGTCTTTAGTGCCAGGCGTCTCGCTCTCGGTCTTCTATATGGTCGCCCGAAATCAGTATTTCCCTATCTACATGACCTCAAACATCGGTATCGCAGCTCAATGCCTTATTGCATCTGCCCGTCGATGCACTACCTGCCCCCAGGTGGAGAAGCGAGTCTAGTGTCCTCAATCGCAGCAAATCAGCCCGGCCTATGTCTGTTGAAAAGAAGACGTTTGCTCGCCTGGCTGCTCTAGGCCAAGCTCGATGGCGATTATCCTGCCGAGCTCGTCAATAGTTACGGGCTTTTTCACAAAGCAACTGACCTTTATTTTTGGAAAGACCTTGCGGAACTCGTCATAATAGATTTCATACGCCGTTATGAAGCAAATCTTGACTATGGGGTCTATGTGCTGGATTTTCCTGTAAAGCTCAAAGCCGTTCATGTTTGGCATGCGAATATCAATGAGCATAAGATCGTAAGCGCTGGGCCTGTAATCGTCGAGGGCTTTTCTTGGGTCATTGTATGCAGTCACACTGTAACCATTGGCCTCCAGCCCCCTCTTTAGTACGGACGTAATGTCCGTCTCATCGTCGACAACGAGTATTCTGCCTTTACCATTCGTTCTGTTTGCTGACAATAGGCTTTACGGGCACTTGTATGTACGTTCCAACTATTAAGTTACGCCCGCGAAATCAAACATAACAAAATAACAAGAAGTCTGTCCAGATCCTCACCGGCGAATTTCAGGCCACAAGATATTCGCGGTCCGGAAGTTTGGTCAGCAGCAGGTACTGATCTTCCAGACTGCAGCAGTTGCAATCGTTAACGACGCATTCCTCAAGCCTGTGAGACACGCAATTGATGCACTGGCACATTTTCCTTCCGAGATGCTCCATGTTTGATTTTCAACGTCAGATGCTCCCGCTAATATATACAAGGTAGCTCAAAGATTTCCGGATCAACTTCCCAAGTTTACGCTAACTAACCTTTCTCTAAATCATGAATATCAAGCTGGCCGTGCCTGGAATCAATTTGTCACGCTGCAGCCCCCATGCTAGCTGCCTTTTCTTTTTATGCGAAACACAAAACGAAAAGCCTTCATGTAGATGCTCTCTCCCTTGCCCTTTGAGAGTGACTGCGAAAGAATCGCGAATATGATTCCCAATCCCGCCGCTGTTGACGTCAGCCAGAGAACAAAGCTGTTAGCGGCGGTAAAGTTTCCTGCAATTACCTCAGACGCAATCCTCCACGCGATTGTAATCAGGCCCTGACCGGTTCCGACCATTACTAGGAACTTGCCCGCGTTTACCCTGTTTGCCATAAAAAATCCCGAGCCAGCCAGAACCGAAATGCCGCTCAGCTGGCTCAGGATTGCGAGAACACCCAGAGGGATTATGATAACGTCCCAGAAGGCCCTAATGCTCTCTATTGAGGCCAGCTGCTGCTCAATCATTTCGTAGGTTGCGATGTTGGCCTTGTAGCCGGATATCAAGAAGAGGATGCCCGAGACCATGGCGACCAGGCCTGCAATCCGGTTTCTAGTCAACCACACGCGCGCCAATAGAGCCCTGTCTCTCCGAGGATCGTGCCTAATGTGGGCATCGGGCAGTTTAGGGTCAGAAGCGTAAGAGTCCTGCAAGTATCGCTGCGAGTTTTTTGATCTTATGGCGGAGGTGCTTGTTTTCAGCAGTATTCTCATCTTGCTGTCAACTGACAGGGCGTCGGACTTGGGAATGATGTATTTGCGGAGCGAGACAAATCCCGCTTTGACTATCAGAAAGTCGCCGGCAATAGCGCGAAGAACTCCCACCTGTCTTCCGTCTGACGAAATAACGGGTCTATGCACAAGGGCCGACCAGTCTGCAAAAGGATTACTGGGATCTCTATCGCTATCTATGGGGCTGCCGGAAGACAAATCGTAGACGGATACACTATGGCTCGAATGGGATTTAATGATCTAGTAGCAGCACAAAAAGGTCATCGCAAGGCCCCTGCACTTATCATTGCCAAATCAAAATTGGGCTCCTAAAATTCAACCCTTCCATCGGAATTACCGTATGTAGATTATTCTTCACACCAATAGCCTAATCCGTATCGAGATTATGGACATTGATCGAAGTCGGTTCCATGAGAGGCATGGTGGCGCGTACATGACAGACTACAATATATCAAGGCAATCAACTAGCCCAGCAGTGGACAGAGACCCGCATTCGCGGGCGGCAAAATCGCTTCCATCGCTAATCGATCTTATCCGGCACAACAACGTCAGGGTCTTCAGGCCGGTACTGCAGCAAAAATTCGGCTATACGTATCCTGATCTGGGAGTCGAGGCCCTGGAGGACCAGCTGCAGATGCTGGAGCTTCTTGAAAGAAACGGCCTGGCTGTAGCCGAGGATGCAGTCCTTGCACTAAAATGTCCAGACTGCAGCTCCTACGCCTTGTCATTCAAGCTCTCGTGCCATTCCTGCAAGTCTGGCAACCTGGCCAAGGGGAGCGTGGTCGAGCACCTCACCTGCGGCAACACGGATTTTGACGAGCGGTACATAGACGAGTACGGGCGCTTTGTCTGCAGAAAGTGCAACAAGCGCCTCAACGCGCTTGGAGTAGATTACTCAAGGCCGGGCGTCTTTTACCGATGCCAGTCCTGCAAGGCACTTCTGCCAAGCGCGGAAAAGGCTTTTGCTTGCCTTGGGTGTGGCAAAGAGTTTCCCGAGGACAGTCTTGTAATGCTGCGGCTCCCTGTATATGCGGTCAAGCTCCAGGCCATGGACAAATTTGCCCGCGCAAACCACGACATAATGCAGGTTCTCGCCGGGGAACTAAGAGAGAAGCAGCTGAAGGCTGTCTGTCCCTGCCCCGTTTTGGGCGCGTCGGGCGTGCCTCAGAAGTTTGGAATTGTAATTTATGCCAATGACAATGAAAGTGTGCCGCTTGCCGCCGGGGACTTTAGTGACCAGTACGAGTCTGACGAAACAACAATCCTGTCTGTTTTTGCAAAGAGTATGGATACTGGTATCAAGCATAAAATGATAATTGCCTCCAGGCAGATGGATCTCACGGCGGAAAAGCTGGCCGCCGCCTACGGAATCAGGTTGTTCCGTCTGGACGGCGGGACAAAGCCGGAGACGCTGGTAAGCAGCATTGCTGAATGGATCCAAGGGATTCAAAAACCATAATGCTGCATCGCTTTTGACGACGTGCAGTATCGGGCCATGACCGGAACCTCTCGGCCAAGGCAAGAAAGGCAGCTCTTGAATTTGAAATGCCAAGCTCACTTGAACAGCCGGCTCAGCATCAGCCAGTCTCTCTTTTGCTCCCTTTTACCTGCTCTTCCTGATAAGGTCTTGTTTCATCTGGATAAACTCGGTATCCGTAAGTACGCCGGATTCCTTGAGCTTTGCAAGTTTGGCAAGCTCGTCAGCAATCGAAAGGGGCGGGCTGGCAGCTGCGACCTGAGCCGATTTTGAGTTAGTTATGCCTTGGCTGATGATATTGACTATTTCTTGGGCCTTGTCCTTTGGAATCGCATCTATCTCGCCCTCGTTGCTGTGCTTTCCAAACTCAATTGAATTAAGATTCCTCTCAGACATCGTGCTAAAACCCTGAGCCCGGAGGAGTATGCTCGAGGAGAAGACCCCCTTTTGCAGCCTTGCGCTTGTGATGTTTACGTAGGGAATGTCCTCTACGCTCTGTCTAAGACCCAGAGCGCTTGGGTCCTTGATGATTAGCCGCCTGTCTGTGGCAAATATTATTGCGGGCGTCATTGCCGACCCTCCGGGCCTGACCCTGGACTGCTTGGCCACAACGAGCACCTTTTCATCCGGCTCAAGCCGGTCTGCAATCTTTCTTATCTCGCCAAGCTCGTCTTTGTCAGTAATGTCTGTCTTGAATGGAATCTCGTCCTTCTTGCCAAACCCCAGTGGCATCAACTCGCGTCGTTTATGGCATGATATAGGTTTTCTGCAATTCCATCTGACGCTATCAGCTGCTTATCTTTTCATCCGGTAATGCTGGGAACATCTTCAATAGTCGGGACTATGGATCTGTTATTGCTGTATGGCAAGGCGTCTTGTACACAACCAGCCCGATTTTACAACGAGGCCAGTTGACCCGCTCGGCCGATACGGCTGACACAAACTAGCATAATTACATGAAATCGAGTTTTTGTGGTACAAAAGACACGTAAACGTTACATAAAGAATATTAGAACAGTGTCAAACGCCTATGAAATAGATGGTCTGGCAGTCTATCTGCGACAAGATGATCTCGCTGGATTCAGCCATTCGGTTTGTCGGCGTTGCCTCGATGCAAGGCAGCATTCTCGCGGCCAAGTACAGAACCGGCCTGCAGCCACTGCTTACGACTGAAGAATCCGAACTTTCGATCATGCATTCGGTAATACGGATGAGCATGAGAAAAACTCAGGAGAAGCAGCTCGGAAAGCCTATCTACGCATTTGCGCTTTACCAGAAGGTAAAGAGAGCGACCATCGTAGCGTATGATTCTGCCAGCGAAACCGAGGAGCTGGTGATGGTTTCGCTTGACAAGGATTCGAATCACGACAGCATCATTTCAGAAAAAATACTACCTTATCTTAGGAGCGCAGGCAGAAAGATACTTGATTGAGCAATAGAATATACGGCGGACCGTTCAGGACGCGCACTAAGTGACGCGCGACCTTCAAATCCCCTGCTGTCACTGTCGTTCTACTATCATAATACGAAACTTCAACTGGCAAGATGAGATAATTGAATACTTTCTATAGTTTTGTTGTCTCTGGGGAATCATTGTTTTTGCTCTGTCGCGGATTGATAAATTGACTCCTGCTCGCGAAGATCTCGGCAGAAAATTCAACGGTTGGCAGCGCAAAAACTTGTCAGGTCAACTAGCCAGCACTGACTCGTAAAACCTACTACCCCCCAAGCAAGCACTTGAAAATCCTAGTCCGACCAAGCCGGGCGGTCGGAGCTGCAGCGAGCTAGATCATGCTGCAGCTGCCGCGTTTGTTGCACGCGCCTTTGTTATTCTGCCTTCGGGCGACTCGCTTTGCCATGACACTGATCCGTATACGAGGAGGAATAGACCTGCGACTATCACAAATATCAGGCTGTAGTCTGTCCATCCAAGCCAGAACCCTTGGCTGTCTTTGAATCCCTGCTGCGAGCCCTTGGTTATTGCAGGCTCCAGGTATGCCATTGCGGCAAAGCCACCGACCAGCAGAGCTGCGCCTCCCGCCGCCATTATCTTTGAGGCATTTCGCGGTGACATTGGCAAGATGGGGGTCACTTGTTCGATGTAAGATTATCGGTGAGATTTACCGGTACATGGCAACTCTCGGGATTTGAATGCGCTAAAAAAGCTCAAGGTAATATCAGCAAAGCAATCCCTGCAAAGTGCTTGCCTGACGCAGGCTATTTCGCATTCCGTGCACTGTCACGTCTAGACGCCCTGCGCTTTTGGCGATAAATGTGCTGCACCTGCGGGAGGGTACTGTCGCATCGAAGGCAGCGCCTTGTAAACGCGGGATAGTCAATGCAGCACCAGTGGCAGACGTTCCGGCTCTCGTAATAGGCTCTGTAAATAATGTGCGCCCTAAACAATTGCATCAGCCCGTGCCTCAGCTCCTGCTCGTTCATAAGCGGTCGGGCCTTTCGAAACGCGGTGCAGTCTGTGCCCAAACTATCAAGAAATGACAAAAGCTCATCAATTGAGAAGGGTTCCTCGCCTTGCATAATTACGCGCATAGCTACGACATGAGGTATAAAACATCATCGAGCTGTTGTTCTAGTATTTGTCACTAGGATTTTTTGATAAATGGGGTATATTCCCATTCGCGGACGTGGAGGCCCAGTCTTGCTTTCCACAACGTCTTCAGTAACACCAGCCAAGTATGCCCGCAATCCAGCGTTATGCTCAATTATTTGTGGATTTTCTCTGACGTGACAATTTTGCAAGGACTTGAAGTGATCGCCATCTCCACGCAAACTTGGCCGCAACTATGGCCGCTACGATAACGGCCCATACCCAGAGCGAAGGCCCAGACACGGTGACAACCTGATTTGTCAGTCGAGGGAATTAAGGTTTCAGAGCGCATCCCAGCCGTGAATGACTGGGCCTTACATTGACGCTTTTCGCAAGCATCTGGCGCAATATCGCCTGACGATCAGCACATCTTTGTCCGCTTCAAACAGCGCTTCCATCGTCGCCTCACGCTCAAAACACTCAAAGCAAAAGTTTGAAGGCTTGTCTGGGTCTTTTGGAATGTACTCCCGGGTTTCAATTGGCCGACTTGGCAAGGCTATCTTATATAGAATTTTATCCCACTTAATTTACCATGCTGTGATATGCATTGTGACAGCCAATAGCTTGCAGCGAGTTTATGACAAATTCGAGCGGCATGGCTATGGATACCGGATAATCAGGCCACAGCGGTAGCTGGAAGGAGCTCTGGGGGATTGCCATCGCTGTTATCTTGTTTCGATTCTTTTTGTACACTCGCTCATTTTGTATTCCCAGTTTCAAGCACGATTTGCCATCTCCGACGGATGGAGTAGGCGTATCAAAAAGTACTCGCCACAAGTCACTACATGAAAACGGAGAAATCTTGCGGCCCTTGACGCTCCTCTGCTAACAGATAGCTAGCGTCACCTGCTGGCGAGCAGCCAGTTGCTCAATATCTTGATCGAAATTTGAAAGAAGCGGAATGTCCGGACTACCGCACATTGAAAGCTTTCGTGCTTGACTCTCTCATTCGGCATGCACTGTCTGCACGTCAGATTCGGAGATTTTTAAGCATTCGAGGGGCGTATAGCGGGGAGGGGTCTCTTGATGCCGTTTATGCCGGCGCTGCTGAGAGCCGTCAGGCTGAAAATGACAAGGACTGATTTCAAGAATTGATTCGGCTATTATCCGCCTTCGTTAATCTTCATGCGAGCCCTGACTAGCTTCTTAATCAGGGGGAGCGGCAGCTTTTGGTCGAGCGGAATGTGAATCGCTGACTTGGTTGTCTTGTATTTTGCGAGTTCCTCCGTGTATAACCGGACGATCGGCGGCCTGAAATACAGCCCTATGTGATTTTTCATAAGGCCAAACCAGACCAGCGAGCCTTTGTAATTGTAGTAGGGCATCCCGTAGCTGATGCCTTCAGAAGCTTCCGGTGCAGCCGATTTGATCGCAGCGCGGAGCTCACGTAGCTTAGACTGAACAATGCTCGGCGCGAGCGCTATATACGATTCGACGTCCTTGGGCTTGCTCATGGGTTTAGCGGCTAAACCACAACATTTGTGCTTTCCTTATCAATCAATTGTCCGCTCAAGCACGGATAAAAGGTTGAAAAAAGTCCGGCCGCCACGTTAAAAAATCGTGGGCGGAGCCTGGTCAATGTTGTCCATTAGAGCACTGACGGGGGTGAGCGCGTGAATCTTGACATCGTTCCAGGCAATGATGCCTGTCTGCATTGCAAAGTCCCTGACCGATTCCAGACTTTCTGCCTCAAATATTGCGATCATTAGGTGCTCTGGGTCGTAGTGGTCAAACGAGAGCATTTTGAGGTTGTGTCGTGTTGTAAGTTCGGGCAGCGCCTTCCACCATTTGATCGAAGCCTCGCGTGAAGCCTTGTTTCCCGACGGACAAACGTTTGGCGGATGCGTCAAAGTTAATGCAAATCTTTTTGCCATGGGGTCAAACCTGCAAATGTAGCTAATATCCTTTTTTCCAGATGCACTCAAAAATCAATGAAGATTACCGCGCAACGGTAAGAAAGTTGCGCTGCTTGCGTCTACAGCGCTTATTCTTGCATCTAAAAGTCAGCGGTCTTGCAACCAGTGATTGCAGCGTAGCTGCAGCTTACTAGATCCAACCTATATCCCAAGGAAATGCCAAACACTCTGGGCGGGTCATGAGTGCGCCAGCGATACATAATTGGAGGCATCCTGATGCTTGTCATCAGCGTGCCATTGTTTACCTTCTACTCCTCAGCAGCACAGCAAATAGTAGTTCCGAAAGACCCTTTTGAAAAGCTATTCAGTCCCACCGCTGCCCAGGATTTGCAAGACGCCAAAGCAGCGCAGGCTGTTTCGCTATTTTTCTTGGTTGGGGGCTCTGTATGCCTGGTATCAGGAATAATGGCCAAGGATGCATAGCTTCCATCCGGCCGCCAACTGTGGAGCAGTGCTATGTTTTTGTGAACGGCCGGTGCAGAGCGGCCCCGAGATGTACGTTTTCCTATTTCCATTCGTACCCTATTGCGGAAAACTCGAGCGCCGCAGGATTGAACTCCACTTCCGCCACTATAATGAGCTTGTTTAGGGAGGCCAGCTTTTGGGACTGGGTGTATCCTGTGATGGTGACAAGACCTCTTACCTTGCTTCCGTCCTCAGAAGTCCTGCTCTTCTCATGCGCCCACCACATGTAATGGTCGCCGCCCTGGGTTATGATAACGCCTTGATAGCTAGCATCCCAAACGCCGTGTGGATATTGATTTATTGTGCCGGAGCCGATGTTCCTGCCACTCGGGAAATTCCCGAAGCCCCTTATCTCAGACACAAAGTTTACCTTCATCTTGGTGCCTTCGACCGGGTGAACTGACTCGACACTCATGTTCGTCACCTTTCCAGTTTCCTCAAACAGTTTTTCGCCAAATGCCATGCCGGAGTGATTATTCTGTCGATAGATAAGCATTATCGGGCCGATGTCCCTGCAACGTTAATGCTGCAGTCAGATCTCGGTGATTTCAGCATCCCTCAATACTGCAGGACGGTCTTTGCGTGGCATTGAGGAGCTTTTTGATATACGGGATTACCGTTTCCTTTAACATTGCGCTTGGGTTCTGTGCTTGTGGCCTGATTGAAAGCACGATTACAAATTCATCTCCGAGGCCGAACTTGTTTGCAGCATCTCGAACCAGGATGGTTGCTTTCACTACCTTCTCGTATTCAGTCAGCGAGAATAATGGACTCCCTAGACTGTCCTCCATTGTCTTTCTTGAACTCATCCTTATCAAAGCCTGCATTATCCAGAGTTGCGTTCGCTCTCCCACGAGTAGCGGGATAGCGTCTTCTCTGTATTGGATAGCTACAATCCTTCCCTGCATAGAGCAAATGCAAACGAACCGTAGGTCGCCTTCAAGTGATAGGATATCGTCGCACAGCCGGCGAAAGTTCATCCCTGTTGAAACGCTCAAGACATCCTTACGTGCGGGGCTTGAATTATAGGCATTGTGTGCGCTGATCACTAGCTGTGAGTTACATAAAGCGAGGTCAGCAAAATCTTCCTCGCTTAGACCATAATTTCCGGTATTGATATATACTTCTGGGACCCTCAAAAGTCGTGGCATTTGTCCATTCTCTGGTAATTAGTGACGGCCAGCACCGAAAGAGTGCAATAGAAAAAGGAAATGGCAAAAGCTCAGGACTCTTTTCTCTTCTGACATATTTTCTCGGCTCAAACGACAACGCAGTCATCCTTCCGGTAGAAGATGGAAAAAAGGAAGGGATGTTAAGGCAACTGCAGGACGACGCCAGAAATATACCCGGGGGCAACTTTCTAGGAGCATATATCCAATCAGGCAGGATCATGCTGGTAGAGACCTCACTGTTCCACCAAAAGGGCCAAGACAATGCAGATCCCGAGTGGGTCTTGAAAAAGTGGATAGAGGTAGCCAAAGGGCTCAGACGGAAGCCCACTAGCAAGAACGTGATAATCATTTCAGACCAGCCTATGGTGATGAAAAAGGTGTTGCGAAATAACCTTCACAGGCTTATAGAATATGAGAGCAGAGTTTCCGAATTCGGCCGCCTGCATCAGGCAACCATTCGGAAGCTGGGTCTTCGCGAGGCGGTATGCTGCTATAACAAGCAAACGATCGACAAAATGGAGCCAAGGCATCTGATAACGCTCATGCGCTGCCACGACTCGATGGTTGATTTATCGCGACCAGAGAGGCATGCGCTGTGGCATCCCATCAGAATCCAGAATGTCATCAGTCGAGGCATTACAAGCGTACTCGGCCGTGACTCTGACAGGCTGATATTTCACACCCTGAAAGTCGTATATGGCATCGACCGGGAAAAAGTAGTATCCGATCCCGACGTATTTGAGGCAAGGCTGACAAAAATTCTCGGTAGCTCTGCAAGAGTGGTGATTGACTCCATTGCTTCAGAACTTAGAAGAGATATCTACACCTTTGGCGAATGGGATACTGCAGCCTGCTAGAAATCTAAGCGACATCATCTTTGCAGCCACTTGGGCGGAAATTGCCGGGTGCGGTTTTGCTGCCTGTCAGACACCCGGGAGCGGCAATTAAGATCTGACCTTCGCCAGCAATGTCAAGCTTGGTTTTCCGGCCGTGTAATTCTCGATTCACATTTCAACGGCCAATTGTGATGGCACTATTGTTCCTTGGGTATTGAATTTCTATGGTCATAATCTAGAGATACATGTTTGTTGTCTAGTGGTCAACTAAAGGGAGTTTCTCAATGCAGAAATCCGATCTGTCGTGCAAGTGAGGCTTCCAAACGCTACATGGCTATGACAGACCACAGCCGGCGAGTCATTGCGATTGCCAGGCCGTGGTCTGCGACATGTTTGGCGCAGTAAAGCGCGCTGCTAGACAACGCGGCTGGAAATAAGAAGGCTAGTCAGGCTTGCGGTACTACACTGAACTGCATCATATGAGAAGAACCAAGTCACCTGAAGTTGACTGCAACTATGGCCCTGTCAGTCATCAGGTTATTATCAACCTCACAGGTCCAGTTCGCACCGTTAAGATCGGAGAGTTTTGGCGATGAGGTCCAGATCTGGCCTTCACCTCGCATCCTTGCAACGCCTTTTGCATTTGGAGAATCGCCCGTGCCCTGTCCTGAGCCATACACCATGCCCTTGTTTGTCATCTGGATAAACTTGACTGACCATTCAGATGTTCCGTCGGTCTTGGTGCGCACCTGAACCGTGTCCCAGTGTGTTCCCCTGTACTTGCCCGTTATCGAACCCCTGCTGGTCATTTCGCTCATGATGCCCTGTTGGCCAACCTCCGTGATCTTGGTAGACGTGGTGTTAAGCCTGAGAACCAAATCTGATTTGGCCTTGGATTTTGCCATAATTACGAGCTAGAACTGCAATAGATATGCTTTCTGTTTTGCGCATTTCCATGGCGATTGATGCATCGCGGGGCAAGAGGAGCAGCTTATTCTATGAAGAACCTGCCCAGCTTGTCAGTCATGGCCCACCTTCCGCTTTGCCTCTGAATGAAATTATTGTGGATAAGAAATGATATCCACATGTCGACAAGCTGGCCGTCGCCGCGGAATTTCTCGATAATGTCCTCCTTTCTCAGCCCGCGCTCAAGGCATTTTGCAATGTAGAATGCCTGAGCAAACCCTCTTGACTTTAAGGGGTCGTCCGCGGTATTGTTCTTGGAAAGATGGGTCAGTGCTTGCCACTCCTGAGATAGCCGGAAAGAATTTCTCCAATTCGAACTATAGTTCCCTTGCGGTGACTAGTTCTACTACTGTCTACCTGAGCGGCGGCTCAGTTACGGCGCAGTATGCTGGAAGTTGCTAGAGAAAGCCACCGTCATGCTTATCTTACTTGACCTGGTTACAGTCGGCGCCGTTGAAACGGGGCTAGGCTGAGCAGCGGTTGCCTCCGTCTGTCTACATGCTCGCTCCCCTAGCCCTTTCTTTAATGGCATGTGCCCAGTTCAAACCTTATTTGACGTAATGTAATCTGTCAGAGAACTTGCTTTGCCGGACTACCGCCTGTTTATATCGGCCTGACATAAACACGGTCAGTGGATCGAACACATCTGTCAGAACCAGTTTTTTTCACCATTGGCTACTCCGGACTCGGAATTGACAGGTTTGTACAAATTCTAAAGGACAATGGGGTCAAGACCCTTGCAGACTCGAGATTCAACCCAACTTCGAGAAACCCGGACTTTAGGTCAAAAGCCCTCGCAGCGCGGCTTGGTAAAGAAGGAATCCGGTACGTCCATCTAAAGGAGTACGGAATCCCAAGCGAGATAAGACAGCATCGCAAGCCGCTCGACTGGTATCTTGAGAACGTCAAACCAAAAATCCATCCATCGATCCTTGAGTCTTACGACAAGCCTGTATGTTTCATGTGTATGGAGGCTGACATAAATTCGTGCCACAGGGGAATTATCCTAAAGACGCTGATACAGTCCGGTTGCGAGGGAACGGACCTTTACCCGATCGATTAAGAACTATGGCAGCTGCGACGTCAAATCACTTACGCCAAGTTCAAGGCATCGCGTTTTCGTCAACAAGTCTTGGCGATACTTCGGCTGATGATCTTAAACGCTGCACTGGCATGAGTTTAGTTTTTCATAGCTGTCCAAAAATTTCAGGCCCTTTCCCGTTGTCTGGTATTGGCGGGTGGCATGGTCGAATCCAAGTAATCCGTGATGGACCAGCAAATCAGTAAATTCATTCATTCGTTCGTGGGGAACAAAGGCCGCGTATCTCAATTTGGTTTTAGACAGGGCCGACTTTGACGCACATTCTAGCATTTGTGCCAGAATATCCGTGCTCGAGCGATACTTCACATAATGTTGGAAATTATCTGGCATATATGCCTGAGGGTGGGATCTTAGCGCAGCAGCTTCTGCTAAAAATCGCTCTTCAAACACAGGAGTATCCTTCGGTCGCGCAAGACTCGCTTGGGCATGGGCATGCTTAGTTCATTCTAGCCTGCACAGAATCTGGATGATCTCAAATGACGCGCATATACTGGACGCGCTCATGCGCTGCCTCTGCGGCATAATCACAAGACTAAAGTGCGCGGGTTCTTAGAAATCCGACAGTATGAACTCAGAAAATCCTCTGATTAAACAGATTCTTGACGCTTACAAGCCCCTTTGGTCCATCAAACATGCAACCGCGCTGATGGAATGGGACTTTGAAACTTACATGCCCCGCAAGGGAACCGAGCAGAGAGGAGTTGCCGACTCACAGCTCCAAGTCCTGCACAAGGAGCTATTGCTGAACAACAACTTCGCCGGTCTCGTAGAGGCAGGCAAGAAGCAGAAAGGGCTCAGCGACGCCGAAAATGGCATAATCCGCGTGCTTGACAGGGAGATTTCCAAGCAGAAAAGGATTCCAAAAGAGTTGACGGAGCAGGAGTCCCTTGAGCGAATCCGTGGAAACATGGCATGGAGGCAGGCTAGGGCGAAATCCGACTTTAAAATCTACCAACCACATCTGGAAAAAATGATAGGGATAAAGACGCAGATAGCTGACAGGCTTGGCTATGAAAAACATCCCTATGACGCGCTTTTGGACAACTTTGAGGAGCAGCTGACTGTGGCCGACCTTGACAGAGTATTTGAAGTCCTCACAGTGCGCATTCAAAAGATTCTGAAAAAGCTGGTGGACTCTGGCAGCCCATTCTGTCAGGAAAGCGCCCTTGCGGAGCAAAAATATGATGCACAGCAGCTCGACAAGCTCAACCGGGAAATCCTTGCGCTCCTGCAATTTGACATGGAGCGCTTTAGGATGGACGTATCGACCCACCCGTTTACGCAGCCAATCGGGCTAAACGACGTGAGGATCACTACAAGGTACGAGGGGAGCGATTTCAAACGGTCCATATCAAGCACTATTCACGAAGCAGGCCACGCACTTTACGATCTCCAGTGCGACCAGTCGCTTTCGGTCACCCCAGTCGAGGGGGCATCGTCGCTCGGACTCCACGAGTCGCAGTCAAGGTTCTGGGAAAATATTGTCGGCAGAAGCAGGGCGTTTGTTCAATTGATTGGACCTCTGGTCAGGAGGAACCTGAGTTTTGCAGGCCATGCTTCCGACAAAGAGCTGTACCTTTATTTCAACACAGTCAGGCCGGACTTTATCCGCGTCGATGCAGACGAGGTCACCTACAACCTGCACATTGCGCTAAGATACGAAATCGAGAAGAAAATATTCAGCGGCGACCTGAGCGTCCCGGAGATACCGGTGTTCTGGGACGATAGGATGGACCAGCTGCTCGGAGTCAGGCCAAAGGACGACGCTCACGGAGTCCTTCAGGATACACACTGGAGCAGCGGCCTGTTTGGCTACTTCCCGACGTACACGCTAGGCAACCTGATCTCTGCGATTATAGCATCAAAGATGCGCGCTGACCTGGGCGACATTGCAGGATACATACAGAGCAGCGACTTTGCGCCAATAAGAGAATGGCTCATGCTCAAGATTCACCGGCACGGTTCAGTTTATTCACCAAAAGCGCTTCTGCAAAGCGCGTTCGGCGAAGGGTACAATCCGGACTATTTTGTGGCTTATCTGGAGAACAAGTACCTGGGAACCCAGGCTTATTGATTAGTTTTTTTAGAAGTGGTGAAAACCTGGCAGGTCGCCTAAAATGCCGGCATCTCAGTCTGTCAGCCTGAAAGACGGTTCTACCTGACCGGGGGCTTGAAGGTCGGCAAACATCTTGGCCCCAACATTACCTGCGTTTCCCGGCTCCAAATGCCGGTCGATGTTGTCCTTGAGTTGCGTAGGCGACAACGGTTTCATCAGGAACCCCTCCACGGGAAGGTCGGAATTTATCTGGTCCTTCTCATAATCATACGCTGTCATTAGTATAACCTTGACATCGGGGTTAAGCCGCTTTACGTGCAGCAAGAGCTCAAAGCCGGACATCACGGGCATCCTGATGTCAGAAATTACCAGGCTGTACTTGTCCTGATTTTGCTGAAACTCCCTTGCCGCCTGGACGGGGTCTGTAAATCCTGCAACATGGTACCCCTTCATTTGCAGCGCCCGGACAGAGACCTGGACAATATCAGGCTCGTCGTCGACCAGCATGATTAGTTTGTTGCTGTCGGGAGCACCTGGTCGCGCCTGCATGCCTCACGGAGGCGAGCGGTGCTATTTATCTATAAGTGATTGATGCTAGCCGGACGAACGGAACCGATTGCCTAGCACCGTAGTAAATACGTGCAAATCCGGAGAAAGTCCACATCCCGCCGGCGCATTTCATCTTATGTCTCTGAATTAGAATACAAAATCCGAGTGATTGCAGAGTGCAGGCTTTCCAGATCCCTGTCAGTTGGGGAAACTAGCATTATCGAGTCAATATCAACGCCTAGCCGACGCAGTTCACCGCACAGAAATGCCGTCCTAGGCGCTGCCTCCCCCTCTGGCACCGCTCCATCTATGAGCGACGGTTAGATAAGCAATCCGATCAGCCTGTCCCTCAAATGGAAATACCGCAGCAATCAGCCCTTAACCGGCTATATCCGCGGGTAAGAGTCCGTCGACTTGTCGGTATTACATCGTCTTTATGCTGGGTTCGGGACCGTGCCATCAGCTTTATCTCCGAATTCTCTCTATCTGACCAAATGACACATGTTTCAAGTCTGCGACGTGACGTCACCTCGGCGCAGAGCTCGCACTCGTGTTTCCCATCTCTCTGGCATTGCATGGAGTGGTCAGAAAATTCTGAGCGCACGTAACAAGCGAGCAAGAGCAAACCTTCCCGATCCCCTGATACCGACTGCATGCTTGGAAGAGGATGAACTCTCCTGCGGGGCTGGTTAGATTCTTGCGGGGTGAGCCGCCAGTCAGTGATCGGGCAGTAATGTTTAATCTACCGTTTGATCACAATCGCAGCTTGGGAGAGGGGAATTAAGCCATGCTCGGCCATACTTGGTCACGCGGGACGGTTGAGCATGGTTGCCTTGTCACGAAGGCTCCCCTCTCCCTTTTCGTAAACCAGAGATTCTGACGACAATATTATTCCTTGTTCGCAATATACATTTCGCCGGCTATAGTCAAAATAGATGTATTTTTTGTATCAATCATTGAAACTATAATCTGTTAGATTCCAGACGCTAGCAAGATGGTTCAATTTGACAAGTTCATTTTCTACAGGCTGCGGACAGGCATGCGTTATATCCAATGAAGCCTAAGGTAAATGCAGCTCTCACGGGTAGAGAGTTTCGACAAGGCGGGTGGCGGCTTGACTCGGGAATTCGCCCGCTGCGTAGGCCACCTCCCCGCCTGAATAATCTACTGTAACAACGCCACGAACATTTTACAGGGCGGAAATATATACTGCAATCAACCAACTAGGAAATAGTAAAGTAATGAAATATAGAAGTAGAACAGAGATCGTGACCAGCATGCTGGCAAGCGCTAACGGCCAGCGCGTGACTAAAACCAAGCTCATGTATGCTTCATTTCTTTCGTACGCGCAGTTGAGGGAGTACCTGGCCCTTGTCGTCGAAAATGGACTATTATCATTTGACAGCGGCAGCCAGACGTATCAGACAACGCCAAAGGGGCTGCAGTTCCTGACCTTGGCTCGCGGACTCGGGGAAATGATTGAACACGAGGGTCAGGTAGCAGCGCAGTAGGCAAGTCTGTATAGCCCCACATTCTACTGCGCCTCTGCTGCAATGGTCTCAGATAGAACAGTCAAGCCTGCCAATGAAATGGCGGCTTCTCGACGCTTTATCAAGATGCTAAAAGCGCTGCAATGCCAGACGGGACAAGTCTCTTGATAAGGCAAGATGGAACTTGACCTCGGAGACAGCGTTTTAGGCGCGGCGACTCTGTAGCCAAATTGCAATCGGTCTATTTCCGTAAGGCCCAGCCTAACGACGGACAGCTGCCCAGCCATGCACACGAATTATGTTGTATCCGGCAGAATGCCGCTAAGAATCGACGAAGCGAGCTAGCAGGAATAGGGCCCGGGCGACAAGCTGTTACGCTGGCTCATGACGCATTGGTTGTGGGAAGCGACCGTACCTAGCCCTCGACATGACCAGGGCATCAACTTGCGCAGAAAGCTGTCCATTCTATTCTGTTGATACTTTTCAGATTCTCCGCTGTGGACAGCGGGTTGTCATTCCGCTCGACACACTGCTCGCACTCGTTACGCATTTCTCATGCCCGGAGAAAACTGGCTCAAAGCAAGTCAACGTGCGTTTTTTTCTTACAATCTTGCAACTGTGAAACCTGATAGTTTCTTTACTACAAGTCCGGCACGAGACCTAAGAACCGCCGGCAACAAGAGCTATCGATGAAATCTAGCATGAACCAAATGCACTTTCGTAATGCACGCGTCTCGTGCATAGCATTCTCGCTCCTATCCTTACTATCGCTTGCCCTTGCAGCGCTCCCGGCCGGCACAGTGCAACGAGCTTTCGCGATGGGCGATAACCCAACTTCGTGCGACAACAGATACGACGCGACGGTAACGTCAGTGGTTATCCAGACTTCCAGACAGAACATAGACGTCTTGGCAGAGCCATCGGCAGTGATAAGGCAAAAAGCATTTACCGGCTATGACATGACGATAACTCTGCACGCCCAGCCGATCAGTTCGGCTGGTAACACAAACCCGGGGAGCGTCTGGTATTCAACAAGCGCGTTCGGCTATAGTCTTGGAACGTGCGTTTCCGGTGCTCTTGCCAGCCACGATATCGTGGTTACGCTTCACAATGTGTTCATGGGCCAAGCGAATCCTAATGGGATAACCAAGCAGATCGTTACTATTGGCTCATGGCCAAACACACAGCAGGCGAGCTACCGGGTAGTCTGGCATCCCTAGTCTTCAGGAAGTGGAGTCGTCAGCCGGATAACTGTAGCAGCTGCTTTATTTTTCCACTCTTGAAAGTGAGATGTGATTTTCATGTCAGAAGATCTGACTAAGATTGCAAGAGGGTTTGCCGACGCCTTTGTCAGCCTTTCTTTTTCTCACGTAATGGCTTTCCTAAAGCTGCCTGCAAATGGTTACGGTTCTGACAATACCATGTGAGTACGCACTTGTATGCGCGCCAGATTCCTGAGCGGTATTCAAGACCAGCCAATTCAAGTTGCTGCCGTGAAGACCTGCAGTTCGAACGAAAATTAGAGGCCCGAATCATATAGCCTCGGTTCGTTCCGATGTGGCGATATGCGAATCAGGGGCTGGCCTTGTTATGCCCAAGAGCCTTGCAATCCTGATTCCCTCTTCAGAAAATGAAAGGGGTGAGCTCAGTGCGTCGAGTCTCAAGACATGTTCGTTCCTGCTCCCTCCCTCGATTTCCTGGCGCAAAATTAGCTCGCCTTCCCTGCTCTTCTCTCCCACCTTTGAAACAATGGGGGAGAATGATCGTGCGATGGATTCCAGAAATAGTACCGCAGCGGTTGGATCGTACTCTGTCGAGTCTGCGGCGATTCGGGCAACGGGGCGCTGGGAATCCCCGATTCTTACCATGACAGATGCAAGCCTGCTGCGAAGGCAATAGACCTTCGGGTCCTTCAGAACCTCCGCCCTGTCGTAAAGCGCCTTGCCAAGGAGCACGATATTTCTGGTGTCTGCTGATTCGCGCACTTGGTCGTGCTGGAGGACGTCTCTTTCCTCGACAATATTTCCATGCTTGTCTTTGGTCAGGGCGGAAATAATAGGCCTGCAGCTAACATCCTGAACGTCCGGAAAGGCAATCTTTACACAATCATAATCCGGTTTGGACGCATCGGCCGCCAGGACGGCTTCAAGGACCGAATTCGCCCGCAATATTAAGGAGATAATGTGATAACTGTCGACGTTGGCAAAATCCGGCTCTCTCTGAGGTGGCCTATCGCGGGACAGCTTGAATGGCTTTCTTAGTCTTTCAGACATCGACACCTTAAAGCCGATTGGTAGCACTACTTCTTTGAGACCAAGGTCGGACACTTTTCTTTTCCGGCTCCAGAATTCCAGGTCGGTTGCATCGATATCAAACGAGTACGTGATAAGCGCGCCGTCGTTTCCTGCAGCGTCGCCCAGAACTATCGAGCTGGAGCGCGAAACGGCATAATGCTTCAAATCGTCTCCCATCGAAACACTCACCTCGCCAGACATCCTTGATGTTATGGTATATGGCAGGTTGGCATGGTCGGCCAGCAGCCATTGCTGCAAATATTCCGCCGATGTCTTTTTCAACTGTGCTACCCTCGATGAAAGGTGTTCGCCATACCTGCCGCATTCCGCTGCGAATCTCTTTTCTGTATCGTCAAGCATACCAGCGATTGCAGGCTTGGAGTCAAACGCGGTTGAACCTTGAGGCCCGGCTGCCAGCGCTGCGTCGAACCTTTCATTAAATGAGTCCATGCTTGCGGAAACCTCCGACTTGAATTTTCTAAACTGCAGGGTCAGATCAGTGCACATACTGCTTGCAGCCGATAGCGCTAGGGTGGCAGACTCGATTTCGCCTTTGGCCCTCAACAATCGTTCTGTTAGGGACACAAAGTCCCTGAGCATGGTCAGAAAGTTTTTGTTATCTTCAAAGGGTGTATAGTCTGCGTAGAGGTACCTGCCGGTCGTCTCCCTGCTTGACATGCAGCCTGTACGTCCTCAAAGAATTTAACGCTTGAATCGCTCCTTGCTTCCGCTCCATGTCAGCTTGTACCTGAGCTTGTTGTTGCAGCACTGGCAGCGGACGGCGCTTGTATGCCAAAACACCTCGCACTTGCCGCAGTACCTCCATCCGTCGCGGTACGAAGCAGACTTTACTCCGAGCTTTTGGCACAGGCTGGTGCAGGGCATAATGACAGCTAGCTCCGAGCGCCTTGCCATATAACCAAGCTGACACCTTGGGGGGAGGGGGTTCGACTTGCTTGGTTCTAGTAGAGTTTGCTAGAAGAATGTGATCTGATCATCGCACCTCAAGCCCCATAGATCTGATAACTCCAAACTGTTATTCTTTTATATTACTTGTTTCTGTAGAGAGCCGACATGTTAGGCGCTTTACAGCTTAGCAGCCGTACTAGCCTGGCGATGGTTCTGGCAGGAGTTTTGATTCTGTCGGCCTTCATCGCACCAGTGCTATCAAGCAGATCGGCATTTGCGGCAGAAAACGCAAAGAATGCGCATCCACCCGCAAAGACGATCACTCATCCAACATTCGGACCAATTCTTCCAATATACAATGGAATGGGAGCTATCATTGGTAACGGTCATGTGATAATGGGCGTTGACTATGCAGGACAGCTTAACGTTCCATACCGGGCAATCAATGGGACTGGCTGGTCATTGCCTACTAGCGACCCGGGTCACCCACCGATAGGTTACGTCGGCCTACGCAATGGCAACGGCTCATTTGCATCAACAGAGCCAGGATGTCTCTGCGAAGGATGGGGAGTCGCTATTCCAAGCAACACAATTGGAGACCCTAATGCAACAGGCTATGCAAACAATGCAGCTGGTTCTGCAAACCTGGTCGTCAACTCGTTTGCAGGCACCGACGGCGGTTCTAGCGCAGTATCCAACGTCACGGCATTTAACAAAATCGTCGTAACTCATGACTATCACCCGACACCACTTACACCATACTTGTATCAAGTCACCGTCAGTTTCAAAAACAACGGCACGACTGACCTTAACAACGTCACATACAGACGAGTCATGGACTGGGATATTCAGCCAACTCAATTTGCTGAAGTTGTCGGAAACCACGGCGTCAAAGCAAACTTGGAGCCTACAGGCAGGCTAGTTCACAGCGGAGACAACGGGTTCCTTACTTCAGACCCACTTCAGGCAATAGTACCAAGTGACTTTCAGGTTGATTCAGGAACATACAACCAAGACTACAACTACAGCGGTCCAGATGACCACGGTGGAGTATTCGACCTTCAGGTTGGCCCAATAAAGGCAGGACAGACAGTGGCATTCAACGAATACTATGGAACTGCTCCAAATGAGGCTCTGACCAAGGGCGCACTCGCAGCAGTAAATGCGACGCTTTACTCGCTCGGCTACAACAGCGAGCCCGTCGTAAACGGAACTAACGTGGCAGACGTGAACGGCACCTATGGTCCGGTCTTTGCATGGGGCTTTGGCGGAATTACAGGCTCCGTCCTTGACCACCCACCAACAATCGACCCAATCGCTAACCAGACAGTCGCAGTCAACTCTACAGCCACATTCACTGCAGTCGGCCATGACTCTGACGTAAACGACACACTGACATACTCATTGTCAGGCGCACCCACAGGAGCATCCATCAACGCGACAACAGGCGCATTCTCATGGAAACCAAACGGCAGCAGTGGCCAGACACCGGGCAACTATACCTTTGACGTCTTTGTAACAGACTCGCACGGGCTGTCAGCACACACGCCGGTAACAATCACAGTAACCTCTGCCGTAACTGGAAGCACAGCTTCAGTCACCGTAATCAAAAAGATAGAAGGCGGCTGGGCCACCTTGGATAATTTCACGCTGATGCTAAACGGCCAGCCAGTTACAAACGGCAGTGCAACTACTGTAACAGCAGGACAGCAGCAGAACATCAGCGAGTCATTCAACCCGCCATCCTTGGAAAGCCAGTACAGGACGCTGTTCCAGGGCGACTGTGCACCGGACGGCACCATTTCAGCTGACAAGGTCAAGGCAGACGCAAGCCTTCAGTGCGTCATGATAAACGTCTTTGTAAAGCACCACAAGCACGCTGAAGAGTCGCTTGTATGCCAGGACTACAACTCTACGGACATCAACGGCAAGACAATCCCGACAGGCAAGGTAATCAGATGCGAGTCGTTTGACAACAAGTCAGACGTAAATGGCATGCGCTTTATGGTAAAGGGTCCGGACGGCGTAATGCTTGACTCTGGCAACCAGGCGTACAAGAGCGGAGAAAAGATATACATCACTTTCATGGACAACGCAACAGGCAGCTACACAGTACACATTGCGTACTATGACCTAGACGGTCACAAGATAACTTCAAAGTGTGACCTCTACGTCCACTTTACGGCTGCAACAAGAGTAAAAGGAACAGCATAAACTGCCAGATGGGGCTGGGAGCCCCCTTCTTTTTGTTTTTAACAACTCCTAGCTAACGACTTTTAGCAAGAATACTACCTTGTCAGGCTCTTCAAGTCTTCCGCATTGCAGCAGCTCCAATTTGCTGTACCCTGTGTCATGCGACGTACTGCGCTTATGCGCTTGGAACTCTTGCATTGAGGTGAAAAGACTCCCGCAGCCGTTGCATGCAATTAGCATGGGCCAGTCATTTGCCTGATCGTTGCGTTGTATCCCCTGCGAATCGGACATTGGGCGTTCGACGCGCATGATGGGTAATTAACAGTGTGCCAGACATATCCGCGACTTATGTGAGAAGAAACGTCTCTAAAAACCGTGAATGGCTATCCAAGTTCCCGGATCTTTTTGCAGCTCAATGAATTATATCCTGCAGGAAAGCCAAGCAGAACGTTGCGGACGGGGCGGGTGACTGCAGGCTTTGTAATTGCGATTGGAATCGCCTTTATCGCATACGGCGTTTATGACATCCTTTACGCAAGGCCGCAGCCTTCTCCCGGGGGCGTTGACCAGGCCGCAGACGTGGACAACGCGGCAGCATGGATTGCAGGTGCCGTCGTAGCATTTGGGTTTGCAGGCGGGCTTTTTCTGTACGCATTCCGGTCGTTTAGCAAGCGCGGGGAAATTGACAGCAAGACGAAATGACCGATCATCCCGGGGACTTGGGATAAATCTAGGGGCTTGTCATCATCTGCCTTGGCGCGAGCCAATTGAGGATATCTCCTCCGCCCCTTATCACCACGACTGATTTGGCGATATAGTTCTGCTGCGAAATCGGAAAGTCCAAGCCATAAATCGGGTGGGAATTGGCATCCCCCTTTGCGACAAGCACGGGTACGCTACGAGACGTTCCAGACGGCCTCCAGAAATCGATATGGGTCACTTGTACGATTCTATGCGAGATAATGTCGGCACCATTCGGCGCGCTAAACACGATAACGTCACCCACCTTGAGTGAGTGGAAAGGATAGTTCGGGTCGGCCACGATAAGGTCGCCGGGATAGATTGAAGGCTCCATGCTGCTGGTGGTTGCGATAAAGAAGCGAAACGAATGGGACGCAACAATCACGAGCGTGTAGACACCGACACCAGCTGTTAGGCCGACTGAAATCATTATCATGAAAGTCAGTCTCGTCTTGTACTTTGGATCCGATAGCTGGTGCATAAGCTCGCTAAAGCCCATACAGTAATAGTAATGGCTGATCGATCCTAAAAGCATGCACCTAGATTTGCTTGGTTGCTAGTTGCCTCTATCAGTCGCTTGAACCATGAAATTCGTCGATTATAATACATACAATCCGAGAAATATTTTCCACACAATTAAACCGCGATGTACCTGCACAGGACGCATCGCGTTACCAGTTGTGCAAAGATCCCACGGCCAAAGCTGACTGTCCTCTTGCTTGCGGTCGCTATCGTCGTGGGAGCTGACGCTGCTTCAACCCTTTATGATCTGGCCAAGCCGGGGCTCAAAGAGTCCGGACCACTTGTCAGCCAGTTTGCGTCAGATCTCAGATCGGGCCACTACTGGTATGTTGCGTTTCTTCCGGAGTTTGGGGCTCTTGCCGCCGTGACGTTCGGCTCATTTGTCCTTGTAAGGCTGCTTGGACTCAATCAGAACCTGACGTACGTCTCGCTAGCAATTCCAGCGCTGATTGTACTTAACAACATACGCCTCGGGCTTTTGTCTTAGCACTAGCTGACGGGTTTTTTAGGAGGAGTACCACTGAAGGTTAGAGTCGCGGCAAGCTTCCACGGACTTCAAATACTCGGACCAATCATGACGCAACTGTGCGCGAATGCGAGCGCCTAGACGCAGTTTATCAATGCAGATCCTGCGGGGCATTGTTTCTGTTTGACTCTGACGTTGAGCACCACAAGAACGAATTCGGCCACGATATCGTCGAGTCCTTGCCCCTCTGACCGACAGGTGAAGGCTTTATTCAGCAAAAACTGACGCTCGATACTTCGAATTCTTGTACAGTTATAGGTGATCGTTATGCTTATCTTCCTTCCTGAGCCTCTATTAGCAGAACGTTCAAGCCTACAGCGGGCGCGACAGCCAGCAAGCACGCCGCGCCCGCGGTGATGGGTCGCAGGCTTGGACAATCCGGTCAGATCTTGTATCGGTGGATACTGTCACATTGAATTTAAAGGATCTCAGCAGGCGAGTTGCCATTATTGACATTTGCAGTCATACGATTTTCGGACACTGGTGTTACCAAATTTGAATGATAGATGACCTCGGATTTCGATAAATAGTATCACAAATTATCCAGTAATGCGAGTATGAGATACCGCAGCAGAACAGAAATAATTTCCGACATTCTAACAGCGGCAAACGGAGGCATAACAAAGACCAAGATAATGTACAAGGCGTTTCTTTCGTTCAACCAGCTACGGGAGTATCTTACCAATATGGTAGAAAACGATCTGATAACGTACGATAGCCTGACACAAATGTACAGGACAACTCCAAAAGGGATGCGCCTCCTTCAGATGTCAGAGCAGCTTGGCAGCATGCTACTGGTTTCCGACCAGTCAAAGCGCTAGGCTGCTCGCCGCTATTTTTTCAAGCTTCACTTGCAAGCTTTGACAAACTTGCACGGAATAAAGATTCTTGACGCGAAACGAAATGCAAAGAGGTTTCTTTCCGGAGCTTTGGCGTTGAAATGAGCTTCCTCTAATGCCTTCTGCTCTGTTATTGAGTGCTAGAAGCGACTAGCCGTGAGTCTGCTTGAGCAACATGTACATGTCGTCTGCGGTGTAATTATTCCAGGCGGTATTGTACCAAGCACGGTACGTATTTGTGCCATCAAAGCTGCTCAACCAGTCCCTCATAACAAGCACATAGTTGGTTGAGCTTCCACCGGTGAACTTGATGCCGATGTAATCGCCAGGCTTGATTGTGTACAGTTGACTTCCGGAAAGTTGGAAAGTATAGTTTGCGTATTTTGTAGTCAGAGAAGCCGGGTCAATCGTTCCGAACAGCTGCTTTACGCCAAGAGTCGAGTTAAAGACGCCTACCTGCACCGTTCCAGCTGGGCTTCCAGACTTGGCCAGCTGCACGGTTATCGAGTCTATTTGCTTGCCGACAAGCACCGACGTGGCACTTACGTATTCGGTGTCCATCTGCTTTGCACTGTAGACGGAGGTTCCGCCGGAAGCCACGGTGTCGGACATTTGCGTTATGGGATATACTACTGTGGACAGGACAGTGAGGCTTATGGTTGCGGCGGGACTCGTATTAGTGCCGTCTGATGCGGTAAAGTTCAGCCTATCTTGGCCTGCATAGTTGTTAGCCGGCGTGTATGTTATCGTGCCATTGGAGTTTAGCACCGCGGTGCCATGCAGGGGGGCGGCGGCTATTGCAAAAGTGAGCTTGTCATTATCCGAATCAGTGGCAGCCGGACTAAGGAGCAGGGCTGCATTCTCGTTGGTCGACAAGGACTGCGCCGAGGCTGAAGGTACAGAATTGTCGATAAGATTAACCAGAATGATGGTCGAAGGACTGGTGTTGCGGCCGTCCGAGGCTGTAAAGTTGAACGCATCTGTGCCATGGTAGTTTGAGGCCGGCGTGTATGTCAGGTTGGGGGCGGTGCCGGTTACGACTCCGTGGTATGGACCAGCCGTGACGCTAAATGTCAGCGGGTCAGCGTCCAAGTCAGTCGCGTTCAGCCTCAAGGCTTTGGCGGTATTCTCAAAGGTCGATATCATCTGGGATTTTGCCGCAGGCGTGGAGCTATCCATTATGAATATGGTCACGTTAGCTATGTTGCTGAAGGCCTGTCGGTCAAACGCCTTGAACGTGATGGAATCAAATCCGTGGAAGTTGGGATTCGGCCTGTAGGAAAGGGTGTTGTTGCTCCCGGCGCCTGCAATCGTTCCGTGGTTTGGCAGGGACACGACGATATACGTCAGCGGGTCATTGTCAGCATCCGTCGCATTGAGCGCCACCAGACGAGTCGCATTTTCACTGGTCGCGATGGTTCCGCCTGATGCATTTGGCGCATGGTTGACGCGGGTTACAGCAATGCTGACGTTGGCCTTGGGAGACGTATTGCCGTCTGCGTCATGTACCGAGTAGGTGAAAGAGTCTGAGCCGAAAAAGCCTAGCTTTGGAATGTAGGTGACCGTGCCGTTTCCGTTATCGCCTATGATGCCGTTTGAGGGGCTTGAAGTAATTGAAAATGCCACAGGGTCACCATCAGGGTCTATTCCATAGGGCGTTATCACGACTGAAGCATTCTGAACCGTGGAAGCTGTCAGTGATAGAGCGATTGGCAGGACATTGTCTGCCACCGAAATTCCGATTGAGGCAGGCGGGCTAGTGTTAGTCCCATCATACGCGACGACTTGAAGGCTATCGTTTCCCAAGAAGCCATGGTTGGGAGTAAAAGTCACCGTGCGGTTTGCATTCAAGACTGCCGTGCCGTGGGCAGGGGCAGTGTAAATGCTGAACGAAAGAACGTCGCCGTCGCGGTCGGAAGCTGAAAGCATTACAAGCTTTGGCGTGTTCTTGCTCGCGCTAATAGACTGGTTTGAGACTGAAGGGATCGAATTGTCAATGACCGTAACCGATGCAGTAGCAGAAGGACCGGTGTTCCTTCCGTCGGAAGCGGCAAAAGTGAACTGGTCTTTTCCGTGGTAGTTTGATGAGGGGAGATATGTCATTGTGCCGTTGGTATTTAGCACGGCGCTGCCATGAGCAGGAGGACTAACGATGGATATCGATATGGTTGCATTGATAGTCGCATTAGCTACCGATGGGGAAGCTAGGACGGGGGAATTCTCATTTGTAGTGATATTCAGCGGGAGGGCCTGGGGCGCGACTGTGTCTAGCACTGTAACGTTCATCAACGCCGGCGGACTAGTATTAGTCCCGTCTGACGCGGTAATGCTGAACTGATCGGGGCCGGAGTAGTTAGCCGATGGAGTGTACGTTATGGTGCCGTTCGAGCTCGGTGAGGCTACGCCGTGGCTGGGCGGAGCTGCAATCGCAAAGCTAACCTTATCGCCATCAGCGTCCGTTGCCAGAGGAACTATTATCTTGAATTGGTTCTTGTCCAGTGCCACCGATTGGGATTTTGCGACAGGAACGGTCGTATCAGATACCGTGAGGTTCACCATTGCTATGTTGCTGTCAAATTTGCCGTCATTTGCCTTGAACGCAATGAAGTCTAGGCCATGGTAGTTTGCTGCAGGGGTATAGACCCTGACCGCACCGCCGGGCCCAGTCGAATTGAGCGTGCCATGCGCCGGCGCGGTCACAATTACATATGAAAGGGTGTCATTGTCCGCATCGGCGGCGTTCAACTGAACGGTAGCGTTTGAGTTCTCGGCAAGTTGGACGCTGCTGCCAGTCGCCACCGGTGGATGCCCTGAGCGCGAGATGGTTATCGTCACGTTAGCAGCGGGCGACGGATTGCCGCCGTCATCGAGAGCAGCGTACTGGAATGCATCCGACCCGTAGTAATTAAGCGAGGGAACATAAGTTATTGTGCCATTAACGTTGGCCTGGGCTGAGCCGTGAGAAGGCGGAGTGACGATGGAAAATGTCATGTTGTCGCCGTCTGCGTCGGCTGCGGACGGCGTTATTGACAACGAATTGCTGTTCTCGACAATCGTCGCCGCTACGTTTGATGCAACGGGAACAGTGTCGTCATGCACGGTGATTGTTATCCTTGCGGGGGCAGATGCCTTGGTGCCGTCGCTCGCAGTAAAGTTGAACGCATCACTTCCCTGAAACCCGTGTTTTGGAGTGTATGTTATTGTGGCATTAGCGTTTAGAATAACAACGCCGTTGTTTGGACTGGCAGAGATTGCGAAGGTAAGAGTGTCATTATCCGCGTCAGTCGCAGCTGGCTTGATAAGAATCTGTCCGTTTTCTCTGACCGTTGCCGACTGTGGGGTGGCGACCGGCACGGTTGTATCGACGACGTTGACCGACACTACTGCCTGCGGGCTGGTACTGCTGCCATCAGTTGCAGTAAAATTAAACGAGTCAGGGCCATGGTACCTTGGACCGGGGGTGTACGTCAAGTTTGGAGCGGTACCGGAAATCACTCCATGAGCAGCGACGGTCGTTGTCTTGAAAGTGAGTGAATTGCCGTTCCCACCGCTTCCGGTCAGGGCGACCGCAACAGGAACACCCTGGCCCGTTGTGAGCATTTGTGGATTGGCCGTAAGAGGAAGGCCGGTCGGTGCGGGATGCGTCTGCTTCAGGGTCATGTACATATCGTCTCCAGTTACGTTGTTCCAGATTCCGTTGTAATAAGCGCGGTATGAATTAGCGCCATCAAAGTTATTGGTCCAGTCCCTCATTACAAGTACGTAGCTTGAGGCACTTCCCCCAGAATACTCGACGCCGATGTAATCACCTGATTGAATCGTGTAAAGGTCGTTGTTTGCGAGCTGGAAGGTGTAGTCGGTTGATGTGGTGGTAAGCGTGGAGACGTCTTTTGTTCCAAAGGACTTTTTCTCGGACAGGTCCGCGCCAAAGACGCCAACCTGTGCAGTCCCTGTCGGCGTCCCCGATTTGCTCAGCCCAATCGTCATGGAGTCAATTTGCTTTCCGACAAGCGCCGAGCCTGCGGACACGAATTCCGACGCCAGCAGCTTCTGACCGAAAATGGAAGTGGCGCCGGATTTTACGGTGTCCGACATCCTACTCACAGGATAAGTGACAGGAGGCGATACTGTAAGGGTTACCGTGGCAGGGGAACTGGTGCTGGTGTCATTTGATACCGTGAATGAAAAACTGTCAGGACCGAGGTAGTTGAGCGATGGGGTGTAGGTGAGGTCGGGCGGTGTGCCGTAAAGCGAGCCATGGATTGGCGAGTTGACCAGTGAAAACGAAAGAGGCTTGCCGCTTCCGCCGCTGCCTGTAAGCAAGATGGACTTCTGCACGTTCTGATACGTGCTCAATGATTGCGGATTCGCAGAGATGGAGGACGAGTATGTCACATTGATCGAAATTGTAGCAATATTGCTGTCTGCAGTTCCGTCGTTTGCCTTGAAAGCAAAAGAGTCGGTTCCCACGTAGTTTGAGGCCGGAGTATAGATAAGGCTTGGCGCGACGCCGGCCAGAGTGCCATGACTTGGTGCCGACACGATCGAATACGTCAGGGGGTCGTTGTTCGCATCAGATGCCCCAAGTGAAACAGCGGCAGCAGTATTCTGCACTGTCTGGATCCGCGATCCGTTTGCTACCGGGGCTGAATTGACAATAGTAAAGGCCGTAGTAGCCGAGTTTCCAGCGCCATTGGCGTCAGCCACCATCACCTGTTTTGAGCCGGAAGGGTAGGGCAGGGGCACAGCGAACGTAGCTGTCCCGGGAGTAATGCCTCCGCTGCTGTTAGTCGTAACGGTTGACACCTGCTTGCCGTCAAAGTAGATCTTGGAAGGCGAGTTGGCAGCAAACCCTGACCCAACAATCGTCACCTGGGTTCCCGCAGGTCCATTCCAAGGATTAATGAAAATGGACTGTGAAGAAGAGTAAACACTCTCGATTGTACTAAAGCCAACAATGTTGTGCTTGCTCTTCATGTTGTCAATTATGTCCGATAGCTGATTCCATCTTGTCTGGTTGATAACATCGGCCTCCTGTCCGCCAGAAAGTATTGCGTATTGCTGAGGATGAATCGTGAGGACGGCGTAGCCCTGCGATGCCACGTCCGCATCGAGCGCGGCTATTATCTGGCTGTTGTCGTTAAGGCTCCAGTGACCGTTTGCATTAATGTAGCCCGTTTCAATTGTGCTGGGGATGTGCATTACGCCAAAGCTGTCTCTTGATGGCGCGTAGGGGTAAGTATCGGTGAATTTGTCGGCGCTAAAAATAGTATAACCGTTCGACCTCAGTGCTGAAAGGGTGTTGTTGTTGAAAAGGTTATACGGTGGCAGGAAAATCCGCGAGGTCTTGCCGAACAGACTCATCATTTTGTTGGTTGCGTTATGAATGGCGGAATTCTGTTGGCTGAGGGACATCTGTGAAAAGTCAACGTGATCCCAGCCGTGAACGGCGAGTTCCGCGTTGCCGCTGCTCACGGCCTGCTGTACCTTGTTTACGATTACCGGATCGTCGCCAAAAGCGTTCATAATCAGACCTGTTGTCTGGATTGTCTTCTTGTCAACGAATAGTTGAACCAACGACGAGGCTACAGTGTGGAGCCAATAATCCTGATAATCGTCGGTCCGCATCACCACGCAGTTGCAAAACGCGCCCGCGGCGTGGGCCTGACGGCTGCTCAGAAGCGGACCGGACACGAATCCCATTACCAAAAGAGCCGAGAGAATGACGGAAGCCGCTTTGCCAAAAGAAGCCGGCGTTATCAATCTGCCGACCGAGAATAGTTGTCGCTTTCCACTTGCGGCTGGTATGTCGTTGGTTGAAGCTGTAATACCTCTCATGCTCCTCTACGCACCGTGCGGGTAGAAGCATCTAGTATAAGAATATACCAGAAAGAATAACTGGTTGTAATCTTCGATGGCGTGCTGGAAGGACGCATTTTATTGCCTTGAGGCAAATATAGTGCGCTAGGCGCGGCTAGAATTGAGGAGCTCACTGGGCGAGAAAAGCTTTTGCCGCATGGCTCTGGATTTAAATTACGATTTACTTGCCAAATCCATCAAAGTATTGACGCTTGTTCAGCTGAACTCGCAATAATTTAGTAATTTCGGGGCTCTGCTCAACATTCTCGTTATCATTTGGCAAAAGCTCCCGAGCTTCAACTGGAAAGGAATGGCACCCTTTTACGCCTTGTAGCGCGTCAAAGCTCGAGGCAATATGAATTCAGGGTTTGAAAAATCGGCGGATGTCATTTCGTCTGACGGTCAGAAGATAGGTCAACTCAGGGGGAGTGATGGCGAGTTCCTGCTCGTTCACAGCAAAGGCCTATTAAAAGAAGAGCAGTTCAGGATTCCTAGGTCGGCCGTGGAGCACAAAGAAAGCGCCACAGGTAATATCGTGCTCAATCTTTCCAAGGAGCAGCTTTTGCACGGCCGGGAAATAATAGAGGGCAAACCAAATTCGGCGCTAGTTCACGGAGAAAAATCAAACCAAGACCTTGGCATCGGCAAGCAGACCATCCGATACGAGCCGGCACCGCAGGCCGAAAATATGTCACAAGGCGGCTCGTCGTCGCCTATAGCGATCGAAAAAACATCTCCAAACTACGAAGCGCCTGCTGGTTATAGCTGCGACATGTGCAATGCAACATTCCTGGATGCAAGGTCACTTGACGCCCATCGTCGCAACTTTCACGGGGGGCCGACAGGAATCTGAAAGCTAAGGACTGACGGGGCTAAGAAATATCTGGAAGAATAATCGACGACAACCCTCTTAAGCGATATTTTGAACGCTTTACCGACAATTTTGACCGGTGTTGACGACAAGTTGGACAACAGTACAGGGCAAAATGGAGGGAAGCGGATCCTGATAGTCGATGACGAGACTGACATCACTGCCGTCCTAAAGCGCGGGCTCGAACGCGAAGGGTTTCAGGTAGATGTGTACAACGACCCGCATGATGCACTGGACAGTTTCAAGGCGCCGGGCAAATATGAACTGGCGCTGCTCGACATTAACATGCCAGACATGAACGGCTTTCAGCTTTTCAGGGAGCTGAGGTCAAGGGACGAGAAATTGAGGGTTTGCTTTATCACGGCGTTTGAAATCTATTATGACGAATTCAGACGAGTTTTTCCCAAGATAAAGGTGAGCTGTTTTGTGCGCAAGCCCGTTACTATTTCATCGCTCGCGGAAACTATAAGGCGCGAAATCGAGTCACCACTTGCAAAAGACCAGGAATATGCGGAGGCAAGAGTAAAGAAGGAAGCCAGCGACCCTAGGCAGCTCGCACTGACTCCGGCTGGCCGCATGCGTATCGACAGCCCATAAAATGAAACCCCGCATCCGTGTCTTAGCTAAGAAACTACCTGCACAAGATTTCAAGCTGGTAATAAGCACCTGCTAGTTTAGCCAATGGCATGGCTGCACAGACTGTAATTATGAACTCGCAGGAGCTCTTTCATTGCAAGTGCCACATTTGCGGACATGAATCGCGCAAAACCTGCATTCTTGAAAAATGCGAGTGCTGCGAGCTCGAGGATACGTTTTCCATCCTTGCGCGGGTTGAAGCCGAGGAAGTGCTTGGGAGAAAGGCTGCCGGCTAGCGGTCAAGAAAGCCTCTGGATCTCTGCTTCAATATACTTTATTATCAGGTCTGACCCGACGCCAAGCAGTTTATTCAGGCCCGTCTCGAGTTCCTGGAGAGTCATTCGCGGGTTGTCAGTCGAGTCAAATTGCAGGCCCTGCTCCTTCAGCCTGCCGATCAGGTCATTCTTTAGGTCGGCACCGACTTTGTCCATAACAAGATGAAATGCAAGCGGAAAAATTGAATCTGAACCATGCAATCCGACAGTGGATCTCGCGCCGGGGGCTTCACCACCATTTGCCGGGTAGCGCTGCGCCTTTTCTGAACGCTGGTTCTGCACTTGGAAAGCTACTATGAGAGCATGACAATATTCGAGATTCTGTAAGGAGCAAATACGTACACGGTGGTAGGGCTCCTTTTCCACCAGCGGACACTACGGAAATTCGTCAAAATGAACTGTAAAGCAATTGCAAACTAAAAAAAGGGTCACTCCATCCTCCCCTGCCAGCTTCCTTTGAATCCTCCGGGACCAGCCAATGCATGGACATGCCGCTTATCTACTGCCGTCTTGAGCTTCTCGGTAGATAGCTTTGGTTGGTCAGGAATTTTTCAGCGAGGACAGGAGTCGTCCTGGTGGAACCATGACAAAGGTTCTGGTCAAGTGCCCGTGCGGCAAGGCCGCAGTCGAGGTTTACGCCGGTTTCAAGCACACGATATACTGTAACTTTTGCGTTCAGGAACTGCAGCTGGCCGATTAAATTACGCTGCCCGTATCGCCCGCCCCCGTGGGTGACCTGCTCTTTCTCCCGTCCCTCTGGAGCCTAAAATCGGTGGGGCAACTGTCTTGCTCGAGTTCAATGTAAACCTTGGAGAGGTTTACGTACGGAAGCGCCTGCTTTACTTTCTGTTCTATTCGGTCTATCACGACTTCAATCCTGTCCGTATCAAGCCCGTCCCTGAGGTTTACCTCCATGGCGATAAGAACGTCCTGGGGAGCAAAGTGCATCGTCCGCATGCTCACTATCCGATTTACCTCCGGAATCTGGAGGACATGCTCCGCAACCCGCTTGTAGTCCTTCCGCGAAATCGCCTCACCAACAAGCAGGTTCTTGTTTTCCCTGGCAAGGATAAATGCAAAGACCATCAGCAGCGCGCCGATTGCAAGCGAGCTGAACGCGTCGTACATCGTATTTCCAGTAGTCTCGGATAGGAATATCCCCCCGGCTGCTATTGCAATTCCAATAAGAGCAGCGGTGTCCTCGATTATGACCGTGAGAAGTGACGGGTCCTTGCTCTCGCGAAATTCTTCGGCTACCGAGCCGAAGGTCATTTTCTGACCCCTCGCTTCAATGGTCTCTTTGAACAGGCTCAGGCCCACGCGCAGCGCGTTGCCTTCGAAGCCGGCTGATATTGCCAGAATGAGATAACTCAGCGTCGGGTTTTGCAGCTGGTGTATCCCTGACATAAGCGAACTTGCGCCCTGCTCAAGCGCCAGTATGCCAGAGATCCCGAACATCATTGTCGCAACTAGAAATGACCAGAAGAACTGCTCCTTGCCGTAGCCGAAGGGGTGGCGCTCCGTTGCCGACTTGGTGCTTGTCTTGATCCCGATAAGCAGGAGCACCTGGTTGAAAGTGTCTGAAATCGAGTGATAAGTCTCTGCCCACATCGCAGCGCTTCCGCTAAATATCGCTGCAACAAACTTTGCGATGGCTATCGCCAGATTGCCAAAAAGCGCGGCATAGATAGCCTTTTTCGAACCCGTTCCCGCCAAGTAGAACTATCAATATCATAGCTTGGAAGCGGTATTTAACATACTCATTCCAGAGGGAAACTTCAATGGTGCCGCAGCCTGAAACTACCTGACTCTAGATAGAATCGCCCCGCTCACCTTACCATTTAATACCATGTAGCGGCAATAACAGGTGAAATGCTCGACCTCTGCGACCAGTGCGAGATCAGGGAGGCGCAGATCTTCCAGGACGAAGGAAACTTTTGTCCTGAATGCTGGCAGCAAAGAACTGAACCAAAGTCAAGTTACACCTGATTCGGACCGTCAGGTCTAGGCCGCGCTTTTATACTGCCTCGGTAACTTGGAAAAACGTGGCGGGGCTGCTCAACCACGTGGGCATATCGGTGACTGACATTTTTCGGGCCATGGGGTGGTACAGGGACGTCCTCGGCATGGCAGTCCTGAGGGAGCCTGTGCTCGTATCAGCCCTAGGCGGTGGCGACACTCCTGCCGAGCTGGCCCGGACAGTAAGCAGCGTATTTGGCCCAAAACTTGGCAGCTTTTGGATCTGTCACATGATATCCGAAAATGGCACCGGCGTCGAGCTCTTCAAGTTTGTCGAGCCGAAGGCCGAACGGAGGCCGGCAGACGACAATTTCGAGTACTGGAAAACTGGGTTTTTTCACCTTGCAATAACAGCTCAAGATGTCGACTTGCTTGCCGAAAAAATCGCATCAAGCGGCGGCAAGAGAAGGACTGCCGCGCTTGAACTTGTGGGGGGCTCGGGAAAAAAGATTTGCTACTGCGAAGACCCCTTTGGAAACATCGTCGAGCTCTATTCACACAGCTACGAGCAATTCTGGAGAAAGCCAGCGGGCTAGACAGCCGGCGCCTGAGTTCTTCTGGCGGCGTTTGCGTTCGCAGCTCTCTTGGGAATTGTGATCTTGGCTATGAGGCACCCTCGGTTCTAAGTAATGGCGGCGGACCTGGTTCCATTCCTTTCGGCTGTCTACATGATTTTTGCAGTCTGGCATTTGGCCCGAATTGTTGTCATTCCTGTGGCAGCCTATGGGGCGTATCTACATACGTCGCAAAAGTCATGCTAGAGTTGCTCCAAGTTTCAACGACCAAAACTCTATGATTGGAGTATGTTATGAGCAGGCTGCCGGGAGTGGCTTCTTCAAACCTCAGGAACACAACGTGGCCCCCATTGCCTGCCGCGTCGGCCTGTGTTACAGGGGGCACCTGCTGGAGATTTTGAGATGCCACAGGCTGCTGGACAGGACTCTGCGCAAACTGCGTACCTCCGCCAACCATCAGCATACCTACAATCCCAAAGGCAAGAACAAATGCAACGGAGGCGCTTCTGGCTCGCTGAGAAGCCATGGCAACTATGGCGTGTTTTAACGGGCCCGGCTTTTTTGAGACCCTGCTGGATGCTGCCCCTACGGCGGGCTGGACGCCTGTGACCCACGGCTCCAAGCCTCTGCAGTAATTGTCGTCAATGACGCTTTCGCTTTCAAGTACACGTTCAGAGTTCACTATCCTCAACGCCTCAGTCTTTCTTGAAGGAATAATCGAGATTTGGCCAGTCGGTGAAAACTCGCTAATCTGCAGAAAGCCCACCAGCTGCAGATTCGAAATAGCTGACAGCACGCCATCTTCGCAGCTGTCTGGAAAACCGCCAACAAGGGCGGCGACCCTCAGCGGCGCATGCCTTTTCACAAGAACCCGAAGCACGGCCACTTCAAAGGTGTTCATGGAACCAAGTGAGCTAAAGTATTATTTATTTTTTTTATCAGTACAAAGCGTATATTATGCTGCTACGAGTGTATCTTTTTTACTCTAGAAAAGCACAAATATGTCCGAATGACTAATACTGCTATTGAGCGCTGATAATTCCGACCCTGATTCGCAAGAAATAGGATACGACGGGGCTCTTTCAAACGTGTTTTCCTCGAGGGCAGTTTCCCAGATACTGGACTTTTTCCTCGATCACAAGGAGTTTGACTACTCGCCAGGCGAGATTGCGAAAAAGACTGGGCTATCATTTCGGACAATTTTCAGAGAACTCCCTAACCTGGAGTCAATGCAGCTTATCTACATCAGCAGAAAGATAGGCAAGACCAGCATGTATAGGCTAAACAACGACTTTCAGGCTGTGCGTCACTTGGAAAAATTTGCACTTGAAGTGTCGCAGATCGCCGGCGCTTCAAGTCAGTCCGACTCCGGCGAGCATGACGAAGGCCTTGCTGTTGTAAGGGACAAGTCGCCCAGTCTCTAGCACGATTGGTGCAATCCAAAATCTGAACCGCGCGGCTCAGTCATTACTCGGCAAGTGCAGACCTTCTGAGACTGCTCCTTTCGGGCGGCGAGCTTGTCAGCTCGAAATATTTCCTGTCAAACTTTGACATGAAAAGCGTCGCCCCGTCGCCAAAGAATTGGCGAAGCGCATAATCCACCTCGTCTCTCAGCAGGGGCTGCCTGTCGTTTAGAGAAATCCTGTACCTATGGCCGAAATGGTAAAGCACCGATGCCTTGACAGTCGGCTCTAGAATCTCGCCGAGCGCATAGTCCAGGGCGACCTTGACAGGATCCGCTGGATTTAGACGCGGAGCGTTTGAATGTTTATCTGAGCCGGTTTCCATACAGAATTTATCGTTCCCGAATTACGGGCACTTTAGCGTGTCATGACAATAATCTCAGCGTACGTGTAAGGAATTACATACACGTGAAATATTCGTCAATCGTTTTTTAAACAAGGGGCAGCCATGCGACTAGTTTGCCTTTTTCAAAATAATTCAGGCTCGCGGTCTAGAAAATACTTCTTGAATAGGTCATCGCAAGAATAAATAGAATCGAGTTTCATTGGTCGGCCATGAATCAATCTGCTCTAAAGTTTAACAATCTACTGTTCCCAGACGTCCCGTTTGGCCGCATGCAGTGGCAGTGCGGTACTTGCGGGAGAGCCTTCGAGTCAAAGAGAGAAGTCAAGCTGCACAAGCTCGAAATGCATTCATACTAGACCGGCGTCTCTGAGGACCAAAGCCGGCATAGCACGGCCGGACGAGCCCGCGCCTTTTTTGTCCATTAATTTGCTGCAGTATTCCCAAAAACAACAGATGTTTTAGAGTCACCAGTGATAGATCACTGCAAGGATGGCCGCGTGCAGCAGACCCGACGCGAATGAGGATAATATTCGTGTTATTGCCCGGCAGGGCAGCGCCAGCGAAGCGGCCGGTGACATCCGGGCCGCCCTTAACGAGGCGCTAAAGATGTTTGGGGAATATTCGAGGCTTGCGGCATGGCGCCAGCTTGAGCAGGACTTTCGGATCTCGCTGACAGGCACGAAACCGATATCGCGCAGGGAAGTTGAAGTTGCGCTGCAGCATATTTTTGGCTCCGGTGCGTGGACAGTCCTGCGCTCACTCGATCAAGAGCTTTCAAGGACTGCTGCAAGGCGCGAATCCGGATAAGCAGAGAATCCGCATACGGTCCTAGTGGGCTTGCAGAAATCCTTCCTTTGTGATGTACGACCTTAGTACCGTGCTATCCAGAACAGACGGGTACTGGACGTCACGCAGTATTCGCTGGCCCTCTGTGCCTACCATCCATTTCCCAAAATCGACAGCCGCAGCTCTGGTGCTGTTTGCACTCGTGCTATTCCCGCCCGTCGAGTTTTCAAACATTGCGTAGTACAGCCCCACTACGGGGTATGACCCGTTGCCAAATCGCGTTGCGTCAATACCCGGTGGAACGCTTCCTGCCTGCAAGGCAGTTGAATTTTCATTCGCGGGACCCGACGAATTTGAGCCAACTGCACCGGTCATTATCGATTGCCTGATGGACTCTGTCGTTGGCAAAACGTACTCGCCATCCGAATTTTTTAGCGATGCAAAAGTCATCTTGGCCTGCAACGCGTACGCAAAATCCGCGTACCCGATGGAATATGGCGTCTGCTGTACGGTGGAGGCCAGGGTCTGGGTATCCGCCACTCCAACGCTGGGCTCGACCCACCTTACCTCCTTCTCCGATGTTCCATTGCTGATGTAGCTCATCAGCATACCGGTGGAACTAGTATTCCCGTTGTAGCGCACGACTACAATCTTTTGGTGCGGAAGATTGGCGCCTGGATTTGGTGATTTGATGCTGTTGTCGTCCCAGTAGGTGATGTTGCCGGTGAGAATTCGCCCCAACGTTTGCGCGTCAAGCTTAAGCCCCGGTGGCACGTCGGGGAAACTCGGGATATTGTAAACCACTGACACTGCCTGCGGGCTTACAGGCAGAATCACGGAATCATTCTCGGGAGTGCCCTGCCAGTGCACATATCCAATTATCGCCTGATCCGCCGAGCTTGACTGCAAAAATCTTGAAACGTTGGAGTACAGCTCGCCACTTGAGTGGTCTGCCTCCGCAGAATACTCCGCGTTTACTGTTCCAAGGTTCTGCTCGGCATTATACTGAGCCACCCAGCGCTGGACCACTGCCGCTGCAGGCGGAGCAGATACTGCGCTAATCGGGGTTTTTTCTACGGGTTTGCTTTCCACCGCGGCAGTCTTGGTGCCGTTGCTTGCATTTGATGCACTCTGCACGACGGTTTGATTAGCGGGATGGGAACCCTGGCGCATCCCGCCGGAAAGCAGAACAGCGGCAAGCACCAGCGCTATGGCAAATATCGCCGCACCGGCCATAGCAAGCTTTCTGTCTACCAATCGGCTGCATTTACTAATGTTCTACAAAATTATTAACGGGTGTCCTGGTCGTCGCGTGGGTCGTGCCTTCTGCCTCTTTGTATCATCAGGTAGTAACAGACACCCGCCAAGCCGAACAGGACAGGATACCACCAGACCACTCCGTAAATTGACAGGTGCAGTGGAGTCATGACGTCTTTGGGCCACTCGCCAAAGAGCGTGAAGTACGACACGTCCTCAACCCAGATAAAGGTGAGAATGTTGCCCGCACCACAGAATAATGCCTGGCTCCTGAGAGAGCCCTTCTTTCCAAACAGAATCACGTCAAAAAAGGGGTTAAACGAGATAAGTACTGCGAGCAGAAAAAGAAGAATGTGGTAAAAATAAAGTTGGCCGCCGAGATGCAGGCTTAGTGGATATTCGAGAATCCCTATGCCCAAGGGGCTTGTTAACAGGGTATGCTCAATGACCCCGTAAATCATGGCAAAGATTAGAGTTGAAACTGCGGAAGTTACCGCGAGCGCTCCAAGCGACTTGCGAGTTTGTGTCTCAAGCCTGAACATGTATCTGTAGTTGTCCAAGCTATCGTAGTACATCAATAGTATTTGTATCCAACACCGCTTCCGTAGGCTCTCTTCTGTTTTTTGCCTGCTCATCTGTTCCCGGCCATCATTGGATGGTTTGAGTGCTGGATACCCTCCGACCATGAAGTCAGGTTCAGAAAAAAATTCACTCAGGGCATTTTCGAAAAATAGCCAGTTCAAAAACAGTTTAAATACATTAGGCTATCCTAATTAGGCACGCCTAATTGTCTATGAATTCCGAGTCCAGCGCTGATCACGCCCGGCAGGCACTGCGTGAAATGCTTGATGAGGCAAGCTACAAGATGATCGAATCGCTTAGTCTGCACCCAAAGTCTGCATTTCAAATCGCATCTGCGACCGGCGTTCCTCTGACTACCACCTACAGGAAAATCAAGAAGCTGCGGCAACTCGGCCTAGTCTCGATTGAAAGGATTGATCTCGACGAAAAGGGCAAGAAATTGCTGATGTACAAAAGCCGCGTCAGAGTCACAAGGTTTGATGTCAAACCCGAATCGGTGATGATGGCACTCGAAATGACAGGACCGTGCCTGCAGTTCAGGCTTCTTTGAGGAGGCCCTTCGAATAGACCTTCCTGACGTAGCCTGATAGCGCCAGATACTGAATTACCAGCGAGCAGAGGACGACGCCAAAGGTAATTGTTTCGATAGTCGTCTTGAAGTCGCTGTCCGGGAGTGAGGCTGCCAGGGCCACAGACAGGGCGCCGCGCATGCCGCCCAGCACCATGATGTTTCTCCAGACGAGGGGGAACTTTTCGCTTGTAAACCTGTTTGTAAGCGCAAGTATCGGGTAAGTGGATGCCGCCCTGGCGGCAAGGACCGACACAAAGGCAAGGGCAATAATCCACAGGTTCTGGCTAATCTTGGCCATATCCATGGTCACTCCAAGGTAGAGGAATGCAGCCGAGTTTGCAAAGAATGCAATCATTTCCCAAAAGTGGGATGCCGCATTTCTCACGCGCTCGCTTATAGCCGCCTCGTTTTTCAGGGTAAAGTTGCCAAAGTAGAGCCCCGCGACTGCCACTGCAACCAGGCCTGAGACACCAAGCGAGTTTGCAATCCCGACCGACCCGAATACCATCGCGATCGTTAAGGCGGTTTCCGAGAAGGGGTCGTCCATCAGGTGGTGCAGCCTTTGGGTGGCCGCTGCTATCGCGAGCCCAATGCCCGCGCCTCCAAAGAACACTATGGCAAAATGCCAGACCTGGGCCAAGATGTCCACGTTGATGGACTCTGGAATTCCCTGCGTCGAGACAAGCTGGGATCCGGCGCTGGAAGCAATTGCGAGGACCGATGAAAAGGCTATGATCCCAGTGGCGTCGTTAAACGTAGCCTCGGAATCCATCAGCGTGTTGAGAAGTCGTGGCACCCGCACCCGCTTGAAGATCTCGATTACTATAGCAGCGTCTGTCGGCGAAATCAGGGCCGCGAAGGCAAACGCCACAATGAAGGGGAGGCCCGCTACTAGAAGCAGAAGGAACCCCGCAACTACAGTTGCCAGAACAACGCCAACAGTCGCGAGCAGAAGTGTGGAAATCCTCACCCTCTTGAAGTCCTGGTAATTTACCTTCATCATGGCTTCAAAGATCAGAGGCGGAATGACAAAGTCTATGATAAGCTTCGGGTCAACGGTAAAGCCTTTTCCTATTACGCTAAAACTTGACAGGCTCAGAAGCGAGATTGCGATACCCACGGCGACGAGCATTATGGTGTACGGGATCTTTGTCCTTGCGGAAAGAAGGGCAGTTGCAAAAACCGTACCGAGAAAAATCGGGATAATGTACTCGGATGAAGACAAGGAAGATGCAACAGAAAGTGCGGGCAATACGATGTGGTATCATTAATAGAATTCGCTTTAAAAAGGTAAGACTAGTCTTCAACAGCACAACGATCCAACTGAACTGGCTTTGCCGGCCAGATTTTTCCTGATCAAAACAATTTTTTAGCGATGGGGCCCTACACTAGTACATGGGAGGCGAGCAGTCCTATCCGATTCTGATATACGACGACCTGTGCTACACCTGCACAAAATTTGCTCGCATTGCAAACGTCTTCATTGGTGGCAAAGCCCTGATGGTAGGCCACTATTCGCGTCAAGGGCGGGACATCAAGACTCGGCTGTTTCCGACAGGCTATGATGGACTTGATATGTTCTGGTTCATAATAGATGGCAGGGCGCACGGTGGCAGGGCAGGCCTTGTGCGCCTTGTAAAATATGCCCTGTCGGCCAAGAAGAATATTGAGGGCAGGAAAAATGATTTCAGCCTTGCTTCATGCGACACGGAATGCGCCACTGCAAAGGGCGTGTTTATGCGTTCATGCAGCATACTTACGCACCACAATACCTTCAGAGTCGCCGGATAGTTCAGACCTGCTAACTTTATAGCGCCATTGCAGTTCCACTAGTATATGGTAAACAAAGGCGCGGACGCACGGGACGAGATAAAGCATTGTCCTCTCTGCGGCTGCACTGAGCATCGGCTAATCGGCTGCAGCCGGCACTTAGGCAAGCACAAGCAGGACGAGTCGGGCAGGTGCATCGTTGAGTAATGATTACTGTGTCAGCCTGAGGATTTCTCGAAGGCTGTCGCGAAGGGATTTTAGCTGAGCTGTAGTCGGGTTGACTTGCAGGAATAGGTTGCCCTTCATCCCAAGCAACCTAAGTTCCGCTATTATCTGTTCTCTTGACTCCATGTCCTGTCGTAGAATTCAGGCTGCAAGAAGGAGTGGACCTGACATAAGCAAGTGCGTGTATATGTTCACGTCAAATGTCTGCCGGCAATGCTGCGCGGTGCAGCACCCCCCTCCCCCACAGGTGCTATCTATGTTATAATGATCTGAGACGGGAGATCTGTGCTTGAGCACAGTAATAGACGGAATTATTATTCAAAGGATAGATTTCCTGCAGGAGCAGATAAGGGCCAGCAACAAGCCTGCAGTCAACAAAATGTTCCAGCTTCAGATAGACATGCTCCGATCAGCAGACCTCTCAAAACTAGACAAGCTGATTGAATGGAAGAAAAAGGAAGTCAAAGGCTGTGTCGATGCGCACGAGTCGGAAAGGCTCTTCACCGAACTTGAAGCCCTTGAATGGCTTGAGCGCCAGATAAGGCGGCTTTAACCACTGAGCGGCCTGTGAATATCCGCGGCTATTCCAGGGCTGCCGTTCGGAATTCGCCATGCCCGTAAAACGTCTTGTGATCATCCACATCAGACAAGAAAAGAAAGATAGCCTCACATTTGCTGCAAAAATAAATCTTGTCCAACCGCTCGGCCTGCTGTCTTAGAACAGTATCCACGAACTCGCATGACAGGTGGTCAAAATAAAAAGCTCTTGGTGGTTTCTTCTAGCTAATTATTCGGACTCTATCTCCCCTATTGACCGCTATGCTAGCGCCAGAACGGCATAGCCCGGCAATACTCGTCCTAGCTGCTCGTAAAAAGAAGCTACAGCAATGTGGGTCTATGGCACAGACGGACCAGCGAACCTGGCTGCGTGCAATAATGAGGCGTCGGGCCGCGCGTTTTTGTAATCTTTTCTCGACAGCTGACTGTTTTGGAGAAAAATTCGATGCAATAGTGAGAGATATATGCCCCCGAAGTAAAGAATGCAAGCAGCGGGGTGGGGAAGCCAGGTTATCCCGGCGGGCTCATAACCCGCAGAGCGGTGGTTCAACAGGCAACTAGTTCTAGTTTCCGGAAAATCCACCCCCCGCTATTCATTACGATGGCAAAATGAACTCACGCCGCGGCGGCATTGCAGCTGCACCTTTCTTCTCCCTCCCGTATCGCTGAAGGGGCTTTGTCAGGTGCCTGTGTGCCTTTGCGTGCGGCAGGTACAATCCGGGCTCAATATCCCTGATTCGCGGGAGCCTGACCTTGCAAGCAAGCGGGTCTTTGAGTTTGCACCTGGGACACTGGAAGCCTTTGCCCCTTCCCTCTGACTTCATTTTCTTGCCGCAGGCCGTGCATTGCGGGTTGGCAAGTTCAAAGACCTGTTCCAGCTGAATAATCCGCAAATACTCTATATTCAATATCTTTGGATGTTTTGTAGTGCCCTTTCGCACGCCAAAGCCAATTTCTACAAAGTCGCCCGGTTCCAGTTTGCTTACGACGTGAAAAAGTCCGGTTGGCTCGTAGGCCGCAGCGGGCATTTCATAGTCTGCCTGCTTCACTGAAAAAAATACGTGTCCTCCCTCGGCAATGACGGGCGGGGTGCTCACCCGGCAGCGTGCAAAGCCTGCAGTATATGCCTTGATTGTCTGAAGGGAAAGCTCATTCTGCAGGTGCATATTGGTTCCCTGGTTTGTCCGAAATACCGCAAAGCCCTCGAGGTCTTCATAAGGCTGCAGGGCCGTGATTCCCCGAGACACTGCCTCCGGGCTTTCGCCCCTTATTCCAAAAAAAACCGGGTCCGGGCCGTGCGGGGCAACAAGCACCCTGTCGTGATAAGGGTCATAGCTGTTAAACGTGTCCGGGTATGTCTCGCTGCTGAACTGTTTGACCTTCTCGGGTTCGACGATTCTCGCAGTGCCGCAATTCTCATCCCGTCTATAGCCTATCAATTCAAAGGTGTGATCAAATTCATCAAGCCAGCAGCCGAGAGCGCCAAGGGCTCCTACAAGCCCCTGCCCGTTCCCAAATACTTTAAACTCAACGCCCGCCTGTATTGCGACCTTTTCCGCCTGCTGCCTGCTCAAAACGTCGGACATAGCCCGTGAACTAAAGTCCCGCAGGACTGAAGGCAGGGCGTCGCCTTCATACAGGGCTATCCCCGGGTTTGCGCCGGCCCCTATGGCAGACTGGTTCTTGATTTCTTCGACGGCCAACTCCTTTGCATCTTCAGGCCTCTTGGTCCTCATTCTGAGGCATACCGCACCATTTCCCCTTGTTTTCCAGGGAATATTGGGATTGAGCCTTATCAGGTTTGGATAGTCGATAAAGGAATCTGCGCATCCGCTCTGCAAGAGCGCCTTTGCAAGCCTAAAGGCAAGGTGGGTGGTACAGCGGCCAAGACGCGAATCGGTATCGTCAAAGGCGATGTGCAAGCTTGACAAGGGACCCACCTCAGATTCATGTTCGAGGATGGAATATAGACGATTCTAGGCGCCGTGCACCCTTTCGGCAGATGGTGCGATATATCGGTGTTATAAAAATGACATAGAGTTTAAATACTTTCGACTAGGATCGCTTGGGTAAGTGAATTAGATGCCAGTAGCTATACTTCCTGATGTTAGCGAACAACACTGTATCGGTTGTGCGCTCTGCGTAGAGATTTGCACCGCCCTTGGTCCGGACGTACTGAGAGTAAAGCCAGTCGAAGGATGGAAGAGAGGCAAAGCATTCGTTTTCTATCCAGAAAGATGCATCTCAGACGGAGCTTGCATTGGCGTTTGCCCAACAAAGGCAATATTCTGGATGAGGCCAATGGACTATACTCCAGGACAGCCAATCCCACTGAAGAAGCACGGTCTCTTCGTGAAGGGCTGGGAAGAAGGTTAAGCAAGAGCTTAACAATTCCTTTTTTACTTTTTACATCACTTTCCTAATAACGCGATTATACTAGCCAAGATTTTTAATAATACTCCGCACCCGCTAAATGCAGTATTTGGTGAGCTGGGACGAGGAGATAAAGGCCCACCTATTTTGGATCTGGTGGGAAAAGGAGGGGCTGATCAAGCGTGGCAAGGAATGCATGCTTGTGATTACTGACCGGCGGCTTGCAATAATAACAAAAACAGAGATGACGGGCCGCATGCACCACACCTACTCGGCGCGGCAGAACAACAGGTTTGAGGCAGGCGAAGCGGTTTTCAGGCCGGCCGAGGGATACAAAATCGAGCAGCTTGAAAAGGATCTGGACAAGAGCCCCGAGAATCTGGAGATTCCGTTCAGGCAGATCATGGATGTTTCGACTGAAGACAAAAGGTGGGGAACGCTTCTCAAGGTCAAGGTCAACCTCGGCGACAAGTCGCAGGTTTACCGGTTTTCAATCGTCAAGGGGTGGGTAAAGTACCCTGCAAAGGACCCGATCCAGTTCCACAAGATGGACTGGAGCCCATTCGTTGCCCTGATCAAGACATCCGTTTGAAAGTCAGGTATATATTGGATCGCGCAGGCGTGTCTAGAAAGCCATTGACCAAGACAAAAGCTTTCGTCCTCATAAACGCCGATACCGGACTTGAAAAGCTGTTGCACGAGGAACTCAAGTCCATGAGGAGCGTAAAGGAGGTTTACCAGTTATACGGCGAGTACGACATGATGGCCATTGTCGAAGAAGAAACGGAAAAAGACGTCGCCGAGGTTATCTCTTGGTCGCTTCGGAGGCTCAAGGGAATCAAGAGTACCAACACGATGGTCGTCGCAAAATAGCGCCAGTCGCTCTAGCTCAAATACGGCTGACAATTTTGCGCACGCCGCGTCGTATTGATGCTTAAATACGAATTTTTCACGCACTGCTTGTAATGACCAGGGAGACCCCGCTTTCGGTAGAAACAGTAGTACTTTCTGCAGGTTCCACCGTGCGCTATGTCGAGGTAACTCTGCTGCAGTGCAGTTTTGCGGCAAACCCCTCCAAGTGAGGTACCCGTCTTGTATCCTTACGGGCTTGCAACCAATCCCTTTCCAGAAACACTCAGACAGCAGCCGCAAGACCCGCGGGTGTTCGGGGGACCGCATCACAAGGCGGCAAGGGCTGCGCTTTGGTCTGCCCTGGAGCAGTTTCAGTCAAGGGCGTTAGGTCTCTCCGCGACAGACGCCGGTCAGCAGAACCCTGATCGTGGTACAATTCTTCTGAGCGGTGTTGCAGGATCTGGAAAAACCCACCTCGCAATGCACCTGCGCGACATGCAGTTCGGCAGCCATGTGGCTGCGGTCACCCACATAAGTCTGCCATCTATCCGTACAAGAGACGTGCAGGGGCTCCATATCGCCATGATGGAAGGTTTTGGCGAGCAGTACAGCGCCCAGTTGAGGGAGGCTCTGGTGAAATATTTGCTTGAAAAGGCGGAGCGCAACGTGGAAGGCGCGCGAAAGGTGTTCAACTTTGACTTTGTAGACGTGATGTCCGGCAGGAGTCTTGCCTCCAAGGCAAAGCAGGTTCTCGCCGGCGAGATGGTTCCAAATAACGCAGCGCTCTGCACGGTGCTGGCCAAGGATTCCTTTTCACCGGAAGAGCTTGGCATTCTGAAGCAGGTTCTTTATGGCAGCAGCCAGGCCGGGCTCGGATCTGGAATCCCGGCCGCAGCGAGCGAGACGGAATTGCTTTCGTGGGTAAGGGCCATGTCATCTCTCAACCTGAGATTTCTAAAAAAGATAACGCTGTTTGAGTTTGACGATCTTGGCCCGGAGGCCGACCTCCTCAAAGTAATCAGGGCAATCTGCGACGCAAAGTTCCCAGCCGCCGCGGTATTATTGATAGTCGAGCCGTCGCTGCGCGACCAGATTGCTTCGGCCGAGCCATCAATTGCGGATGTCCTGTCAAGCAGCCTAGAGTTAGACCTTCCTCTTGCCAGCTTTGAAGAAGTCCTTGATATTGCCCTGGAATACATTAGGGCCGCAAACTCGTTTGATGCGACCGGCTTTAGTTCAGGGGAGGAAGGCGAGCTTGCTTCAAAGATTAAGGTAATCTATGACGAGTTTCCCGAACTTCGAGGCATACGGTCGTTTCTCAACATAATGTACCATTCATTTGAGGATGCTTCGAAAAGAAGCGTTCCTTCTATTGACGAGCATGCAATAGATGAAACAATGAAGAACGCGCATCCGGGCTTGCGCATCAGCGAGAGCATGATGGATATACCCCTGTCGGAGTTTATCCGCATCAAGCGCAGCTGCAGCGACAATAATGCTCTTGAAACAGGCATAAGGACCGCCGTGCGCGACCTGGTGTCGTTCACGCATCAGGTTGGCATGGTTGCCCGGCCGGTCTGGGCTCAAAAGAACCCGGCTCAGGCAAGCCCCCAGGGCGGAATCGATGTCGTATATAGCAGCACCAACGGCTCAAAGGTGGCAGTGGCAGTAGTCATGAACAACAACGACTCGAAAAAGAGCTCTGAGCAAATTTCAAACACGCTCAAGTCGACCCAGTTTGTGGACAAGGTCGTAATACTCACGGATGCGGCTGCCGACGCCGAGGACACTGGCAGCATTGTGAGCATCGACCGGAGGAGGATGATAGACCTGATTTACTTTAGCAACAAGTACAAGAACAATTCAATTCAAAAGGACGACTCTGAAAAGGCCGTCAACCTTGCACGATCAATAAGGCTGTGCTGAAGCCCTTTCAAGGCATGCTAATAGAATAAAAGATACCTTCGGCATTGAGCTTTCGAAATGCCGTTTGAGTACAGGTATGCCCTTGGCTCGGCCTCGCATGTAGGAATGGTCCGCGAAATAAACCAGGACAGCGTGATGACTGTCGCACTCAACTGCTCATTCTATGATGCCGGGGGCAACTCTGCAATCCTGGCGGTGGCAGACGGCGTTGGAGGCGGACCCGCGGGCGAGGTTGCCAGCAAACTCGCGATAGCCTTCTTTTTCAGAAAATTCGTCGAATCTGTATTGTTGAGGTCGGCTTCCGACTTGCAGGCCGGAATGAACAGCCAGGTCAGGCCTCTCTTGCAGTCGTTCGAGCTTGCTAACGCCGAGGTAAGCAGGTCCTCTGTCCAGAATCCCCGGTACACGGGCATGGCAACCACGCTTACTGCAGCATTTCTGGACCAGGGCCGCTGTCTTATCGGCCACGTCGGCGATTCTCGGTGCTACCTTGTCAGGTCAGGCAGAATAAGGCTTCTTACAAAGGACCAGTCAAGGGGCAACGTGCTTTCGCAGGCAGTCGGAGCGAGCATGCCTCTGTCAGTATACTCAGACGAACTCATGCTCGAGAACAACGACTCTATTCTCGTCTGTTCCGACGGCCTTACCAATATGGTAGGCGACGAGTCAATTGCGGACGTTGTTTCTCAAAGTTCCGATCCCGATCAGATTTGTGCAAAGCTTGTCAATGAAGCCAACCAGCGCGGCGGAATAGACAACATTACCGTAGCGCTTGCCAGGGTCGGATTGCGCTTTGTTCCCTGAGGCAGACCCAAGGCCGATGGAATCTAGGCCTGCTGACTGGCACCGTTCAATGCTTTTATTATAAGTGAAGGTAACCGGTAAGGCAGTTGGGCGTCAGGGGGCAAAGTGCACAGCCTGAGGTGGAGCGGTACGATCTGGCTCCGGATTTTGCAATAGTTCGGATCGTGAACGGGATGTGGCAGGTCGCGGGAGGCCATGGCTACATTGACGCAGGCCGCGCTGTGGAAGAGATGGTCCAGTATCACCTTGCAGGTCTTACGACCTGGGATCTCGCGGACATTTACGGCCCTGCCGAGGACCTTATCGGTGAATTCTGCAAAAAGCTAGAATCGGGGCTCGGTCCGGCGCAGCTGCAGAATGTCAAGGCGCTTACAAAATGGGTTCCGGAGCCAAGGACCATAACAAGGGAGCTGGTCAGGTCGAGCATCAAGAGGTCCCTTGAGCGAATGCGCGCAAGTACCATCGATCTGCTGCAGTTCCACTGGTGGGATTATGGAAACCCGTACTATATTGACGCCCTGAAGTACCTTTCAGAGCTCCGCGATGAGGGCAGGATAAGGTGCCTTGGCCTTACTAACTTTGACACCGAGCGAATGGAAATAATGAACGACGCAGGAATCCATATCACATCAAATCAGGTCCAGTATTCAATCATCGATAGAAGGCCCGAGGTAAGGATGGTGCCATACTGCCTGAATCAAAAAGACAGCCACGCAAAAACGAGCCTCCTGGCATACGGCGTGCTGTGTGGGGGTCTGTTGACTGACAGGTACCTTGGAAGGCCCGAGCCGCGCGGACTTGAGCTTAACACGCCTAGCCTGCAAAAGTACAAGCGCATGATAGACAGCTGGGGCGGCTGGAAGCTTTTTCAAGAGCTTCTGCGCGAGCTGGACGCTATCGCAAAGGCGCACAATGCCAGCATTGCGAACGTCGCGACAAGGTACATTCTTGACAGACCTGCCGTAGCAGGAGCGATAATAGGGGCTCGCCTCGGAATCGCCGAGCACAGGAGCGACAACCTGCGCACCTTTGGCACAAAGTTGACCGGCTCAGACATCAGCAGGATAGAGGCCGTGTGCCAAAAGTCAAACGAGCTGTATGAAACTATAGGCGACTGCGGCGACGAATATCGCAGCCGATGGTAGAGCAGTGCAGCTGCGTTTCGCGCCATATGCTCTATGTATTGCCTCCGGGAAATCGATTTATAATCCTGCGATAGACCAGCAGAGTGGCCGCGGAACAGCTCTTCATAGCAATCATTGCTATGCTGGTTGGGGCGCGAGTCCTCGGCGAGGTGTTTCAGCGTTTGAAGCAGCCGGCCATCGTTGGCGAGCTTTTGGCCGGTATCATAATCGGGCCCTCAATTCTAGGCCTGGTCAGCTTTTCGAAAGACTATTCCTTCCTGTCGGACATCTCTGTCTTTTTCCTGATGTTTCTTGCCGGCCTTGAGATGGATCCAAGGGAGCTAAGGAAGGCTGGAAAGCAGGCCATCATAGTATCGGTATTTGCTTTCGTGACGCCCCTTCTTGCCGGGTACTATACCGGCACGCTCTTTGGACTGGCGAGCACGCAGGCCTGGTTCATGGGACTGCTCCTTTCGATCACAGCCGTCCCGGTAAGCGCCATAATCCTCATGCAGCTTGGCGTGCTCAACACCAGGCTTGGAAACACCGTGATGGCAGCGGCGGTGATAAACGACATCATGTCGCTTGTGGCCCTCTCGATAATCATACAGGCCGCTCACTCGACCGCGGTCGGAGGCGGTCATATTAGCTATATTGATCTCTGGCTGTCTATTGTCAAGATTACGCTGTTCGTGTCAGCCATCATTCTGTTCTACCTTATCTTTGGAATGAAGACCTCTGCAGGCAACGCGCTGCTCCAGAAAGTAAGCCCGCTGTTTCGGGTTCTTCACACTCGCGAGGCGGGCTTTAGCCTCCTCTTGATAGCTGCGATCGGAATTTCGCTTGCGGCAAGCAACATGGGACTGCACTTTATTATCGGGACATTCTTTGCAGGGCTTGTCGCCAACAAGCAGATAATCGGAAAGGAGAATTTTTCAAAATTCCACGGCATTGTCTCAGCGATTACTTTTGGCTTCTTTGGGCCCATATTCTTTGGCCTCATTGGCGTCGAGATAAACCTGCAGGCGATCTCGGGTCTGCTGCCGTTGTTTGGCGCTCTCCTCGCAGTGGCGATTGTGGCCAAGATTGGCGGGGCCTACCTGGGGGTGCGAATTGCCCGCTTTTCAGGTCAGGCGGGGTTGGCCCTTGCCTTTCTTATGAATGGCAGGGGCGCTGTGGAGCTGGCGATAGCCGCAATTGGCTATGCGGCAGGAATAATCGACACCTCGCTCTTTTCGATCGCCGTTGCCATCGGCTTTGTTACAACACTTATCACACCACTAACCGCAAGGCCCCTCGTAGCGGCTGCAAAGGCAAAGCACCTTCAAGCGCTAGAGGTTCCTAGCGAACAGTCGTAGCTTGGCCTCCGCGCCCGTTCCGGCCTGTGAGGGCGAGGAGCTCTCTGTAGTGTTCAAACAGGATTGCCATCATTATCGATTGAATGGGTGCCGGCCTGTTTGCATACATCATGGCAAGCCTGTGCTGAGAAGCCGTGTCCCACATGAGGTCAAACGAATTTTTCTGCGCCTTGTTCAAAGCCTGGCGGAAGGGCTTCCAGTTCTGATACTCGTAGGCCAGAATCTGCGTAATTGTGGGAAGCGTCCTGCCCATGAAACACGGCACCTGCCAATTCAGCAGGCAGGCTTGGGGTGCAGCATAAAGTCGCACTCCTCGCAAGAATAGTACAAACCGTCAAAGTCGGAGCACAGGAGCATAGAACCGTTGCATCGGGGGCACTCAATCTCGTCGTGCAGCGTCCTGTCAAAAGACTCTGATTGTGTCGTCAGCTCGACAACCGCCATAAGTGCCACAATCGTGGTATCTCTCGCTTATAACATATGAATCACCAAAGGGGGAGGGGGTGCTGACAAATAGAAACCCATCCTGGTTGCCTGCTATTCATGACTGACGAGAAAATCAGTCAGGATGGGCTAGCTTTTCACCTATTGCCTCTGCGCCGGAATTTAGCTTGCCGACAACGTCTTGATTGTCTGCACGAGCCGCGTCCCAGGCAAACTTGTGCCTTGCCTCCTCGGCGGCACATGCGCCTGCCGTGCCAGACGCACTCGCATCGCTAGCGTACAAAAGAACAAGTAGCACCATATCGCAATACGCGCCGATCGCCATTTCGTACAAGTGGGTCTTTTCGGCAATAGCAATGCTGCGCTCCAGCTCAACCCCTTCGGGCCAGCTGGCTGGCGTCATGCCAAAGGGAAACCTTGCAGTGCTGACCGCAGCGGCGGCCCTTAGCAGCCTGTCGAGCATTGCCTTGGCGTTTCTTCCCGTCTATTTTACGGCCCTGGGCGGGTCTGTTGCGCAGTACGGGTTTGTCACGGCGCTTGGAATGGCCGCAGGAATTCCATCGACTCTTTTCGGCGGGGTCATAATTCCCCGGTTTGGCCTTCGCAGGATTGTAGTTGCAGCCTCTTGGATTGCCCCCGCTTTTCTACTCGGCTACTATCTTTCTGCAGACTGGAAGGTATTGTCGGTGGTAGTAGTCTTGGCCGGAACCGGCAGCCTCGGCTCAATAGCCTCGAGGCAGCTGATAGCCGATGCGACAAGCGCAAAAAGCCGTACGGGGCAGCTCTCGCTTTACCAGACTCTGTCCACGGTTCCTGCCATGTGCTCGCCAGCAGCGGGTGGTTACCTGATAACGACTCTGGGGACGATTGAGGGCTTTAGGCTGGCCGCCCTGGTAGCCGTTTTGACATCAGTCGCGTCGACCATACTTATTGTCAGATTCTTGCGAGAAACAAAGCCCCGGGGCTTGGTAGCGGCGAGTCGCGCTTCTGACTCCGTCCAGGCTGCAGGGCCTGCGGCAGGCAAAATCTCCGAGCAATCAAGCACGCAGCACTTCATTCCTTCAATAGTGTCGCACCTCAGGGCATTTCTGGCAAATGGGGCCAGCCTTCCAAGGGTACTGGCGCCACTGCTTGCGGCATACGCCCTGGTAACGTTTGCAAATTCGGCGACAGGCCCTTACTTTATTTTCTATGCGACAAGCAATGCAAAAATGGACACCTTTCACTGGGGGCTTGTATTGAGCATTCAGGCGGTCCTGGCAAACCTTATCCGGACGCCGCTTGGAATGGCTGCAGACAGGTTTGACAAAAGAAAGGTGATCCTGCTGTCTATTCTAATGACGGCACCACTCGCATCGGCATTTGTTTTTGTCAGCTCGTTCTGGGCAATCCTTGGTCTTTCGCTCGCAATGGTCGCTACGGGGATCTACTACGGGCCAACGCACGAGGCGCTGCAGATAGAGCTGACGCCAAGAGAAAAGCGTCCTTCCCTTTTCGCAGTCTATGACATCCTGTCAAACGTCTGCAGGTTCGGTGGGCTGATTGCCGGCGGAATACTGTTTTCAGTCAGATACGCTCTGCCGTTCTACGCATTTACCCTGCTGGAGTTTGCCGCTGCGGTGGTTGTCGCTGCAACTCTTTTTGGAAGGCTGGGAACAAAGTTAGGCGCGGCGCAGCTCAAGACGAATTCTACCTGATACTGGAATACAGGCGCTGCAGGTTTTCCTCGGCCATCCGTCCTCCTCCCTGGATATCATGCAAGCCAAAGAACTTTTCCCTTCTCTGCAGGACCGTCTGCCAGTGCTCAGTATAGCGCAGGGTTACGTCTTGTAGAGTGTCAGGCTCAAAGCCAATCACAAAGGTGTACTGCTTGCCCCAGTTCCTCTCATAGTGGTATGGATGGTCAAGGAAAGTCGGGTACTGGAGCGTAGAGTCGAGGTGCATCCAATGCCCGTCAACCAGTGCCTCGTTCCAGCAGTGGTCAAGAAAATCATGGACTATCCTCCCGCGCAGGGAGGCGGCGTTGAGAACCGCGCCAAAGAGAATCGACCATTCGCCGCAGCGCCCCAGCCTGTACTCTGCTATCTTGCGCACATCGCTGTACCTAGGGTAAACCCGCTCTGCTCCGCATGAAGGGCATTTGTACCGCTCTACCTTGCGCAACTGCCAGGTGGAACCAGGCTCAATAGTTACCTGCATAACGGTCCCTGCCTCCGCACCGTCTGGTGCCTTGGTGGTGCAAAATTCACACCTCATCTGGCTTGGCAGCCAGCGCATAAAATCTGCCTTGAACCAGTCCAGCAACCCCCTTACAAGATGCGGGCCTTGCAGCTGCAGCACCTCATGCGGTATTAAGGCCCTGACGTAATCAAGCGTCTGTGGGTCAGCATACTGCTCTGAAACCTTTTTGTTGTGCGGAAATGTGCGCTCAATCAGTTCCGCGCTGGCCGATTCGCAGGTCGCCTTATCTACGGGCAATTGCAATTCTGCACTCTAGTGGATGGTATTGCACAAAAGAATTTTTCTCCTGATAAGAGACTGTCAGATCACTTTTGAATGTGCTGCTGCATGTGCTCCTTCAGAGTATTGTTGACAACTGGCATAATCCTGGGATCATTTACCTTGGGAACTATAAAGTCCTCCTTTAGATGCACAGGATCAATAAGATCCGCGATCGCGGTTGCCACCGCAACTAGCATCGACTCGTTCAGCCCACGCGCCCGCAGGTCCAGCAGGGTGCGCAGCACTGACGGAAATACGACTGCATTGTTTACCTGATTTGAAAAGTCCGAGCGCCCGGTCGCGACTATCCGCGCACCCGCAGCTGTCGCCTCCGCGGGGTATATCTCCGGGTCAGGGTTGCTCAGCGCAAAGACGATCGCATTACTTGACATCGACCTTACCATGTCTGCATTGACAATTCCTCCCTTTCCCGACACGCCGATAAAGACATCAGCACCGGCCATGACACTGCCGAGATCGCCCTGCAGTCTGCGGGGATTTGTCCTGGTTGCAATTTCTTCCTTGTACGGGTTGCCGGCTGCATCGCCAGGCGGCCTCTGATTATATTCATCCCTTCCCTGATAAATCGCTCCCTTGCTATCAATTACGATTATCTCCTTGCAGCCTGCTGCGGCGAGTATCTTGTAGATGCCATAGCCTGCAGAGCCGGCCCCCGCGATTACCACCCGCACACCCTGCATCTGCTTCCTGACCAGTTTGAGGGCATTTAGAAGGGCTGCCAGTGCGATCACGGCAGTGCCATGCTGGTCGTCATGAAATACTGGAATAGAGACCTCTGATTGAAGCCGCTCCACAATCTCGAGGACCTTCGGCGACTCGATGTCCTCGATGTTGACTGCCCCGAAGACCGGCTCGATTGCCTTTACAAACCTGATAATCTCCTCCTTGTCCCTGGTCGCAATGCAAAGTGGGAACGCGTTTATCCCCCCCAGCGTCTTGAAAAGGACCGACTTGCCTTCCATGACCGGCAGGGCGCCCTCCGGGCCGATATTGCCAAGACCAAGTACGCGGGTGCCGTCGCAAACAATTGCTACATTGTTCCACTTTGAAGTATAGTCGTACGCGAGCTCCTTATTCATGCTGACCTCCCTGGCGACGTATGATACGTTCGGAGTGTAGATAAGCCCCAGAACCCCCTTTCCTTCCTCAAAAACCGCCTCGGGGGAAATCCTGCTCTGGATTTCGATCTTGCCCTTGAGCATGCGGTGGAGGTTAATCGCGTCGTCTCTAGCCGAGTTTGACATTCTAGGTCTTTTCTTGGGGCTGCAAGTTATAACATTGTCTGCCAATTCCTGATAACCGTGTTCCCGACCCACAATGCAATATCAAATCTTTAAGTGAGGTAACCTACAACAAAGAATGGAACTGCGCGGTGAAAATACATTGGCTCACTGCTTGCCTGGAGGCGGATTATGCGATTTTTGCTCCCGTGTCTAAGCCCGCCATACAGCTGCCGGATTGAATAGGAGACAGGATGAGTTGGAGGCAATACTGACCAAACACGTATCAAAATCGTTTGGGAACGTGAAGGCAGTTTCCGGTTTAAACCTTGCAGTCCCTGCCGGCGAGATCCGCGGGCTCCTTGGACCAAACGGCTCCGGCAAAAGCACTGCAATGAAAATGATTATGGGAATTCTGCCGCCAGACCAGGGCGAGATCTTTGTAAACGACATCAACGTCAGGGCGCAGCCGGTAGAATCGCGGAGGTACGTCGGGTACGTGCCCGAGATCCCCCAGATTTACGACTACCTTACCGCGGCGGAGTACCTGGATTTCATAGGGGAGGCGTACGGAATTCCCAGTGATGTCCGGAAGAAGCGTGTCGAAGAGTTTCTTGGTGCGTTCCAGATGGCCGACCGAGTAAACGAGGTAATGAGCGGATTCTCCCAGGGCATGAGGCAAAAGATCGCAATTACCGCCGCACTGCTCCACAGGCCAAAAGTGCTCGTTCTTGACGAAGCGCTCAACGGCCTTGACCCCCGCTCTGCAAGAATAGTCAAGGAGATCCTGCACAGGCTGGCACGCGATGAACAGGTCGCCGTGCTATTTAGCACGCATATCCTCGAGATCGCCGAGGGAGTCTGCCAGAGGGTGACAATAATGAGCAAGGGCGCGGTGCTTGCCGAGGGCTCCGTTCAGGAGCTCAGGTCTATGACGGGCATGCAGGGTTCAAGCCTAGAAGACGTCTTTCTGAAGCTCACCGGAAGCGAGGACACTGCAAGAATAGCCGAAGCTCTGAGGTATTGACATCGTGCGATCTTCTGCGGTACTCTCGCTCTCGTCTGTGCTTGTCAAGTCATACCTGCGGGCTAGCAGGAGCACTAACAGCGCGAACGTCCGCTTCACCCGGCCTTGGATACTGATACTAATAGACGCGATCGTACTCTTGATCCCCTTTGCGGTGCTCCAGTTTGCGATTCTCCCAAACCTGTCCGGCAAGAATGCCGCTTCGTTTGGCGACGTCGCCTCCCAGGTAATCACCGGCCTTCCCATCGGCCTGACCTCAGCTGTCATACTTTCCGGAATACTCTTGGAGCTAGGCAGGGGGTCAATCTTCTCCTCAAGCGAGTCAGTGAATTGGCTTCCGCTGACGCCGCGCGAGTACGTCACGGCGTCCGCTCTATCCATGACTGCAGTATACTCTCCATTTCTGATGGCCGGAATCAGCATAAGCCTTCCTCTTGCCATGAAGTTCGGTCTGATGCCGGTATGGCCGCTGGCGGCCCTTCTTTCTGTCTTGGCGCTGCTCCTAGGTGCTTTTACCGTCGAGGCCCTGCGGGCAGTAACCAACAGGCTATCTACCAGTGTTTATCGCAGGAGCGGCAAATTTGGTTTTGCTTCGCGGCTCATTCTCATCACCGCGCTCCTGGTAGTGACCCAGCTTTCATTTAACTCGTACTTTCTGTACCGGGCACTGGGGGTCATCGTACGCGGTGTGGAGCTTGTGTGGTTCGTGCCCATGGTCTGGCCCTCAGTCTCAACGCTTGATCTGCTGGCCCACCAGGACCTTCAGGCCGGCATATTTGCAGGACTAGCAGCAGCTTTTACGGCAGGAATTTTTGTTGTCGCAGTAAACCTGAGAACCCGGTTCTGGTCGTCGGTTCCGGTTGTAATCGCGGTCACGGAAGGCCAGCGCGGCTATTCGCCCCGAAAAAGCATCACACTATCCCTGCTGGGCTTTGGTCCTGTTGATGCCGCGATTGCGCTCAAGGAGTTTCGGGCGCTCCTCCGACGCAAGGAGCTTGCGCGGTTCATGTCAATGCCTGTCATCCTCGTCGTGTCGTTCTTTTTGCCGACATTTTTGACCCCCGCCTCGGACAACCCTGGCAGGGCGCCCGGCCTGATTCTGGCAGGATTTGTTCCATTCATGGTTCCTCTTTTGTTTTCCATGATGTCGATCGGGCAGGAGGGGAGGTCGGTTATCAACCTGTGCATGCTCCCCATTTCAGCGAAGCAGGTGATAAAGGGAAAACTACTTCCATCCTGGGTGATAGCCTTTGCCGCAACTATTGCCATGATCACCGTATTTAGCATCGTCTCGCCCGCGGGGAGCTATGGGACGTACCTGACGATATTTTCGAGCATTTTTGTAATTGCCGCCGAGAGCTTTATCGGCCTTGGAATTGCGGCAAGGCACCCTGACTACTATGCGAGCGGACAGAGGGGAATGTACGTGACTCTCACAGGCTTTTTGACGGGCTTTATGCTCGGCGGAGCGGCCGCTGTTACGATATTTGCTCCGACTATTGTGCGCCTCTCTTTTGGGCTTGCATCGTTTGGACACATCTCACCCGCGGCTGCATTTCAATCGTACTTGGCCACCACGGCGATAGGGGCAAGCGTCTGCTTGGTTGCGTATCTTTACTGCAAGAAAGGCGTAGTCGCATGGCTTTCTAACGTGCAGGCTTGACCCGCGGCGCATTGCTTAATAGTGAACCAGGACTAGTTAGTCTGGCGAGGCTGCCGTTTGGACACTATCGATTTTAAGGTTTTCTTCCAAGCGTGCTTTAGATACTACGGACCGGCTTCGGCGGAAAACCGTCGACCAGACTTCAAAAGGATAGGCGCAGAAGTAGGGCTTTCACAAAGCGAGGTTGAAAGCAGGATATTGCGATTTGAAGAAATCAATCTAATCAGGGGTTACATCGCAATTCCAAACGTCTCGCTGCTGCTTGGATACAAACTGAGGACGTACCTCCTCCCTTTTCCAGACCCGCTTTCAAAGGGTAGCGCTGCAGCCGACCTTATGCTTATCGATGACATAATCCGGATTGACGAATACCTCAACTCCATTGCGTTTACAATTCTGTACAAGGGCGACGCGGACATCGAGCAAAGCCTGTCAAAAGTCGCGAAACTAAGCGGCAAGGCGGCGCTTTCACAGGAACCCCTCTTATTGCACGAGTCGAAGGCTGACGTGCCCGGCGAACAGTTGCCGGAACTGCATGCAATAGACTGGAAGGTCATCCGCGCCCTGCGCTCCGACTCGCTCAAAGCTCCCGAAATCCTGGCAATGGAAGTCGGCGCGCCTGTCGATAGCACTGTCCGTTCGCTAAAAAAGCTGGTCGATTCCAACCTCCTGCTTGTCGTGCCCGTCACTGACGAGCAAAAACTTGCATCCTTTACATTATACGCGCTACTGTTCATTCCTGATGGCTCGACAGATCTGAATACGCTTGTCGAAAGACTGGCAAGCGCCCTATCCGAAAGAACATACTACAGGATACTGAGCCCGTCAGGCGCCGTCATTTTTCTAATGTCTGCGAAAGACTCCCGAGAAGCAGAGGCAAGCTATCTGCGGGCTCAGAAGATACTGGGGGTAAAGGTCGCACTCATTGATTATGCGGGCAAGACCTATCATTCTCTTAAATCCATTGACCGCGTCATTGAGGAGCAGGCAAAGAGGCAGTGATCCGCTACCCAACGTTTGGCGCGGCAGACTTTTTGTCAATAAATGTTACTAGAAAAGGGGCGACGGCAATTATTGCGATAGCAATGGCCAGTTTTGCAGAGTCATTCCTGGTAACACCCTCGACCAGAAGCCAGATAAAAACTGCTCCTACTATGGCGGCACAATAGTTCTCGACAAGCTTCCACTTGAAATCAAATCCCTTGCCCATGACAGTCCGGTGGGTTTTAACCCGTTCATTAGTGATTCGTCAATCACCCACACGCAAGCAATTTGCGGCTCTTTCAGTCAGAAAAACATGGTCATCGATTTTCTGTCGTAGCTAGTCCAGACCTTCTTTCTTTCTCTTTACTTCAAGTGGGTCTGCATAGTGCTCGACTGTCGCGTCCTCCTGAGTTTCCGCTTCCTCCTGTTCGGTCTGGACAGGGACATTGAATTTCTCCTGATGCTCTACAACCCGCGCCGCCGATCTTTTGGGGTCGTCATGTGGCGTGTCACTCATGGGTTATCAGTTACACGACAAGCTACAAGAGGGTTTGCGCCTGTCTTGGACTGGCGGTAAAGCAGTGATTACTCGCGCGTGTCAATCGGTTATTGGCTCAATTCGTAAAAGCCTTTATAGCTTGCCTGTCGGTAGCATCCTGAGGTTCCCTCTGATTGAGCTCTGAGCCATTTACAAAAAAAGTCACCGACGCCAGTGCCCAGAACGGCTTTCAGTTCATTTTCTACTGCGACATTTGTCAGCAGCCCTACAAATCAGCGTTTGTCCAATCCAAAAGTGCAAAAAAGGCGAGCTTTCTGCACGGCCTTGCCGAAGTAGCCAACCTTGGAGCCGAGCTCGGAACCTACTCAAAGGATCCGAGAATTGCGCAGACCCTAAAAAGCGGTGCGGACCAATTGATTCACAACCAGCAATCCGCCGGCAATTCGGCCGCCTGGCATCAAGAACACGATGCTGCAATGTCGGGAGCAATAATCGAGGCAAAGAGCCACTTCTTTAATTGCCAAGTCTGCAAAAGATGGGTCTGTAGAAATGACTGGGACGAAGCTGCACGCCTGTGCGTGCCTGATGCAACCAAAAGCAAGACTGCCCCGGGCGGCATTAGTCCTGCCGGATCTGACTCAAAAGTAATGGACGCACCACCTGCCACTGCACAGCAGCAGGTCAGCGTTCCCGGTAGTCTGGCAGCCGCGACGGCCGCAGCGGCGGCACCTGCCTCAGATGACCCCCTTAGGGTTCTAAAGGTCAGACTGGCCAAGGGCGAGATAACCGTTGACGAGTTCCTAAAGCTCAAGGCAATGGTGGACGGCTGACCAGTCGGCTCGCCCAGGAGCATTACGCCAGGCCAGATTTCCAGCTCCGCACCTCGCTGACAAGTGCCGCTGGTCTTTCCATTACAATGTCCAGCCTGCCCTCGTAGACATTGCCCGAGTCGCCATCAAGCGAGATTATTTCGCCCTCACGAAGGCTCCTGTCAGAAAACGAGCAGACCCTCTCACTCGGTCTTATTGAAAGCGAATTGCAGCCGACGATGCACACCTTGTCCATCTGACGCGCTACTACCGCGGCGTGGGAAGTCTTACCGCCGGCCTTGGTTAGGATGCCTGCCGCCGAAACCATGCCCGCTATATCCGCCGTGGCAGTGTCATCTCGGACAAGAATGACCGGGTGCCCAAGCCTCGAGCGCTCGACTGCCCTGTCCGAGTCGAGCGCGATTTCACCAGTCGCTACGCCTCTGTTTGCCGAAATGCCGGCCGCAAGCGGCTTTGAATTTGGCGCTGCCAGCCTGGCGTGGCTGATCGAGGCGAGGTCGTATCCTTCAAGCCGCTGAAGCGCAACCGAGCGATCTATCACGCCTTCTTTGACCATATCCACAGCGATTCTAAGCGCGGCCCATGGGGTCCTCTTTCCTGTCCTGCATTGCAGGACGTACAGCTTGCCTTCCTGTACGGTAAACTCAAAGTCCTGCATATCCTTAAACGCAAGTTCAAGCTGCTTTCCGAGATTCTGAACCTGTTCAAAGACAGCTGGAAGGACCCACTCCAGCTTTGTGCGCCGGCGGCTGTCAGCCTGATCCTGCATCAGATTCCTTCCAGAGACTACGTCCTCGCCCTGAGCATTGAACGCAAAGTCCAGATAGATTCCGCTGTTCTCCCCTGTGACCGGATTTCGCGTGAAACCCACTCCGGATCCGGAGCTAGAGCCTATATTTCCAAAAACCATCGACTGAACAGTGACGGCGGTTCCAGAAACACCCGTAATGTTATGAATCCGCCTGTACTCTCTTGCCCTGGGGCTCTCCCAAGACCGGAATACGGCTTCGACTGCGCCGGTAAGCTGATCGACACAGTCCTGCGGAAAGGCTCTGCTTGTACTCTCCTCGAAAATTTCTAGGTACTTTCGGCAGAGTTGCAAAAGCTCTTGCGAGTCAAGGTCCGCGACACCCCGCAGCAATTTGTCCGTCCTGAGAAGCTCGGCCAGAGCCTCGTCAAACGGCCGGGCAGGGGCCCCGTAAACCACTTCCGCATAACTCTGGATAAGCCTTCTGTATGAATCCCTTGCAAAATGTGGATTGCCCGTCATCCTCACCAAGCTTGAGACAGTCGCGTCGCTCAGGCCAATATTTAGCAGCGTGTCCATCATGCCGGGCATCGAGATAGCTGCGCCGGATCGCACTGAAACCAAAAGAGGCCTTCGGAATCCACCGAACGTCAGGCCGGTGCTCTTCTCAATTACGCGCAATCCCTTCTCTATAGTTGCCACCAGTGATGACGGCAGCTTAGTTGCCCGCTCTTCAAGGTACTTGCGGCAAAACTGGGCACCGACCACAAAACCGGGCGGGACTGGTATGCCAATGTCTGACATTCGCATCAGGTTAAACGCCTTGGAGCCGACCTCTTGGCGAGAGACTGCCTCTGAGCCAGAACTGGGCCTCGAGCCGGAACCCGGCAAAATTCCAAAGAAATGAATGCCTTCCTGAGCGATGCCCAAGTCTGCGGTATCGGGCTCAGTCATTGTGCCATCACCTCTTCCATAACGTATTCGCGGAGCAGTACGGCGGACTTCATCAGCGAGTCGGTGCTCTGTTCCATTTTGGCGGCGATTTCTGCAAAGAGGTGCAGCTGCCTAAAGTCCGAAGCCCCGCTGACAATCGCCTCCTTTGTACTCCTGTATGCCTGATCCTGCTCGTGCTCAAGAACAGTAGTCATGTCAACCGCGGCCAGCAGGTCGTCGATTATATCCTGTCCGGCCCGCCGAACGAGCTTGGAGCATTCAGCAGCCTTGAGGTATTCCATTGCAGTCTTGTTGGACAGCTCAGCAAGCTCGCGTAGCGGCTCGCCAAAGGGTAGCGGACCTGAGGGCGTCAGAGTCAGCAGGAAGATAGCTTCTTCGATCGAGTCTATCGCATCGTCAGCCTCGCTGATTATTTGCTCCACAATCGGAGGGGCTCGAGAACGCTTGATGGCCTGTCGGGCGGTGTTGAGCAGATTGTCCGCACGCGTTTCCCACACCCCTGCCCGGGCGAGTATCCTGTGAAGCTCTGAGGGAGTCTGGCTTTGCGTCAAAATCTGGATTACCGCATCGACTGCCGCGGCGCTTGTTTCCACAACAAGCTCTGCGTGTAGAGATGCTATTTCGAGAAGATTTTCATAAATGCCGCGAAAGCGTCGGGCCAGCTCCGCACTTATTTCGTCTCTAATAAACGGCCTAGATTTGCCTTCAAGCTGCAGCTCGGACGACGCCCGGAGGACAAACTTGAGAAACTCCGCCGCGCTTTCGCGTCCCAGTACGTCGTCGAGCTTTTGGCCATAGCGAAGCTGCACCTTTGGAATTCTCTCGATCGCCTCGATAACCAGGCTGTCGCCACCCAACTTTAGAAAGCCCATGTGGCCATGATTGTTCTGGGCAGCCCACTTTAGGACTTTTAACGCTTCGCTATTCCTGACAAAGCTCCGCAGCCTTTTGCGCGCCCTGTTCCAGTCAATAAGGAACACTATGCGCGAGCCCAGAAAGTAAAGATATTCCTCGAGCTGATGCCTGCTTTCCGCCTGGTAGATGCCTACAGTCAGGAGGTACGAGCCCTCTTCAAGACTCCTTGCCCTTCTTGACGCAGTCTCTGTCCACTTGGTCCCGAACTGTTCAAAAAGCGCCTGAAAGAATACTAGCCTCTCCGGGTGGACATCGGTATAGGTGGTCTGGACAGAGGACTCTGCCTGTGTTACCTCTTTGATTCTGATAACAAGAACGTGCGCGTCAGTCTGGCCTATGTCATTTTGAATCACAAGCCCATCAGGAGATCTTGTCGCGGTTGTCCCAAGCCCCGGGTGGTCGAATTTTAGTTTCGCGGTGCTGCTTACGCCATGCATAAACGCCTTTAGCAGCTGCCTGTCCTGCTCCGTGATGCCGTAAACCTTTGCCCCATCGACAGACTCTTGGTAGACTGAGGCTTGAAGCCTGTTGAGCGCCTTGTGAACGTCCATTACAATTGCATGAAAGGTATCGGCAGGACCTTCTGCGCCAGCCTGCGGCACAGCAGTCATGAGATCAATTGACGCTCCAGATATTCTGTCCTCGTTTACGGCTTCCTGCTGACGCAGCAGCGCGGCAAGCCTGTTTTCGAACCCTTCTTTGCCCTCAGTCAGGGGAGCAATCATGAGCTCAATGTCTTTCTTGACAAGCTCTGCAACCCGGGATGCAAGAGGCACGGTGTAGTATCCTGTCTGACCGTCGCGCGCGCTGCGGTCGACTACCTGATCCAGCGAGCCGTCTTGGATTCCAGCTGCCTTTCTTTCCACGCTCAAGTCCGAGAACCGGGAATCAGGGCTGTCGGCCCTGCTTCTTGCAGCCTGCAAGAGCGTGAAATAATACTTTACACGGTCGTTTGCCTGCAATGCTTCTCTGATAAGGCCCGGGAGCATGAGCTCCCGGTCGCCAAGTTCGCGTATTATTTCTGATTTTTCTCCCACAAACTCACACCCTGTTTCAGACCGCTCAAACGCCTGCTGCAGGTCTCCGTTTTCCCTTTTTTAAATGGAACTTTCCCCATCCGTTACTGTGGGTAATCGGCTCAAGCAGATGATGCAACATCACTGGTCAGCCAGCATGGAGTTCTATATTAGAGCCGAGAATACAGTGCAGTACACCGCAAGTATCCAGAGCCAAGATACATAATGCATCTCGGTTAGTCAAGCCTGCGTCGCTACATGACATTCTCAAAAATCTATATTCTATTTGGAAGCAAGGATATTAGGATTGATTTGGTGGAGCCCAACTCGACTCAAAACCTCAAACTGGATCACAATACGGTGCGTCGCGTCGGCAATATTGCGAGAAAGTGTTCGGACTTTTTATACGCAAACGGAAATGTGCCAATGGAGGATCTGGAGGTGATGTCGGTGGTTATGGAGGAATTTGTTGACCGATTCCACCATGGGAAGGAGGAAAGCGCGTATTTCCCGGAGGCAAAGGTAAGGGATTATTCAGAAGACGTTCGCAAATTCCTGATAGAACATGAACTCGGCCGGAGGATTGCTAGGATGTTTCTTGCGCAAGTCAGGGAGTGGAAGGCAGGAGTAGATGCCAGGGAACCGGTTGCAAGATTCCTGAAAGCGTACTCGGTATTCGTCTCAGACCATACTGGAAAGGAGGATTCCTTTTTTGACAAGGTGGAGGCGCGAATGAGCATCCCGCCGGACATCGATGAGCGACTGCTAGCGCATTACGAAACGTGCAAACGTGAAATTGGAGGACCGGAGCGAGTCGAGCAGCTGATAAGGCTGATAGGTTACCTGGAAGAAAGGCCCTGGATGAAAGACCCGAACTGAACGGGGGATTAGCAAGCCTATCTGGAGGCTCTGATGATCCTTGCTGCCAAAGCGATTGCTGCCAGCAAAATCTTCGAAAAAATGACGATTTAACTTCAAATTTATATTTCCATTTGCAAGGGAAATCAGTGACGTGAAGATACTCATCGCCGAAGACGACCCACTGACCCTCAAGCCGTACAAGGTGGCCTTGGAAGCAAGGGGACATTCTGTCGAACTGACGGACAACGGTGAGGACTGCACTAAAGTCTATAACAGCAAATCGAAGCAGACTGAAAAACGGGATGGCGAGTTGCCGTTTGATGCCGTCATACTCGACTACAGGATGCCGAAAAAGGATGGGATGGAGGTTGCAAAGGAGATCCTTGCAATCAACCCGAATCAGCGAATTATTTTTGCTTCTGCCTACGTAAAAGACACTCTTGTAGACTCTGTCAAGGAGCTCCGGCGGGCCGTGGAACTGATGCAAAAGCCGTTCAAGCTTGAGGCACTCATAGATACTCTCGAGGACAAGGAAATCTATGATGAGCTCAAAAAGCTCGAGGTCGACGCCGACGCATTCAAGGCTGTCAATCCGTCACACGACCAGATCTCAAAACTGCTAGAGTCGATAAGGGAAATCCAGAAGTTCAGGACATTCTAGTTGAGCCTTCGGCTCGCATCAGCGGGCAAGCTCGGGCTATGATTTTTCTGGGTGCCTCGCTTCTTGACGGGGAGGATAACCGTAAAGGTGGCCCCGCCCGACTCGTTGTTCCGCGCGCGAATTTCACCGCCATGAGCATTGATTATCGCCTTGCTTATGTACAGGCCAAGGCCAGTACCGTGCTCTGTGCCGCCCTTGACGCTTTTTGTGACGAACCTGCCGAACAGCTTTGGAAGTATCTCTTCGGGAATCCCGCCGCCCGTATCGCTGATCCTTATCTCTACAGTGTCTTGCTGTGCCAGCGCCTCAATCTTGATAGTGCCTTGTTTTGTGAACTTGGCCGCGTTTCCGATAATATTTGTAAAGACCTGTACAAGCCTGTTGCGGTCGCCTTCGATCTCCAGTTCCTTGCTTGCGTTGTCGAATTCTGCGAGCAGCAATACGCCGTCTGCCATTTTGCCCGACGCTCTCACAAGTTCAATGACTCTTTCAAGTACATCTTTGAGCTTTATCATCTGCATCTGGTATGATATTGCGCCGCTGCCGATTCTGCTGACATCCAGTATGTCATTTGCTAGCTGGATGAATCGTCGAGCCTCGCTGTCGATCACCTTGAGCGCCTCGTCCTTGTCCATGAGCCCCTTCAAGGCAAGCTCGTCGTAACTGATAATCGGCTGCAGAGGAGACCTCAGCTCATGGGCTGCGATGTTGATAAACTCGTCCTTTGTGCGTTCCCTGTCCTTCAACTCCGACCTCATCTTGTCGAACTGCTCTGAAAGTTCGCCGATTTCGTCGTTCTGGTGGATTTTTGCCCTGATCTCAAAGTTGCCGCCCGCTATCTGAACCGCGGCGTTTTTCAGTTCTATAAGGGGCTTGGTAAATACTCTCGAGAATATGACAACCGCTCCAATGGATGCGCCAAGTATTATTGCAGCTAGGAGAACGAAATTGACGCGCAGCTGATTTACCACATGAAAAGCCACGTTGGTGGGGACAGCAAGGATGAGAATCCATCCATTACCCTTAAAGTCAAGAAAGCCTGCTTCCTTGACCGCGACGTATATTGCCTGGTTGTCCTGGCCGCCAAGAGGCTCATTGCTGATTACATGCTGCGTTTGATTACCCGAGGATACCATTCTCTGATACACCTGTAGGTTCGACAAACTTTGGTGCATGGTGCTACCGCTGCCAAGACTGGAGTAAATTATCAGCCCGCTAGGTGAAACAAGATTTGCAGTGGCACTGTCAATGCCGCTTGCAGACTCGGCAACGATATCGTTGATGGCGGCAAGCGGCACAGATGCGACCAGAACGCCTGCTACCTTGCCGGAATTATTATGGAGCGGACCTGCGAACCGCAGCTCGTACTTGCCAGTATCATTGGAATAAACCGGGACCGGATCATAATAGATTAAACCTTTTGACGCCACTTTAAAGAACTCTTCAGCCGAATCGTCCTTGCCTACTGAAAAGTCATGGGTGTTCCCTAGCCTTGTTCCGTTGGCACCGTAAATGGAAAAAGCTGAATACACGCCATAGGCCCTTTCCACGGACTGAAGATACTGAATCTTGTCCTGGAGGGAAAACTGCGTCCCATCCATTATGCTGTTTCTCTTATCCGTGAGAAGCCGTATGTCGCCGTATCTTTCGAACAAAAATCGAGAAATCTTGTCAGTACCTTTGGAGGCCTGCTGCTGCAGATTGTTGGTGATTTGCGACTCTAGGCTGGCGGAGAAGGTCTGGATGGCGATAACAGAGGGAACAGTAAAGGAGGCTATAATGAGCGTAATACTTACCAGGGCCAGCTTGCCGCGGATCTTCAGCTCAGACTCACGCTGCCAAAAGCTGTATACTTGGGAACGGTCTGGAGGTAAAGCATGGTGTCATACGCTTTGCATTTCATTTTTTATTTTGGCGACCAACTCGTCGAAGGAAACTGGTTTTTTTACAATGCTTGCCGACTTTAGACCTTCAATGCGCTTTCTTACCTCCTCCTCTTCCAGTTCGTATGCGGTTATGAAACAGACCTTCACTCCGGCGTCAATCTTTAATAATTGACTGCACAGTTCGAGGCCGTCTATCTCGGGCAGTCGTACGTCAATTAGGAGCAAATCGTAAAGGCCGGCTCTAAACGAGGAGAGTGCAGACCTGGGGCTCGCGTGGGTATCGACTGAAAAGCCAAATTTCTCGAGTCCGTATTTTATCACCCTAGAAATGTTCGCCTCATCGTCAACGTACAATATCCGCGCATGCGGAGACCTCGCGGCACCGCTCTCAAATCTCCCTCTGTCTTTCGAGGAAAACCGGCCGGCTTTAACTTGATGCGCCGAGTCCTGGAGTATGCTTGTGGCGCGGTCGTCCAATTGGAATTGTAGGGTTTGCGACCTTAGAAGTCTGGACACCAAGTCGCGGCAAACACAAACCACATTTTAACCAAGAGTTGCGCTCTGCGCTTACGGAGCCTCGAAGACCTTCTTGAGAAGGACCTCCGCAGTTGCAGGCCCTAGAACCTTTTTGATCTTTTCTTCAAAGAGCTCACGGTCAGTTCCGATTGTCTGCTCGTCGACCATGTGCACCATGCGCAGGGTTTTGAAGATCAGTTCAGACGCCTCCTTTCCTAGCGCCTGATCAAACCTTTTTCTTATTACTTCGGGGTCAATTCTTGCGGGCTTACTCACGCTGAAATACCTAGCTGATGTTATATCGCGAAAAGCTGGCGCATAACTGGTATATAATACAAAAGGAGAAATGCAAACCAGCTCAGGCGAGGCAGAGCCAGTCAAGAAAAGTAAAGGGTTATGCCTCTCTTGTCGTTTACCTCGTAGCTAAAGACCTCGTTTGAGGATATAGGAAGCGCGCATTTGATTTCGCTATTGCAAGCCATGCACTTGCTTTCAAATTGCTCACTCAGTACAGAAGCGCTCCAGAAGCACTTGTCGCAAAAAAGGAACGACACCTTGCGAGATATGCGGTTAAGCGTAGGCTTTGCCGCTCGAACGCCCTTCCTGGAATCCTCAAGGACGCTTCTTATCCTGAGAATGATAATCTCTGCGCTTTCAAAAAAAGTCTCGCGCAAATAGTTCTCAAACTCTGTCTTGTATTCGCCGACCAGGGAAAAGTCCAGGCCGTACTTGCGCTTCACGTGTTCCATTATCAGTTTCTTGGCTTCGCCGCCAACGTATTGAAGAGCTTGGTCAACGACGGCAGCCGTAAGTTGAGCCTCTTGCTTATTATCAAGATACTGTTCAGTCATAAGAATCTCTTTTGCTTCGTCGTTTCGAGTAATTATACATTTCTTGAGCAGTCAATCAGTGATCAGCAAATGCTAATTCCTTCAGCTATTTTCAATAAATTTATTAGTAATTAAAAAAAGTCTCTCATTGACGTTGCGTTTTAGCCACACTTTTTGGTGCGTGGATAACACATTCTCCAGTGAGGTGCAAGAGGGAACCACGCAAAAGGATTTGTATGATACAATTATTCGCCTCCTTTCAAATGGTCACGCGGTGGTTTACGCTGTTGAAGGCGATGTCAACAAGACCGTAGTCAAGATCTCAAAGATTGAAACAGCAGCTGAAGATTATATTGAAAGCGGGGCGCTGAAAATAATAAATCCGGATTCCTTCTACTCCGCCTCAAAGCGAGGCATTGATTGCGACAAGCTGATTGCCCAGTGGCAGACAGTTGTCTCTTCGATGCAATCCAAGGGCTACAAGAGCATACTTGTTGTGGGGATGCCGGCCAGAAACCTGTTTGCGGAAAGTAAGAGCCAGCTCAAAATCGTGGAAACGGAGGCATGCATTGCGAAAATGCAAGGGGTCAACATCAGGATCTTTTGCTGCTACCCGAAGAGCATGGTCGACAAGCTTCCGTTTCGATATCTGGTACGGCTCCTAAACTCCCATCAGGACTTTACGAGCAATGCGGGTCCATCGCAGGTACTGCTATCCACGGGCGGTAGCAGCCAGCTTGACGTAATGTCTCTAATTGAGAGCTCCCTCACGACAGTTCTTGGCGGGGAAACTTGCCGGCTTGTGCTAAAGACCATGAAACTCGTTTACAAGCTGGACCAGAAAGACATAGTCGGATCTCCCGAGCTGTTTGAGGAAAAAGTCAGGAAGTTGTTTGGCATGTCCGGCGACGCGATTTTGAAAATGCTCACAAGTACGATTGTTGAAATGATTGCCGGCGATCAAGCACCTATCTGATGCCGTGCTTTTTTAGAATATCAAAGATCCGCAGAATGCCCGGACTAGCGTCAAGCTGGCCCTCCAAATTGCCTGCGTGGTGATTGCTGATTCCTTCCGAAATAAACAACAGGGTCTTTACTTCACTGTCAAGCGGAATGGTGTACTGGTTCACCTTGCCGTATGCCGTGAAGGCATACTTGATTCCTCCAAGTTTATCCATAAACTCCTTCCGAGTTCCCATCCTAATTGCCGCTCGGAATACCGCGGCCTCCGCATCTGACCTAGAAAGAAGCGGCTCGAACTGGCCCTTGTGATCTGAGTAAAGTATGGCTCCGTCCATCCTCAAGACGGTGGCAGAGAGGACGCTGTCGAGCGAAAGTAAATCTTCGCACAATTCGCGGTAGCTCGACAAGCTAGGCCGCCTGTTAAGCTCGGATCTGAATCATATTAGTGTTCTTACTTCTGTCTAAATCTTTGATGGTCATGAAATTATCTTTGCATCAATAGCAACTATGCGGTCAATTGGAAAAAAGATTTGTGATACATACTTACATGACCGCAAACTGTCTGTCGCTTCCCGTTTGAGTGCGGAGGGAAGGAGCCACCCGCCTGCCTATCAGTTCAATGGCTCGCATCTGCTTTTCCTGTGGTACCGAGGCCGCGTTCATCTGGAAAGTGATGCGCGATATTCCTCCAAGCGACTTGCTGTGCCTGAGTATTTTTTCGGCCACCTCATCCGGGTCTCCCACTAAGAGCGCCCCTTCAGGACCCAGCTGGGCTTCAAAGCCGGACCGCGTTATAGGACTCCAGCCGCGTTCCCTGCCAATCCTGCCAAATGCGCGTGCATAACCGGGGTAAAACTCATCTGCTGCCTGCTTGCTGGTTTCAGCCACATACCCTATCGAATGTACTGCGACAGTCAACTTTTCCGGCGCATGACCCGCCCGCGCGCCGGCTTCCCTGTATAGGTCTACAAGTGGCCTGAACATCCGCGTCTCTCCCCCGATAATGGCAACGGTAAGGGGCAGGCCAAGCAGTCCTGCCCGCACGAATGACTCCGGCGTACCGCCGACCCCAATAGATATTGGCAGAGGGTTTTGCATAGGCCTCGGATAAACCCCCTGACCAGTCAGGGCGGGCCGGTACTTGCCTGACCAGTGGACATGCTCATTTTCCCTGATCTTTAGCAAGAGATCCAGCTTTTCAGCAAAAAGCGAATCATAATCTTCAAGGTCCAGTCCAAACAGCGGAAACGCCTCAACAAATGATCCCCTGCCGACAATCATCTCAGCGCGTCCCCGGGACAGCAGATCCAGAGTAGCGAATTCCTGGAACACTCGAACAGGATCGGCTGCACTTAGCACCGTTACCGCACTTGACAGCCTGATCCGGTTTGTCCGCGCTGCAGCTGCGCCCAGGATTACGGGGGGAGCAGAATCAAGAAACTCTTTGCGATGGTGCTCGCCAACACCAAATACATCCAGACCGACCTTGTCGGCCAGCACAACCTGCTCGATAAGCTCGCTTAAGCGGTCTGAGGGGTCGCCCAGAGGCATGCCCTCGCCAAGGGCGGCGGCAAAACTATCAACTCCAACTTGCATACCATCCATTACGCTGCGCCTGCTTTTAACGATGGTAGAAAATCCGGGCTGCCTAGCTAGTTGCCAAATTAGCTGGTAAGTAAAAAGGAACTGTAGTTTGATTTGCAAAGAATGTTTCTCAGAACAAGGATCGCTCTCACAGAAACGATGAGGTACTATTTTGGTTACCTGACTACAAGTACAGGCCGCTTGGAATGATACACCACTTTCTGGGATACGCCCCCCATGAGAAATTCTTTTGCCGGACTGAGACCCCTGCTTCCCGTGACTATTATCCCGGCGTCCTCCTCCTCTGCTGTCTTGAGTATCTGCTCAGCCGCAAACCCTTCCGCTCTTACAGTGACAACAACTGTATGGAGCCTGCCTTCAGCCGCTTCCTTGTACTTTCTTAGCATCTCGTCGTGTTGTTTTTCCAGCTCGCCCACGATAACGTCATGACGTTTCCAGAGCGGAGCATCATTGCCATAATCGTCCAGTACGTTTAGCACAACAAGCGGGATGTCAAGTCTCTGCGCCAATTCTATTGCCGTATCGAATGCTCTTTCCGCATTCTCGGAGCCGTCAACTGCAACAAGAACTCTTGATATCATGTCGTCTGGACATTGCAGGCGATTCTATAAAAGAACAAGGAATGCGGAGCATTGCACAGCATTCACCGCGACTGTGCGAAGTTGACAGATTTCAGTGCAATGCAGTGTACTCTAAGTGCTATTATAATTCCGGCTGGCGTATCGGAATATGAGCAAACCGGAAACTAACGTGCATCTGCCGGGCGTGACAAAGAGTCCGAATTCTCTGCGTGCTGCACAAATAATCCTCGGGGCGTTGACGATGATGCTTGCGGGTCTTGTCCTCGTTTTTCCAGCATTTGCAGTCTACCTGATTGCAGCGTTACTTTCTGTCTCTCTCTTATTTGGCGGAATACATGATATTGTTATCGGGGCGGGCGCTAAACACCTCAGGAAAGCGACCAGAGCAGCAAGCATTGGCGTGGGTGTTCTGGCCATCGCGGCCTCCCTTTTCGCAATCGCGTACCCGGGAGCCGCAGTCATTGCCATGTCCGTACTGCTTGCGGTAGGGCTAATATTTCTTGGGAGTGCGGCCGTTGCCCGAGGAATAGTTGAGAAACACTTCCCCGGCTGGGTGCGCGCCATGCTTATTGGAGTTGGAGCACTGACAACAGCACTGTCATTCCCAATCATAGTTTATCCTGTGTTGGGGGTTCCTGTCTTGCTGGCAATACTGGCGACAGCCCTTGTCATAATCGGGGCATCGTACATCGCCGTAGGCGCAACTGGGGCACTATTTCGGCCTGCTTACCGACGGTTTGACCTTGACTCGAAACGCAATACCGGCTCTGAAGCTGCGTGATTCAACGCCTGTCGCGAAAGCGCTTGCGTTCTCCTTTCGCTAAATGCCTTTATACTTTGATCACAGAAAAGGGTCATGTCAGCAACGCAGGTTTCCTCAAAGGCACGCGCCAAGTACCAAGCCAAGGCTTATTCTGCTTCAAGCGCGGCGTCAGCGCTTTCTCCGACCACCATTCCGCGCCGGGAGCCTGGCGATGACGACATCCACATTGAAATTCTATTTTGCGGTATCTGCCACTCCGACCTTCACACTGTCCGCGGCGAATGGGCAGGCACGGTTTACCCCTGCGTGCCAGGACACGAGATCGTAGGCCGAGTCGCAAGGGTCGGCCCCGCAGTTACCAAGTTCAAGGTCGGCGATATCGCGGCTGTTGGCTGCATGGTCGATTCGGACAGCACCTGCAAGGAATGCCGCGCTGGACTTGAGCAATTCTGCCCGCATGTCATCTTTACGTACAATTCACCCGACCGGCACCTTGGGGGCGTCACCTATGGGGGCTACTCGGACAGTATAGTCGTCAGACAGGACTTTGCGCTGCACGTACCGTCAAACCTCAGCCTTGCGGGCGCTGCGCCTCTCCTCTGCGCCGGAATTACAACCTATTCGCCAATGCGCCACTGGGGTGTCGGCAAAGGCAAGAAGGTTGGCGTAATCGGACTCGGAGGGCTGGGACACATGGCAGTAAAGTTTGCCCATGCGCTTGGCGCCAATGTCGTCGTCTTCACCACGTCTCCCAACAAGAAGCAGGATGCACTCCGGCTCGGAGCGGACGAGGTTGTCGTTTCGCGAGATGCTAGCCAATTGCGCAGGCACGCTGGCAGTTTTGACTTTATCCTCGATGCTGTCTCTGCCGATCACGACATCAATGCATATCTTGAATTGCTCGGCCGCGACGGCAACATCACTCTCGTCGGCGCGCCGCCAAAGCCCCTTGCCGTCCATCCATTCGGACTTATATTTGGGCGCCGCAGTATATCGGGTTCTCCGATCGGAGGCATCAACGAAACGCAGGAGATGCTCGACTTTTGCGGCAAGCACAATATCGCCGCCGACGTTGAAGTTATTCCCATCCAGAAGGTAAACGAGGCTTATGCAAGAATGCTCAAGTCGGATGTGAAATACCGCTTTTCCATAGACATGTCTTCTCTAAAGTAATGGCCGGCTGCAAGTGCTCGCATATGGCTTTAGACCATTGAAAATCGCTTATGATTAATCAAAGCCCGGCCTGACTAGACTAAGACGTTTGTTAGCTCTATCATTCCGCTTTTAGTCAGCCTGATATAAAGTCGTCATGTGCCCACCGTTGTCATGCTTGTTGTTTCAGGCGACAAAGGAGAGTTTGTCGATATGGGCCGCATGCGGTCAGACTGCAAGGGCTGCGGCAAAGAGGATGTCCACTTTGCCGTAAGGCTGTGCACAAGAGACCTCGATCGCTATTCTACGACCACAAGCTCCCGAAGATTCGTAATTCTTGCCTGCCAAGAATGCGCTTCCGAGTTTCCAGCAGGCAGAGACATTGAGCGGTGGGCAATGCTGCGGTACGATGCTGCTAGCAACGGCGCGCCTTAGTCTGCACCCATTACTATTTTGACCCCGAGCTACAATCAAGTTCTAGTACATTGTGGCATGCTGATTTATCTACTAGTGCCCGGCTGTTAAGCGTATTTGACGCTTCCACGCAATAGTGCCCTTATTCTCGTAATCATTGGCGCGGCAGTTGCCTCGCTCGCCCTTGTCAGCTACGTGTACGGCTCTTATTCAAGCACTCAGGTATCGGAGATGGCGGCCAAGGACGTTGAATCAAGCACCCAGCGCCAGGCCCACGACCTCTCCAACGTCCTGATCAGCAAGGTCGAAGCAGTTGACAGCAACCTCGGAATAATTGCGAGGTCATCTGCCCTGCAGGACGGCTCCATAAGTGATTCCGCAAAACTAATTCTGAGCAAAAGTCAGGAATCAACGAGCGGCATTACCAACTTTTACATGTGGCTGGATAAATCGGGCCACATGGTGTGGTTAAGCGACCTTTCAGATCAGAATTACAGGAACTACAGTAACACAGACCTGAGCTACAGACCATATTTCACCGAAGCAAAAGCAACAAACTCGCTCTATTACAGCACTGCCATCAACTCAAACGACAAGATTGCGAGGCTGTATATCTCCGTGCCGGTTTTGACAGCGGATGGACGCTTTAACGGCGTTGTCGTTGCCGCAGTGCGGCTTGACACCCTCGGCAAGTTCCTGCAGAGCCAAATTACTCCCAGCGCGCAGGGAAGCGTCGGCATGCTGGACAGAAGCGGCACGGTACTTTATTCTGACGACCTGACTGCAATAGGTCAGAATGTGTTTGGAAACGAGTTTCAAAAAAGAATTCCTGAGGACCTAAGGGCGGCAGGGTTTAACGACTTTCTGCACCAGAGTCTTTCCGGAGGCTCAGGCGTCCAGGAACTGACATACCGTGGCGTAACCGGGACTTATGCATACAATACCGTCACCATTGAAGGCAAGGATCTAGGCGTGCTTTACGTCACAGGTGCCCACGCGCTCACCGGCAGCGTAAATTCAGTCATTGACCAGCAGCGTCTGGTCAATACGACGCTTGTCATTGTCATAGGCGGCCTTGCGATGGGAATGGCTTTTCTTGTTGTATCATGGAACGCAAGGTTGCATGCAACGGTCAGGTCAAAGACGCAGGAGCTAGAAAATGCAGTGTCTTCGCTCGAAGAGGCAAACACCCGGCTTCAGGAGCACGATAAGCTGCAGCACGAGTTTATCAACATCGCAGCCCATGAGCTGAGAACTCCTGTTCAGCCGCTTATTGGCATCGCCGAGACCATGCAGATGTCAATAAATGAATCTCCAACCAGGAGAATCGAGCTCTCGGAAGACGAAGTGGAAATGCTTGCAAGGAATGCAAAAAGACTGGAGCTTTTAACTGAGAATATTCTTGACGTCACCAGAATCGATAGCAAGACACTGAAACTGAATTTAGAAAAGCTCGACCTCAACGAGAACATTATAGCGGCAATCAATGAGACCCTTGGCACTGCCGGCACGCTTGTCAGTAATGAGCTCAGTGTACTGTACAGTAAAGATAACGGCGGCCTAGGAGAGCCAAGGCGAATAGAGGTCTCTTTCAAGACATCTGATAAGACAATTGCAGTCATGGCAGACAGGACCCGGCTGTACCAGGTGATATCCAACATTCTGAGAAACGCGATAAAGTTCAGCAATGACGGCGGCGTCATTGAAATCACTGCCGCCAAGTCTGACGACGGTACGGCCTTGGTCAGGATAAAGGACAATGGAAAGGGGATAAACAGCGAAATACTGTCGAGGTTATTTACAAAGTTCAGCAGCCGGTCGGAGAGCGGCACGGGTCTGGGGCTCTACCTGTCAAAGGCAATCGTGGAGGCCCATGGCGGCAGGATTTGGGCAGAGAACAACGTCGGGGGCGGTGCATCATTCTACTTTTCCATCCCTCTGTATCTGCAAGCCAGCCGGCAAGATATCCCCAGCCGGGCAGAACAAGAATAATTAACCCTTGAACGTGGAGCTGCATCGCATTGAACGGCTCTCCTGACGACGCACGAAGGGACTTGGCGGGGAGAAGGACCGTAATGATTTGTGACGACGAGGCAGACATTCTCAAAATATATTCAAACTTTCTCCGGCGCAAGTTCAACGTCCTCACCGCGCTTTCAGGCAGCGCTTGCATCTCGACGTACAAGGAACACCAGCAAAAAGGGAGCAGGGTAGACGTCCTGCTTGTTGACTACAGACTTGGAGACATGCTCGGCGACCAGGTGGCGTGCCAGATAAAAGAGCTGGATGGCACGAGGACAGTCTTGATTACAGCCTATGACCTGGACGACGACAGGATATCGAGCCTGAAAGAGCGTGGATGCATTGTGGGCCAGCTCAGAAAGCCCATAAGCCTTGCAACCCTGATGGCCCAGATCGAGAAAATCATTGGGCAGGGTTGACCTTATTTCGACGCCAGTTCGCTGCAAACCGGATGTCATGCACCAGCCGGGCACCTGAAAGTCTGCGTGGATTGCTGCCCATGTCTGGCATTGCAACAAGCCCTCTGACAGCCGCAAATAGAATTTCGCTGTCGCCCCCGAAATAGAAAAAAAGGCTAATAAATTGGCAGCGGGTTTGCAAGACATGGTTTCTGAAAAGGTAGTTCAGTTCCAAAACAAGAACAAGGACTTGGCGCAGCTTGGCCAGCAAATTGTGCAAATGCTGCAATCCGATGGGTACAAGACGCAAATTAACACCAGCGCGCCAGTTGGAATAGTGATACAGGCAAAAAAGGCGGGAATCCTGCGCGACATTATTACAGCTGACAGAGCATTTACGATAATGATAACCGGCGAGCCAAACAACTTTGCAGTACATATAGGCATCGGCAAATGGATTCAAAATCTCGCCGTTGCAGCAGCCGAGGCATTGTTGCTGTCTCTGTTGTTCCTAGCCATTGACGTACCCGAGATGCTCTGGACGGTTCACATTGAAGGCGAAATACTAAAGAGAATCGTGGGGATTGTGGGCTAATCAGTCGAAGGGGGTAGGCTCTCCTGCAGCCCCCCGGGTGATCATTTTTCCGAAATTTGAAAGCCGGGGAGCCCTATGCCACCCAAACTATGCCCCTCTCTTGGAGAACTAGTCGCGCCTTACCCTATTTCACCACAACGCTCCCTGTCATCCAAGGGTGATAGACGCAATGGTAGTTGTAGGTTCCCGCGTTTGTAAAACTGAAGCTGTATGCCTGCTTCGGTGCAAGGTTGCCAGAGTCAAAGCTTGCGTCATTGGCAGTGACGGTGTGTGGCGCACTGTCCTGGTTCGTCCATGTTACCGTGTTGCCAACAGGGACGGTTATTTCATCCGGAGCATAGCCTTGAACCTTGGTATTTGATGCCGCTCCCGCTGGTATGGTTACGTTTACGCCCGCGGTCATAGATGCGTGTCCTGCCGGCACCTTCTCGGCATACGCGGCATTTGGCAGTACTGTCAGATATCCAATCATACCCACCTCTGCATGGTATGTGCACACAAACTCGTAGATGCCTGCATACTTGGCTACGAAAGAGTAAGTTGCAGAAACGTTGCCGGGCGTTCCTGTCACAGTTACTCCGGGAGAGTTATTCGTTGCAGCAGTTGTAAAGTGCTCGCCGGTCATATCATTGACAAGTCCGGGGACGGTCGCGTTTATCATTATGTTGTACGGCGGCCCAATGGCAAGGTCATGCGCAACGGTATCGTTATCAATCAGTGTTAGTTGAACCGTATCGCCCTGATTTACAGTGATAAACGAGGGCTCGAACCTGTCCTGATGCGACGACGGTGAAATGTACCATGTCTCCCAGATTTGCCTTGTAGTAGTTGTCTGGTTCATCACCGGAAGTACTGCAGGAAGTGAGGAAGCAGACTGGGATGCTTGGTTCAGCCGAGGTGTTTGGGGAACAAAGATAAGTCCTACGCTCAGTGCGCCTATGGCCAGTCCTACAATTATCATTGCGACGGATGCAGTGAATTTCAATTTCTTACAGCAGGCATCAAAAGGACTGTTCTATTTATCCATCAGGAATGCACTGCATGGCACTGCTTTACTTTTATAACAGAAATTAACGTCCCGTGGAAGTTATTGAATCAAAAATGGTGGCATGCGCCGGTTTTGCTTCAGGTCTAAGATCGTGGTCAAAAAAAAAGAAAGGTGCGTGGGCTGCCCTAAACTCCGGGCAGCACCGCGGTATGCTCGATCTGCACTGCCTCCAGGTTTATGGGGTTCAGTCCGAGCAACTTCAGCGTCGTCGGCGCGACTTGAGTCGTCTCGACCCAGTGGCCATTCAAGCCCGGTGTGACAGTCCCTGGGGCGTACACGAGGATCGGGACATCGCGGTCGCCGGGGTTAGAGCCGCCATGCTCTGCGATCTTGCTTCCGCCGGTGTACACGACACCCACCTGGACACGACCAAAGACATCTGGGTGGCGAGGGTCCGAGACAGGCACGCCAAAGTAGGCGGCTGCCTGATTGCCAGCAAATATCTGGGCCAGTCCAGAGTGGGGCACTGACACAGTTGTACCGTTATAGGTCACGCCCGGAGCGCTGTGAGTCCAAAGATAGCTCTTGACGAAATCCGCGGCAGCCTGCGTCTTGACCGACAGGTAGCTCTGCCAGAGGTCGTCATCGGTTCCGGCAACGATAAGAGAGGTGCAGTTTGATGCACAGCCTGTCTTGTTATCCCATGCGTTGTTGATTGCGGTAATTATGGGGCCATCGTCTATCCTGCGCAACTGATTTGGATCCAGCGGAGACTGTCCGTGCTTGGCAGTCACAATGATGGCAGTCGAGTCTGAAAGTCCCTGGGCGTGGATTTCGTTGACCATCCACTGCAGCTGCGTATTGACGTAATCAAGCGCACTCTGCAATAGCGGGCCCGGGGTGGTCGTGCCTGGGTAGTACCCGCCTAGCAGTTTAGGTCCAAGAGTATAGTTGCCACTCGAGTCCGGGCCAATGAGCACGGCCGGCGACTGGAACAATTTCTCTGCGACCGACACAGCCTGGAAGTTCATTCCAAAGATAGCCGGAACTCCGACCTTGTGCTGTCCGCTGTGGTCGTACCCATCGATTTCGTTGATTATTGCCTGCACCTTGTAGCCGTCGTACTGCTTGGTAGCAGCGTCGTCCTTAGTCCACCCTCCTGCGCCATCAGGGAAGGGATGACCATTCGGCTCGATTGCGACAGAGTCAATCTCTGGAGTAAACAAGTCGTTTATCCCGTGGCCTGAAGGACCGTTGAACGACTCGTATACTGGGTGCTTGTCTGACCATGCGGTGTGCATTCCTGCAGCCTTTGCGACTTCAAACATCGTGTTGACCTTCAGATACGAATGCGGCCAGATAGGCTGGCAGTTAGCCGGGTTGACCGGGAATGTCGAAGGCACCAGGACGGTCTGGGGGTTGGCCGTCATGTTCATGATACGTGCTGGGTTTTGATCAATTCCCGGAATGTTTTGGCCCGCGTCGAGTCGGCTGGCGTTCTTGTCGTCCGGAGAGTCGTAGACTACGTCGCCACCCGTGGGCTGTCCGTTGCAAGATGTGGTCCCAGCCTCATACGTCTTGTGGTTGTACGAGACATCATAGTAAACACCAGTCGAGCGCGGGTCGCCTCCGGTCATGAGCGCTGTGCCGCCGGGGTCAGAGTCTGATGGGACTGGAGTATGCGCATTGGTAAACTCCAAGCCGCCATTCACCATCGTGGCAAGCGTGGAGCCAGGATGGTTCTTGACATACCACTGTAGGTCTGACTGGTGAAGACCGTCCACGGAAATAAGGAGCACGTGCTTCGTCTGATTGGTATCAGCCGCCACTCCTTGGATTGCAAACAATGGCAAAATCAACAGCGCCAGTGCTGCAAGTTGTATTTTCTTTACGATGACATTAGCCGTTCCTTCCATAGCCGACTTCGATGAGATGTCTCCTTTTATAACTTCTGGAGAGTAGTACCAGAAGAATTAACCCTAGCATGGCCGGTGTTTTCGTGAGGCAACCATCCGGTCCGTGAAAAATTCGTGACTTGAAGCCAAGAATCAATTTCTACCCAATTAGCCAGGCGGGCATCAAGCTTCAGCTGAAGCCTTGCGACTGACCAAGTCGGCAGGGCGCATTAAGGTTCTGTGCCTGTGATTCCTGAATGAATGCTCTCGATAAGACTTCAGGGGGCATTATGCTGAAAATTCAAAGCATCAAATTCGTCATCTTTTGCGTGTAATTGGATTGCGGGCGATGCCCTGTGGAAAGGAACTCCTTTGTCTCCTGGTGCAAGTTGAGAGGCGCGGGTTTATAGCACCTCTTGATGCAAGAGAATGGCGATTACAATGTCATCATATGGAGGAAGAGGCGGCTACAACAGCTCCGGCAACAGAGGTTATGGAGGCAGCCGCGGCTTTGGCGGTCCAAAGCCCGTAGAAGTTGGAAAGGAATACGAAGTACAGGTTACGGAAACGAGCAGAAAAGGCGACGGCATCGCAAGAGTGCAGGGATTTGTCATATTTGTAGCGGGAGGAAGGATGGGACAAAAGGTCAAGGTAAAGATCACAAACGTTGGCGAAAGGTTTGCGACAGCGGAAGTATCGTCAAGTTCTTCTGGGCAGACCCAGGCAGCAAGTACAGACTCGAAAGAGGAGCCGGCGCAAAGCTAAGCTCTCGATTAAGCCTGTCAAACGGAGCTGGATTTCTCCTTGACTGATTTATAAGAGAAATCCCGTGTTTTTTCATATCGTCACACCTTCAAGGCCAAGTGCTTTGTTACTGGCATTTAACTCCAAAACTATCTCGCAAGCCTGACTATTTGTTTTAGATTAAAATTCAAGGTTCAAGTTCCCGTGAGCGGGGAAATACCCGCTAGAATGGTTGGGATGGCCGAGTAGGTTCTTATGTGCTGCTGACATACTGCGACTGATGATTGCCCACTTTCTTGACCCTCTGTCTAGCAGCCAACTCGAGATAGGCTTGGATTTGTTCAGCTTTGGACGGTTAAAGTGATTCTCCTCTGTCAAAAATCCTGCTGCGGCTAGAAGGCATCGAGAGCCACTTTTCTGGCAAGAAACAAAAGTACTGTACGACATGCGAGAAACTGGCGACCATTGACGCATACTTTGACGTAGGAGACGGTGTCACAAGTGTTGAAAAATACTGTAATACCTGTTCTGGAAAGTTAGGAAAGGATCTGTAGCGGTTTGCCTCAACCTTGTGAGTCATGCGGCAAGGGCGAAAGTTACCATACATGTTCAACTTGCAACAAAAACATCTGCATTGCCTGCTTCAATACCGCTCACTTTGGCGTTGGCGCGCCGCGCACGGGAAAGTCAATCGTGTACAGTAAATGCCTAGTATGTGGCGAAATCTTTGGATCTAATGCAAAACGCGGGATATGCGAAGACTGCGAAATCGTTCTCACTTGGAAAACGTCAATGAACTACTTGGCTGCCGTAAACAGAATATCTAGTCTGATAGGCGAAGGCAGGCTTGATTCGAAATTAAGGAATGAAAAGTACTGCGTTGCAAATTTTGAAGTTCGAGCGACTCAAGTAATAATGGACGCAGTTGACTCTACGGCCAGAGATAGGAAATAAGACAGCTAAACTTTCAATTGCGGCCAAGGCCGCACGCTGCTGTCTTTTCAGCGGACTAGAAATGAGAAAGTTGCTCTGTCTAGCTTTGCAAGACTTGGTGACCTTTGTTCGGATTTGCGGACGATCCTGCCACCAGATAATATCGCCGGATTGTCTCTTTGCTGATTTCATCCTGCATTATCACTTCTCCTCGCCTGCCAGGTGTTTTTGCGGCTTGGTAGTTTACCCTTCTTCTCTCATCGCTAAACTCGTTATCGCGCTTTTTCTTCAGCTCTGCGACATACAACATACGGAATTGCTGTTCTTGCTCAGTATCGACTTGACTCAAGTCAGACAACCTTTGAAAAAACAGTTACTTGCGCGCGTACCTTACGTGAGACGATGAACAATAACCGCAGTAATCGGTGTTCGGCCTTCCGTGGCAGGAGCATTCACATCTGCCAAAATTTGTTTTGTTAAATTTTCTCAACACCTATTATATGAATTACAGCTATTTAACTATGCGGAATCCGAAATGCCAGTAATATGTCCTGTTCCTTTGAAAGTTTAGCATCTTCTTGGTCCTGCGGCAGCTATTTATGCTACTATATCCTAGCATAAGACCGCTTTTTATGAAGAAGCCGGGTTTCAGCTTCAGGCCCAGCGCCTGAGTTCCGTCACAGTAAACCTCCTAACCGCTGATAAAGCATACTAGGCGCCTCGACTAGGTCTAACAAATCAAAGTACTTCGTGTTTGTCTTGTTTACTTAAATGACCGCAATGCGATGTCGCTTAGCTTTCGTAGGCTTGGCCTATGTACTGGCCTAGATCGACCTCATCGCCAAACAACTTTAAGCGGGCAAGGCGAAATTAAGGCGAGCAATAATCATGTATAGAAACTGCAAATCATGCAACAAAGAGTACCAAGAGTTCAATGAAGGGATACAATATTCTCGCGCAACTGGAACAATGCTGAATTTCTGCTCCGACATTTGCTGCAGAGACTTTCTTAACCGCACTATTGCAGTGCAAAAATAGTAAGTCACGCGGTCTAAGGCCCGGGCTACTGCTGCGTGTCCGCATTCTAAAGAACTAATCCGGAAGTCGCTGGTTCGCCCTTATGCCTAAATTGTCTTCTGATCTGTTTTAACGCTGGCGCGGTTCTTCTTAGCTGGTGACTTTATCTCAAAGTAAACCTTGTCCTTGTACTCGAAAAATTTGATCTCGATTGGTCTGTCACTAGCCTCCCCGACTTGCTGCTTTCTGATCTCTTCCCATATCTCATGTAACGAGTGGGGATCACCGGTATAGCCATACGATGAAGAATAGTACGCAGTCCGAAGGCTGGGCACGTCTACACTCAATTTTGCAACAGCCCCTAGAAATTGCTGAATCGAGTCGTTATTTGCAGTACTAAATTTGGGATCATTATTTTGGGCTGCAACTGCAACCAACAAGCCGGTTTCGCGATTATAAATGGAAAGATCAAATGAAGATTCACCGTCAGCCTGTCGACGCGACTTATCGTTGAATACATACTTGTATCGAATAGCATTATACATTGACGAAAGGTAGACCGCGAATCTAAAGTGAGAATAAGAATCTTGACAGTCAAGAAATATCTGCTGAAGGACAAGCAACGACTTGCTATCCATCATCGGGAGAATGCGATCCAAATTAGGCCTTTTGGTTGATTTGCCGTTGTTGTCCTGGATTTCAACGGGACAATTATTTTCCTGGGCAACCTTCTGGAGAATATGAAGTGGGATATCGTATTTCTTTAGTTGCGCCTCGATCAAGGCGCGTTGACTAGTCGTCAATAGTTGATCATTATTTTCAGCGCACAAACAAGAACAAACACAATACGTTTTGCCCGCTATTAAATCAAGCCAGGGTCGTTGCAAACAGACAGGAAAAAGGGAATAGCAACATCCGAAAATGGCTACCACGGATACATTCATCAGTCGAGCGCTGGAACCAAACTTTCAGATACGATTCTCTTCGAAGCAAAGTAAGTCTATATCATGACGCCGCAGGACGCGAGTCTGCGAGATCCGGTTATTCTAGCACAAATTGTTACAGCAGCTACATCTATCCCCTGATGTTCATTTGCGAGCCTTTGAAAGACACCTATCACACAATCTGCGTGCAACGATTACGCCGTCTTCGTGGTACAAGGCTTCCATTGTTGCTTGACGGCCACATTCTAAACATGGATCAGAATATCTTTTGGAGTTCTTTGTGATTGCCCTAACTTGAGATGGCTTTGCCACACTTCACTAATGAGTATGTAGTACAAGTGCTTTTCATCGGTTCAGCTCAGTGAAAGCTAATTCAGTGCGCTCAGAAATGATTCAAGATACTTTAAGCTTCTATGACTAGGACTTGAGCCAAGAGAAATTTGCCAAAAATGGATAAAGTGGTACTTGCATTTGTTGTAGTTGCCACAGTTGCAGTGTTTCTTGTTCCGTACTGGTTTATTGTTGAGTGGCTGGTGCTGCTGGAGGTGTTGTTACCGTTTCCGCAGTAGCAAACCTTTCACCGACATTAATGACCTTGATTTTTGTATTCTGACCCATCTTTCCATCCTTCACAAAGATCACAAAGCCCTGCACTCTGGCAATTCCGTCACCTTTTCGGCTCGTCTCAGTAATCTGCACATCGTATTCTTTTCCTGCTTCAACCGGTTTTGGACCGAAGCCGCCACCGCCGTAGCGGCTGCCGCCTCCGTATGTTCCGTATGACATTAGTTATCATTCAGTGTTCTGGCAAGCAATATAAACCAAGGAAAGTGGGAGGGAAAAACTTGCGCCACTCGGGCAGCCAATGTGGTACTTGAAATAAACTGCTTTCATGGTCAAAAATACCGCCGGTGCCGACTGTTCTTTTCCCCTAGTGGTTGCTCGTTAGCCCGTTATGGCACTGCGAGCAAAATGGGTTCAGTATTCTTCTTCTTCGTTCCATTGTGATATGAATTTTGAGTCCTGCTGACGTTGTTCGTCGGGTGTCTGAGGCAACCAAGGTATTTGAAAATGATTCACTCTCTTGATGGACATCCATCCCTTAAGGCGTTTTGGTATCTATCTAAACGAGCGAGAGCACGACGCACCAAAGGTACGGGCTTTTCGTTTGGACAGGAATGACCATTTTATGACCAATCCATAAAGTCATCTGCCGCATACTGGTTATTGTGGCCCCGAGAACACACATGTACTGAACCGCCAATAATGCTTTGAGTCTTGTTTTTGTTTTCATCAACATAGGTTCCGGGGAAAACCTCGCCGCAAGTTTTGCACTTCAGCATTAGCATGGGCATTAGTTAGCACGCGAATCCTTTTTCGAGCAGCTGTTAGAATTCAAAAAGACAAAAGCTCTGGTCATGACTTACCTATGCAAGATGGCTATTAAAGGATGGTACCTAGGTTTGATCTCGACTGTGATGCAGAATCAGCTGATTACCGACTAATTGCTTCATGACACTGAAATTACATCCATGTAGTCTGTCTGACAAAGCAATTTGCTGTTGCAGAAACTGTTCAACCCACAAAATGCGGCGCAAACACGGCTGCGATTCTTTGCCTTTTTCTCTGTGTCCTGACGTTAAGAGCTGGTACTGGCCTATCGAGATCTGGCTGCCGCTAGAGTTTTACCGACGACCTCAAGTCAACAATGCCTGCTGCCGACTGTCTATACGCCAGTCCACCCGGCGCTCTGGCGTGGCAACTAATTTGAAACCAAAGCACAAAGTGACTGAGACCTAGCGCTCGGCGTTTGGTAGGCATTTGTCACAATATCTCTGGATGATGCTTGCCCCAACCTCACTGAAAAGCGCTTCTTTGGTCGCAGGGGCGTGACAGGATATACAATAGCCGGCATTCTTCTTGGTGCTTGTCGATGCACTTCTTACGCTTGTTGGCTTCACGACGGTCTAGAAGTATCGAGACTAATGAACTATCTGGTTGCACGGTTGCCAACTCGCTGGTTGCTGGGTAAGACTGTTTGTATATGCTAAGCCATCCTCGATGGTCCTGAAGAATCTGGCGAAAAGCAAAGGCTGCCTCATTAGCATGTCTTGGCGCTGCAAACCTGGGGTTCGAAATGAGAAACGTACATTAGACAGTCTGGGTCAATTCCAGCGTGAGCGATAAGAGTAGCACTCCTGTTCAAAGTTTTGCTGATTATGAGACATTACTCAAGCGCCTTCAGGACAAACTAGGCGGCACGACGAAAAAAGCTACCGCTAGGCTCGAGGTCCCAGTCGCTCAGATAATTTGGGTTGGTCAGAAGACAATTTTCCGAAACTTTATGGAGTTTCCAAAAGCGCTTCGAAGAGACCCGGAGAAGATACTCTTTTACCTTAACAAGGAATTGGCATCTGCAGGGTATATTGTGGGTGACAGGGTTATCTTTATTGGACGCAAAACTCCCTCTTCGTTCCAAGCCTTGCTTGACCGATACGTCAAAGATTATGTCCAATGCCCTGTCTGTGGGAGTCCAGATACTCGTACTGAAAAGAACAAAAAGCTTGGTTTTCTAATCTGTGAAGCCTGCGGCGCCAAATCCTCAATCAAGGGCAATTATGCCTGAGCAGCATTTTACATGATAGTTCAGCTCTCCAATGCCTTGTACTCTGCTTCAGCTGCTTGCCTTTGACGGCCATCCTATGCTCATAGTTAGAAGAGGGTTGTCAAAAAGACTTGATAGTAAAACAGTGCGGGGGTGGGATTTCAACTCGTTTTTACTAGTAATTATTTCACAAACAGATCATAGAAAAATAGATCAGCATCTGACCTAAAGTGGTAAAAAGTGCCCCAGCGAGAATTATTAAGACAAAGCCAACTGAGCAGCTAATTGTCTGGGAAGCGATATTACAGGTTCGTTTTGCTTCTTTCAGTAGTTGCCTTGTTCTCAGCTTCGCAACTGCAATTCAGTACTTCAGCTAAAGCTCCCTGCTCATTCAATGCGGCTGCTCAGGCTTCCAGCTCAAACAACTCTACTATCTTGTTGGACCTGAACTGAATATGATTGAACTTATACGTAGGCGTACTTCTGGACCGTTTGAATTGAGATTTAATTGCAGGTATGGATTGCACTCGAGCTCACCTGATCATTGCGACATCTTTCATCGACAGTCTCGATTCAAATTGTTTAATCTTTTTCTGATTCTTCTAATTACAATTACATGTTTGTCTGCAACCATTCAAAAATCCAGCGAGTATTCAATCCCATACCCGCTTTCAGACATAATCAATGCAGTAGCTGTAAACCCCAAAACTAGCAACGTTTACGTGGCTCAATGTTACTATCCAAACAAAATACTTGAAATGCACGACGATGGCAACAAGACTTCTCCCCTCTCACTCAAATCATCGATTGAGCTTGGTGCATACTGTCCTTTTGCGCTTGCCGTTGACTATACAAACAATAGGCTCTACGTCAGCACTGAATATGAGAGCATCAAAACACCTTCGAATCAAAGGCCCGTCGACACGAAAATTATTGACTTAGCAACAGGAAATATCACGCATACTTTCCCCGGTCTCAAAATTGGTGCTATTGACCAGTATCACAGCAGGGTCTATCTTATTGCGGATGAGTACTATCAAATTCCATCTCACAGTAGCACTATAACGGTTCTTGATGGTAGAACAAGTAATCAAATTAGCCAGATAAACTATGGCGAAGGGGGCTTCAAAGACCCTATCGATCTCGAATCGGATCCAAATTCAGGCTTGCTATATCTTCTCGTTCACTCGGATAAAGAGCCTAGCGATGGAACAGGCAGAGGTCCGATTTCACTGATTTCCATAAGTGCCATAAATGGCTCACTTGTGAATAGTGTGGTTCTAGATAGCACGGCCAATGGGCTTGCACTCAACCCTGATACACGAACAATTTTTGTTTCTGATTTCTTATACAACGCGACTAAGGATGTGAATGACCTGCGTCAAGTGGGCGCTATTCTAGTTATGGATGCATCGAAACTTATTATCCAATCGAAAATTCCTGTAAATAATCTCCCAAATCACATTGCAATTGATCTAAACTCAAACCGGGTGTTAGTAATTGACTACAGCAGAGACGTAAGTGCCTTTACTTTAACCGTCGTTGACGGCCAACGCTTAGCTGTTGAGGGCAGAGTGATAATTCAAAAGCTTGCGCATGACTATAAAGGGCTGGCTGCCAATCCCACGACCGGTACGGCTTTCGCGGTAACATATGCCTCCGAACCCCCCGTCTCTCAGCCGGGTCAAGTAATTGCCATACATCCCGATATGGATTCGTTTAGTGAAACGAACAATGCCAGAATGTTAGACTCCGTCTACATTTTCAATTTCCCGCTAAACTTTGCGATTATTGTCGCGGTAGTGGTATTGGGTATTCTCGTTGTGGTTAAGTATTTTATCAAGAGAACCAGCAAATAGGAATCCGTGAAACAGTGCGGGGGGTGGGATTTGAACCCACGAACCCCTAAGGGATGAGGTGACCCAGTCCGTTGACGTCTGAGCATCGTGTCAGAATAATCTGATCTCACGCCGTTGACCGGGCTTGGCAACCCCCGCAGGAATTCAGCTGCTATCCGGTCGACTGGAATAATAATATATTCTTGCTTGGACGGGCACTCACTCTATGTTTATCGGAATTCCGCCGGAACCGGTTGATTTCAGCTTGAACGATACTTCGAGTATCCCGTTACGGTAGCTGGACTTGGCAGTCTTTGGGTCCACCTGCTCCGGCAGTTCGACGCGCTTGTGATAGCGCGGCTCGCCGGTAACCGACTCGATTGTGACGTTGCTCTCCGTCGCGCTGACGCGGAGGTCGTCCTTGCTTACCCCCGGCACTTCTGCGACCACCCTCAGGTCGTCATTTCCCTTTATCACGTCAATGAGAGGCTCGCGTTCCTCCTTTACAGCGACTCCTCCGCCAAGCATGTTTGGAAAAGCGTCAATGTTGCCGAATTTGCGGACAACAGGCTTGCCGTCTGGTCCTATCTTCACCGAGTATCCCCACACTATGGGGCCAGTCTCCCTAACTACCGACCCGTCGTCCAGCTTGCGCTCCTTGACGAGATTCTTTGGGATCTGCTGCTCGAAGTTCTTGAACATGTTCTGGAAGTTGCGGTCAAACTCTCTCATCATCTCGTCAATGTCTGGAAACCAGGAGTCGCGTCTCCTTCTTCTTCCGAAAAACTCGTCGAACGGTGAGGACATATGGTTTATCAGCCGAGATTATATTTAAACTTCGAGCTCCCTGTCAAGCTCCTTTAGGAGCGACTTTTGCCTGTCGCTGAGTTTTGTTGGAACCTTAACATTGACGCGAACAAGCTGGTCGCCCCTGCCAAAGCTGCCGTACCTCGGCAGCCCCTTGCCCTTGAGCCTGACTATGGTATTTGGCTGAGTGCCTGGTGATAGCTTTACCTTTTCGCCGTGGCCGTCAAGTGTGGGAACCTTGAGCTCGCTTCCAAGCGCAACGTCCGTAAATTTCACTTCAAGGTTGTAGAGCAGGTGGCCGTCCTCTATTCTCTCAAACACCGGGTTTGGCTTGACGTGAATCCTGACCACAAGGTCGCCGGGAATCCCGGATTCTGAAACCTCGCCCTCGCCGCGAACCTGAAGCGCCATGCCGTCCTCGACTCCCGCCGGGATATCGAGCTTTATCTTGCGAAGCTTGCGTGCCCTGCCGGATCCGCGGCATGCCTCGCATGGCCGGTCAATTATCTGCCCTTGGCCCCTGCATGTCCTGCAGGGCTCAAGCGTCACAAACGTCGAGTAGCGGTTCTGGCTGTAAACCCTCCTCGTCTGCCCCTGCCCGTCACAGACGCTGCATTTCCGGGGTTTTGAGCCGGGCGCCGCTCCAGACCCTGCACATGTCCCGCATTTCTCAAGGCGCGGGACCTCTGCCTCGTGCTTGCGGCCCCGGAGCACGTCTTCCAGCGACATGTCTACATCAAGTACAATGTCCCTGCCCTTGCGCTGCTGGCCCCCTCCAAATCCAAAAAGGTTTTCTCCAAAACCCCCACCCCCCCGAAACATTTGATCGAAAATATCGCGAAACCCGCCAAAGCCCATATCGCGGAACACCTCGTCAAAGTTGGACTCGGAGCCGCGGAACACTTCCTCGCTTCCCACCTGGCCGTACGTGTCATAGCGCTTGCGCTTCTCGTCGTCCGACAAGACGGCGTACGCCTCTGAAATCTCTTTGAATTTTTCTTCCGCCCCGGAAGCCTTGTTCCTGTCGGGATGGAACTGCAGCGCGAGCTTGCGATAGGCGTTCTTTATGTCGTCCTTGCTTGCGCTCTTTTGAAGGCCGAGAACCTCGTAATAGTCGCGTTTATTGTTGCTCATTTATGTTCCACCTAGCAGCCCGAGCGATCAGAAGGGGAAGCCTGAAGTATATCTGTATAGGCGACCCGGCCACTGCTCGCCTCATCTGACTGCTATGGCGACGGGTTTGGCCCGGCGCTTGCCGCGCCAGGCTCGCTGTAGCTTGCTGAGGACTGGCCTGCTTCCGGTCCAGTCTGGCCATAACCTGGCTGCTGACTCTGATCTGCTCCCGCATTCCTGTAAGCCTCGGCGCTAACTTCACCTAGCGCTGTCTTGAGCTCCTGAATCTTCGCCCTGACAGTCTCTGAGTTGTTTGCCGCAAGGGCGTCTTTTATCTCCTGTGACAGCTTGTTTATCCTCTCAGCCTGCTCCGGCTTGACCTTGTCCTTGAGATCCTGCTTGACCAGTTTTTCGGCCGCATAGACAAGGTTGTCCGCCTCGTTCTTGAGCTCTGCGTCCTCCTTCTTCTTTCTGTCCGCATCTGCAAACTGCTCGGACTCGCGCTTTAGCTTGTCGATTTCATCCTTTGAAAGCTTGTTGTTCGCGGTGATAGTTATCTTGGCTTCCTTCTGGGTTGCAAGGTCCTTTGCCGCCACGTTGAGTATCCCATTGGCGTCGATGTCAAAAGTCACCTCGATCTGAGGAACGCCTCTTGGCGCCGGGGGAATGCCCGAGAGGTTGAACATACCAAGTGACACACAGTCGGACGCCATTGGACGCTCGCCCTGCACGACATGAATCGTGACGGCCGTCTGGTAATCTGCGGCAGTTGTAAAGACCTTACTCTTCTTTGTGGGAATCGTGGTGTTGCGTTCTATGAGCGGCTCCTTTAGCCCGCCAAGAACCTCCACCCCAAGCGTCAGCGGCGTTACGTCCACGAGGAGTATGTCAGTTGAAACGTCTCCCGAGATAATCGCGCCCTGAATAGCCGCGCCCATCGCCACAGCCTCCATCGGGTCAATGCCGCGCTCCGGCTCCTTGTTTGTGACCGAGGCGACAAACTGCCTTACCATGGGCATCCTCGTCGGGCCGCCGATTAGGATTATCTTGTCAACTTCTGCGGCAGTGAGCTTGGCGTCCTGCAGGGCCTGCATCATGGGCTGCCTGCAGCGCTCAATTATCGGCCTCAAAAGCTCTTCTAGCTTTGCACGCGTCAGCGGAAGCACAAGGTTCTTGGGACCCGCGCTCTGGTCGTATGCAAGAAACGGCAGGTTGATTTCAGTAGTGACGACGTTTGAAAGCTCTATCTTGGCCTTTTCGGCGGCCTCGCGGATTCTCATCATTGCGGCCTTGTCGGTTCTGACGTCGATGCCCGACTGCTTCCGGAACTCTTGGACGACAAACTCTACCAGGGCGTTGTCCATATCTGTTCCTCCAAGCTGGGTGTCGCCGGAAGTGCTCTTTACTTGAAACACGCCCCCGCCCATTTCCATGATGGTAACGTCAAGCGTCCCGCCGCCAAGGTCGAAAACCATTATCTTCAGGTCCTTGTTTGCCTTGTCAAGCCCATAAGCAAGCGATGCGGCAGTCGGCTCGTTGATTATTCTAATGACCTTTAACCCCGCGATGTCGCCTGCGTCCTTTGTCGCCTGCCTCTGGTTGTCGTTAAAGTACGCGGGGACGGTGATAACCGCCCTGTCAACGGTCTCGCCAAGGAATGCCTCGGCGTCGCGCTTTATCTTTTGGAGTATAAAGGAAGAGATTTGCTGGGGGGTGTACTCTTTGCCGTACACCTTGAACTTAAAGTCCGTCCCCATCTTGCGCTTTGCCGCAATTACGGTTCCTTCGGGGTTTGAAATCATCTGGCGCCGTGCAGGCTCGCCGACGATAAGCTGACCGTCTTTGGTAAATGCCACAACGGATGGGAACGCCTTGCCCCCCACTGAGGTCCCTTCGGCGGCCTGGATAATTGACGGCTTGCCCCCAATCATGGAAGCGGCCGCAGAGTTGCTAGTTCCAAGGTCTATACCTATTATTTTGCCCATTTTCTTGTGCTCCTAGTTTTAAAGTCCGTCCTTCTAGTCGCAATATGGTTATTTTTAATTATCTTTCGGGTTGTTGCATAATAGCTGAACGAGGCAACACTATTTCCACAAAACGGCTGTCGTCCTGCTGGCTTTCGTCCATACCTAGTGGGAAGGCCTGCGTGAAATTTCGACCATGCTTGGGCGCAGCACCTTGTCCTTGTGCATGTACCCCTTCCTGATTTCGGAGGTGACAGTGTTTTCCGGTACGTCTGCCCTATGGGAAAAAGCAATGGCGTCGTGGACGTTCGGGTCAAAAGGCGTGCCTGCGGCCTCTATCTCGACGACGCCCTCAGACGCCAGGAGCGAGTCAATGTTCTTCAGTATTCCCTCCAGCCCCTCAACAACCACCAAGTCAACCTTCTTTTGCTTTGCCACGCCAAGCGCCCTGATGTAATCATCCCGTATGTTGACGAACTTTAGGAGGAGTTCTGCCTTGTTAGACTCGACTTTTGAGGCAAGGTGCCTGTCCATCTGCTTCCTATAGTTGTCAAAATCGGCCATGAGGTACTTCACCTTGCTGAGGTTCGAGTCGGCCAGCTCTTTTGATTTCTTTAGCTCCTCCCTGACGGTCCGAAGCTCGGACTTCAAGGCCTCTGCCTCTTCCTCGTCCTTTGCCTCGACGGCAATTGTTTCACGCTCTTCCTCAGGCCCTTCTACTATCTCAACTTCGTCGTTCTCTTCCAAGCCCGTCAGTTCTCGCTCGTGCAAAGATAATAAAAAAATTTCCTTCCAGCCTATGCAAAGTTCTCTATGATATCGACCTTTGCCTGCATCCACGGATGGGGCTCACAGTGGTAAGAGTAGGTACCTACCTTGGTAAAGACGAAGGTAAACGACTTGCCAGGCAAAAGGTATCCGCCCGGGACGTTGTCCTGCTGGTCAAGGCTGTTAAACGAGCCACTGTATGCATCCTTGTAGTGGTCGTCTGACGTGACTGTATGAGGAACGTTGTCGGTGTTTGTCCAGGTCACCCTGTTTGCTAGGCCAATAGCGCCCCTGGCGTCCTTGGGTTCGAAATTGCGTGTGTTTGACTGGACGGATGCGCCGGGGACAATCGTGACCTTGGTGGTATCAGTCGGATCTGTTATGGCTCTTGGGAGAACAGGCTTTGCGTTTGCCTCAGGAAGATACAGGAACTGGTAATAGCCGAAACTTACCGCAACAGCAACAATAAAGGCCGTCAATGCGATGCCAGCGGCGTTGTTCGCCATACTAACACATAGGCTGGTCGGTCTGGGACTTTTTAATGCTTCGCACGATACCTCAAAACGATTATAGAACATGCTGACGATAGTTCCTCGCCTTATGGAACCGCCCGTTTCAGGAGACGTAGACGCGGAAATAGAAGCAATAAACCGCAGGAAGCTGGCAGAACTTCAGCGCCAAGCAGCTGCTAGGGCATCTGCGCCGACCGGCCCGGTCGTGCTCACGGACCATAACTTTGCAACCGAGCTGGCAAAATACCCTGTATTGCTTGTGGATTTCTGGGCGCCCTGGTGCGGCCCTTGCAGGATGGTCGGACCCATAATCGAGCAGCTAGCGCACGAATATGAAGGAAGGGTCGTATTTGGAAAACTAAACGTCGACGAGAACCCGCTTGTCTCAGGTAGCTTTGGCGTTCAGAGCATCCCGACAATGATTATCTTCAAGAATGGCAAGGCAGTAGATGTAATGATAGGTGCATTGCCAAAGGGGCAAATAGAGAACAAGCTCAAACAGCAGCTTGGCGGCGCACAGGCGTCGTTTTATAGTTGAAAAAGGTGGGCTTTCCGCACTTAGTTTAGGCCTAGGTGCGGAAATGATGCAACGCTTATTCCCAGTTCGCCTTGAAGCTTGCGGATCTTGAGGGCATATTCCTTCATCTTACCATTGTCGCCGTTAACCTTGGCGATCCTGTAACCCTTCCAAGCCTTCCTCAATGCTCCCCAGCTCTGACCGGTCGTAAAGTTGCCACGTGATGTTGCGGATTCCTGGTGGAGTGACATGATTGCTGTCATTGTTGAGATAGTTTGAGGACGATACTTAGAACCAATAGTCAACTTTCTCAAATAGTCTGGTAAAATCATTGAAATGGACTACTGCCACGATTGGTTCGGAAAACTTCTAACTCCTTTTTCACCCAAAGTCGCATATATTACAGTTTTGTATCCATGCTCTCAAGGCCAGCGCCTCCGCCGCGGGCGCCATGTTTTTATCGGCATTTCACCATCTGCCCCTTGTCATAGACCGTGGTCGGGCTCCTAGGCAAAAGGCCAAGCGCTCAGGAAAAGGAGGAGGGCACGAAGAGGTTCTACGCACTCCTCAAGGCCCTCATGGACGAAGTGTTTGCGTATTCTCAAAAGTCACGGCACGTCAAGATCCCCTCAAGCGCCTCCTTCGGTCTTGTTTACGACGAGCGGGAGTCGATCCTTTTCACAGGAATAGACAAGAACACAGGCAAAAAGCTACACCTCTACAACGTAAGGATAATCGGCAGGATGTTTGAGGAAAAGAGACAGGCTATACTTGAAGACCAGACAACCACAAGCCTGCTCTCCTGGGTCGCCGACGTCTGCTCAATTTACATCAGCCCTTTTGTCTACGAGTACGTAGTAAATGTCCAGCACAGGGGCGAAGGCGCCGCACAGCGGACAACCCGGCAGATAGTAAAGGGTTTTATGGAAAAACTGACCAGCGACCCTGAGCTGGAGCACGTGCTCGACAACCTCAAGGGCTAGCCGATAAGTTCTCTCGTGTCAATCTGGATGCCGTCGTTCTCGACGGTGAACTTGACCAGCTTGTCATACGGCTTGCCCCCACGGATCTTTTGCACAAAAATCAGCCTGTTTATCTTGCTGCCGACAAAGTCAGCCTTGATGGTAATAATCGTGTCAACCACCGACTTGATGTAGGCGTCGATGGTGCTCGGGAGCATCCTCGCCTCATATGTGAGCACAAAGCTCTTGCCCTCCTTTGAGGCCCTGCAGATTTCTGTGATAAGCTCCACTATTTCTGCCTCGGTCTTGCTAAAGATGTACACAGAGAACGAGTCAATGATTATCAGGTCTGCCTCCCTCAGGTTCTGGTGTGATGATAGGCTGAACATTTCTGTGCGCAGCTCCTCGACGCATCCATCAAGCTCAAACCTGAAGACCTTGGCCGAGTCGACAATGTCCTGCTTCAAACCAGTCGTCAGGTATGCCACCTTTTTTCCGCTTGAAAGCGCCAGGCTTGCGATTTGTTTAGAAAATATGCTGCTGACAGACCGAACATCTTCTTCGATTATCGTAGTCCCACCCAAGATGTTCTTGGCAAGCTGTCCCATCAATGCAGCGTTCTCACGTTGTTTGTTGAAAACTGCCCTAAAGGTGTTCTTAAATGTTCAAGTGTGGGTCAATAATCTTCTATGCGAACAATATAGACGATAATTATATAATCAAAATAATCCGCAGCCTGCAAAAGACCATTCCGCGTCTTAACTTCTGGTACAAACCTCTCGAAATATCCGCACATCTGCTTTAATGCAAGTCCTGTAAAGCGATACTTGACATGCGTGCAAGTATACATACACTGGATCTGGCAAACGGCATCAAGGACGCCCTAATCAGACACGGATTTACCTTGCATGCGCTGGCAAAAATCTCGCCTTCCGAGCTGGCTGCAACTCTCGGGATTGACGGCTATGTTGCAAAGCTAATTTCAAAGGCGGCAAGGACTCACGCCGAAGCGGACCATCTTGCAACCGAGACGAACCCCATGATGTTCGAGTCGCATCAGTTCTAGCCTTTTTCAAGCTAATTCTCTTCAGGACGCCTTGCCCTCACGACGGCTAGGATCGCCACCATCGAGGAGATTGCAGCTACAAGTGACAGGGTGCTGAATGGAAACTCTGGGACGTTGGTCGAGCCGGTTATGGTAAGCGTAGTTCCTGCTGAAGCCGGCATGTTGCTCACATCGCCCGTGTAGGATGCAGTGATGTTTGCAGGCCCGCCTGTCGTGTCGCTGTATCCAATCGAGCAGCCCCAGACTGATATCACGCATTGCCCGCCTAACGGAGTAAACGATCCTGTGGGGCTGGACGTGGTGAAGATAACCGGCCCGCTAGGTGCAATGCCGCGGATAACGGCATTGCACGTTGTAGTCGAGTTTGCAGGCACCGGCGATGGGAGGCAGAATGCCGACATGACGGTATGAGCCCTGTCAATTCCAAGCGAATAGACTGTGCTACCCCTGTCGTTGAACACGTCACCACTGTAGGCTGCTACTACAGAGGTTGCTAGAACATTGGTCGGAGCGAAAACCACCGAGCAGGTTCCGTTTGCAAGCTTGCACACAAACGAGGGCGAGAAGGCGCGCTGCTCGTCGCCGGACCATGTTATCGTCCCGTTTGGATACACTTGGGTTGAAAGAGGGTTTGCCTGGTTGGGCGAATAACCTGAAACTGTGGCCGTGCACCTGACAGAGGAGCCCAGGATTATTTTTGAAGGAACGCACTGTAGTGCAGTGGTGCTCTTGTAGTAAGTTGCGCCCAGAGACACCATCGGCATAGCGCCCTGTGGAGGATAGGCTCGGGAATCGAGCCAGTAAATCCTGGCCGGGAACTGCTGCGACCCCGAGCCGTGGGTGGTGATCGCAAGTTCGGCAAAGCTGCCCTGACCAAGCTTGTCAGATGTGTACTGGGAAATATAGCCAGTCATCAGCGTGGCTGAGTGAAAGTTTGAAACGTAGATGGAATATACCTTGTTCGAATTCGAATCAACATAGTCTGTCTGGTACTCTGGTCCGTTATTCACCAGGCGGATGCCAGTCGGCGAGCCGGAACCCGGAATATATCCCGGGACCTTGAGCGCATAAGAAGCAGTCGCACCCCGGCCTGCAAGCTCGCTTGAAATCGCGGGGGCGTCAGTGTAGTATCCCATCTGGGAATAATTTCCCTGCCCGATTGAATACAATGACCCAAACATGTCAACTACAAGCGGGTAGTCGCTTGTGCGCAGTACATCCGAGTCCGCGTATATGCCGCAGGAAAGACTGGAGTTGGAGCTAATCGAGGCGTGGTCGGGGCTGAATGCAGGCTGGCAAGCGGATGAGCTTGAAACATTCCCCGTGGAGTCGATTGCGCTCCAGCCGGACGGCAGTGATCCAAGCCCTCCGAATCGCTGATAGTACCTAAAGATGTTCTTCCCGTTGTCGTACTGACCGTACACCTGCGACAGTTGCGGCGCCTCGCCAGTCGTGAGGTTGTTGAGCAAGTTGACGTTTGTCGGCGCAAACCCCATGTATACTGCTACGGTCGAGCTTGGAGCTATTCCGTTTGCAAGCTTTAGCCAGTAGACGGTGTCCTTTGAGGCATAGCTATTTCCTGACTCCATCCAGCTTGGAATCACGTTTCCGTGTACGTCAAAGAACTCGATGTTCTGCAGGTTGGGTGCCTCGTTTGGAAATAACTTGGAGCTGTCTACATGCACCAATTGCTCAAAGGGACCCGGAACTGCAACACTCAGCGTGTTGCTTATGTGAATCTGAGTATAGGCGACAATTTGAGGTGGAAGCATTACCTGCGTCCTGTTAATACTTGTGCTTGAAATTGTCAGGTTAACCATTCTGCTGCTGGCATCCGTATCCGTCGCGCCGACCAGCTGATGACCCGAGACCATTACAAGCGAGATTGTAATAGCAACCGCAGCTAGCGACACATATGAAAAGATCATAGAAGAATTTACTGGCACGCGCCTACTTCTTGAAACGGGGGCAATAAACTTCCCTGCGCGTATCTATATAGAAAATATGCAGCAAGTGTCAACGAGGCTGCTACAGAGAGCGCTTGCGAGCTTTTATCAGCACATAGTCTATCATTCCCTCCCTTGAAAGCGCATTCATCTTCAAAATAGACCGATACAGGAGCCACTCGACAACGGGAAGATATCGCTGTAAAATCCTCCCTCTCAGCGTATTCCTGTTCCGCACATAGTATTCAGCCAGTGGCTGGTATACGCTCCGCCCGATGCTCGTGTAGGACTCTATCTGAAGGCTGCCGCCCTGAATTGCTGTTCTAACAAACTCGCCGGTGTAGTGTTCTGAGGACCATGTCAGGGACAGCATGCCAAGCCGCAGGAAATTGCATTTTCTAGACCGTATCGGGATTGCAATCACCAAAAGCCCTCCGGGGGCAAGCACCCTCTCGGATTCTCTGACAAACTGCGCAAACGGCCTAAAGTGCTGCGCCGACTCGAGCGCAATTAGCCTGCTTATTGACGAGTCTGCGAATGGCAGCTCAGAGGCGTTTGAATTGACCATTGAGAGCGCAGTATCTGAAAAAGAGGAAACGACCCCCTGACCGCCGGAAGGCAGCGCCGAGTGTAGCCTCCTTGCATAGGCAAGCTGACTGAAATTAATGTTGACGCAGCAAATCTCTTGGTGGGGATAGTGTGATTTCCATTTGAGCGCCGGCGCGCACAGGCCGCTTCCTAGGTCAACCACCACTCCGGGAGTTGAGCCCATCTCTGCGAGCTCACCTATCATGAGGCAAAGGCTGTCCTGAGCCTCACGGGGAGAAAAAGTCGAGCCCTTTTGCCATAGACCAAAGTTGAGCATATCGCCTCCGGTAGCCAGCTGCATCAGGGGCGCAAGGGCATCGTAGAGTTTCACAATGTCACTGCCTCCGCGCCTGAAGGTCCAGCGCACAATATCTAGAGGCCCAAGCCCAGTTCTTGCCAATTCCAGCTGCTGCGAACTCGGTCGGCTTCTTGATATAAACCAAGGAGTGAAGAGGACGGCCCTTTACAGCCCGGGCACAGTATTATATCTCGAAGTACAAGGTTCCGCCCGAGAAGTCTAGGAGTGCCTCTTTCAATTGCGCTGGTAGAACCCCAGTATCCTGTCAACGTCGGACACGTGGCACGGCTCATGAAGAACTTTGGGCTGCGCAGGCTGTACCTGGTGAATCCCTCGTTTGACAGCGATGAGGCAGTAAAGTACTCTACACATGGAAAGCAGATACTCTCAAACGCGGAGCGCCTTAACTCGGTGGGCCAGCTGAAAAAAAGATGTGACTTGTTGCTTGGGACAACGGCCATCTATGCCACAAGCAGGCTCAACGTGCTGCGTGCAAGGACAAGTCCGGAGCAATGCGCCTTAATGGTCAGCAACCTCGTGCAATCAAAGAGGAGGGTCTGTCTGTTGCTTGGAAGGGAAGCGTCGGGCCTCAACAACGCGGAGCTGGCTCTGTGCGACATCGTCACTTCAATTGAAACTGGCACCCGATACCGAACAATGAACATAGCCCATGCCCTTGCGATTCTCTTGTACGAAATCTCCAAGCATGACACGGTCAGCGACGCAACCCCGCCGACCAAAAAAAGGATAGACCCTGCAACAAAAAAGGACCTGGACCTACTATTGAGCTATGTGGGCAAGGCCGCAGATGCAAGCGGCTACGATGATCACAAGAAGAGACTGCTGGACCATGCCGCGCGCCGGATCATTGTCAGGGCTTCTCCCAACACCAAGGATGTTATGCTGCTGGTCTCGCTATTTCGAAAATGCCTGCTTGCGATAGATCGCGCGACGGTACAAAAGCCTCACCTGGACATGCCGTAAAAGGCCATGAGTGAGGTTTCAACCTCCTCCTCGGGAACTCCAAAGAACTCCATAGCCTCTCTGATTCTGCCCGGAACGATGTTCATTTTCGGGTTGGTCGTGACCTTTAGCATCGTCTCAGAGGCCGACTCGAGCAGTCTCCCGGCAAGACTAGACCATTTGACCAGAGCCTCCTGATCGCGGGTAATTACGAGTTCGACTAACTTTGAAAAGGATGCGACCGCGGCTATCCTGTGTTTTTGCAGTTCCAGCTTTGCGGGCGAGTCAGCCATTGACTGAACCTGTAGGCAAATGCGGTAATCGTATTCGTCAAGGTTCTTTGCCACGCTAATGGCAGCACCCATCGCAGGGAGCTCGCGCTTTATTTCCTTCGCGCCAACTGACATTCCTTCAATCAGCCCTGGTATCCTGGCGACGGAAAAGTCCTGCGTGGTTATTCCGTCACCCAAAAGAAGCCTGCTGCAGCCTCCAGAGGCCAAGCGACGGGAAATGATGTTCTGAACGAGCAATTTTGGCATACAAGCTGAACTGCTCCGGCTTCTCATAAACCTAGTCCGAACAGCCTTGGCACAAGCAAATCTGCTAGAAAATAAATCTAGCCAGAGCGCTGATAGGAATTACAATAACGCGTCTGTAATATGCAATATACTGTACGGAAGGCGTCATTTTCATGGCAAAGTATAACCCCACAAACCTTTTATGCAAGAATCTCTAATTATAAGCAGATGAAATCGCCGACTACTGACGCTTGACGCTGGCGCTTGGCGGCGACGGAAACAAACCTGCATCGAAAGAAAACACCGACTTTGACGGCAAGGGCTGGACTAGGTCGTTGATGCAGAATCGCCAAGCGCCATCAACATTCCTAATTTTGAAAGATTTCTAATACTACATTGTGTTATGAAACTAGTGCCATATCCACTATGTTTAATTCATTGAGCGGAGAAATCCACCGGGTTGGTAAAGATCTGCATTGTCAATTACAGCACCCTCGAGTATGATGCAGTTGAAAAGGCGCGTGCGGCAATTGAGCGACAGGTAAACGAGCATTTTGCCCCTGCATGGGGCAGGACTGCCCAGCTTGAAATCTGGTCGGAAGGCAAGCAACTGGAGAGCGGGACCTGGTGGATAACTATTTCATCAGACAAGAGCGAGACGGATAACCCTGCGTATCATGTAATCAACCGTGACTCAGTGCCGGAGGCACGATTGTTCCTTGAGAGCATTGCTGCAGACGGGCTGGAGTGGACTGTCATGGCGAGCCAGGAGATTCTGGAAATGCTTGCCAACCCCGGCGGCAACTTGTACGCAATGATACCCTCCAGGACAGGCTACGACCTCTACCAGCAGGAAGTTTGCGAACCATGTTCCCGCGATTCAAAGTACATTTACGAAATTGATGGGGTCAAGGTCTCCGATTTTGTGCTTCCCGCATGGTTTGAAAAATATGGTCATCCAGAGAAAGCAAGGTTTGACCACCTAGGAAAGATCTCGCTTCCGCTTTACTTGTGGATTGAAGGCCAGAGGGCTAGGGTGTCAAGCGTCTAGTCGCTATGCTGAAATCGCGCCGTTAGTGTCCAAGTAGTTGCAGCATCGGATGCAAAAGTACGGAGCTCTTTCAGCGATGACCGACGGGGCGACATTTTCTAGCATGCCACAGCCTGCACATTTTGGCGGCGCGGAATCTCTTTGTGCTCTTGCTCCCAGTAAATTAAATCCATTCTGGATATGCGGCCGTACCGCGGCTACATTGCTCATGTCGGCTTTGTTATAGCGAGCGCATAAAAGGTCTGGGGTGTCTTGCTATATGACATTATTATGGATCTTACACTCAACTGCTATTCTCTCGCCATGCTGAACACATGATCTGATTCCTGCAGTTCAGGAACCTGCGAGTTCTATACCATTCTGCGCATACTATGAAGCGTAACAACTCACCACAGATCCTTAATATTTTAGGCTCAACATTGCTCAGGATGCCGAGCTTACTAGAAGAGATTGAGGCCTGCGGCCCGTCGGATGAATTTTCCTCTGATACTCCAGCAACAGTGCGCGAGTTTCTTATTTGCGACTACTGCTTCTGGTCAGCCTCCTCAACAAAGAGCGACAGCATTGCCAGATGCCCGCTGTGCAGCGATAATCTCACCCATCTTCCAATACTGCAGAACGACGTTCAGCACCCGACGATCAAGCGCACGTAATTGCTGGACGCTAGGCAGCCTGTCCGCTCATGAGGCTAGCAGGCAAGTATGCGCATGCAGAGCAGCGCCCGCTGTCAAAAGGCATGCCGCACACCGACTGATGGCAATCATAAATTATGCCGCATCTTCTGCACTGATGGAGACAGGACGATTTCAGACCTTTCTCCCCGTCCGCTAATAGATCCGCCAATGTCTACGTGCAATTCAATGCACAATGAATCTCTTAAACGGCAAATGCCTTTGTTTCAGGAGAATTATACAGAATATTCCGGTAGGGATAAATCGTGCCATGCGAATGCTCAGACAATTGGTGTGCGCGATAAAACCCTACGCGGTCCTGGATAGAGGCAGTCACTCCATTTCACTTTACAACATGGATTGCGTTTCAGGACTTGAACAGGTATTGCAGCAGCGCTCCGTCGATGTTGTTGTCACTTCTCCTCCCTACAACATAGGAGTAGCCTACAGCGCTTACAGGGACAGCCTCCCGCGCGAGGCCTACCTTGACTGGATAGAGCAGGCCGGGGTGGCAATAAAGCGCGTCCTTGCCGACGACGGGTCCTTGTTTCTTAACGTAGGAAACAGGCCGTCAGACCAGTGGATTGCACTTGACGTTGCGAGCCGGCTCAGGCGACACTTTTCTCTGCAGAACGTGATCCACTGGATAAAGTCAATCGCAATTTCCAAAACCGATGCCGGTAACTACCCAAACATCTCCGGCGACATCGCAGTCGGCCATTTCAAGCCGGTTTCAAGTGCGCGCTTTCTTAACGATTGCCATGAGTACATTTTTCACTTCACCAAGAACGGGACGAGAAAACTGGACAAGCTTGCAACAGGAGTACCATACCAGGACAAGAGCAATATCGGCCGATGGAAGAAAGCGCTGGCAGACAGGCGCGACAGGGGAAATACGTGGTTTATTCCCTATGAAACCATACAGGATAGAGCAAGCCGCCCACACCCTGCTACGTTTCCGGTAAGACTTCCCGAGATGTGCATACGGCTTCACGGACAGGCGCGTCTTGTAGCCGATCCGTTCTGCGGCATCGGCTCTACGGCCGTAGCCGCGGATTCAATCTCCTGTTCATTTGTCGGGTTTGATATTGACAAGAGCTACCTTGACTTTGCAATGGCCCGGCTCTCAAAGACAAGATAAGAGATCCGGTTGCTCACTCTTACCTCTTCGTTGCGGCGATAATTGTTACGGGGTTTCGGGCAAGCATCATTGTGCCTGTCGCGACCTTTCTCGCTTTTGAAATCGTCACCTGGGTTATGTCGATGTCTTCGAGACCAAGTTCGCTTATGGCTGCAAGCGCGTGATACACGGTTTCAATGAGGATAGTATCGATTACGATTCGGCCGCCTGGCTTTAGCCGGCTTGCAGCAAGGGCTATTACCTGACGTGTGTCTCCCCACGTGCCACCGACGACAACGGCCTCGACGGATGGCAGCGTGGGCAGCAAGTCCTGTGCCTTGCCAAGGAACACGTTTGCCCTAACGCCAAATTTTTCAATATTGCGCTTTGTAAGCTCCACGGCGTTTTGGTCAAAGTCGATAGCATGGACTATTCCGTTTGGCGCAGTTTGCATGGACAGCTCGACCGTTATGCTGCCACTCCCGCAGCCGACATCAATCGCGGAAAATCCCTCCTTGAGCCGCAGCTTGCTAATTACAATCGCCCTGACGTCCTCTTTTGTTATCGGAACCTGTTCCGTCCGCTCAAACAACTCGTCAGAAATCCCCGGCGTCCGAAAGTCCCACACATCAGGCAGTGGGAATCTCGCCCTAATAATTTCTGTCGCCGGGCTGCGGGCTACTTCAGAGGTGTAATGCTTCCCTGATGAAGGGCGGTATACATGACTATCATGAACACAATGAGCATGAACATGTACGGTATCAGGCCGTCAGTTGCGACTTTCTTGTTCATTTCCTTTGGCAGGTCCTTTGCAGTAGCGCGTGCGACTACGAGGGAAATGATGTAAAACACGATCCCGATCACGACCGCGATGGCGACTGCTGTGACCTGATCAAAACCTGGCATGATAACAAGGCCCGCTACCAAACCTGCGATCACGCCTATTGCTGATCGCATATAGTAGACCCTGTCCAGCTTCTGCAATTGATGTTCTAAAATTGTAGCCTGTAAAAATCCTTGCGGCACGTTGGAAAAATAATGCGTTCTGCTCAGCCGCCGAGAAATACCGTGCTTTTTACTTAATATTTACGGCAAAGTACTTGGCATTGAATATCGTGGAGCTATCAGGGGTTGAAGTTCGCTACATAGTGAGCCAGATTGCATCAAAGGCCGCAAACACCGGATACTATGTAAGCGCAATCAACAGTATAACCAGAAGTTCGATTCTGCTCAGGCTTCACCATCCGACTCAGGAGGACATCATATTGGTCCTCTCGGTCAGGGGAATTTGGACTACCAAACTGAAGTTCAAGCAGATAGAGGAAACAAGCTCGTCTCTTGAAAGTTCGCTCCGCGGCGAGATAGAGCGGGCAAAACTGGAATCCATTGAGCAGGCCGGCAGCGAAAGAATCGTCATACTTACCTTCAGGCAGCTGGACGGTCGCGCCAGAAAAATAATAGTGGAATTTTTCGGAGACGGGAACTTGCTCGTTTGCGATGAAAACCTGCAAATCCTGTCGATACTCAATTCAATCGAGGTCCGTCACAGAACGCTCGCGGTAGGCCTCCGGTACGCTCTTCCCCCGTCAAAGGGCACTGACGTTTTTCAGCTCACCCTTGAACAGCTAAAGTCGCTCAAAAAAGAAGCCAAAAACCTGGACATTCTTCGCTGGATCGGACGCAGCACCTCTATGCCCAAAAAGTTCGTCGAAGAGGCGGCTTTTCGGGCCGGCCTTGACCATACAAAGAAAGTCGAAGACCTCACCGCAGACGAAATCGCACGCATATACGAAGTGGTCACAGACCTTGTAACGGACATAAGCACCGGACGGAACCACGAGCCAATCGTAATAATGCAGGAGAGCGGCGGTTCCAGCAAGCCGGTTGACGCACTCCCAATAATCACGCAGGCCGCCGCCAAGCTGCCATTCACGCGCGTGGATACTTTTATGGAAGCGGTCGATAGTGTGCTTAGCACTGAAATACTCGATCTTGGCCGAAGCAGCAAGACGGTCGAGCTTGACAAGCAGATCGCGGTACTAGAGCACGACCTTGACGAGCAGAACAAGGCAAAGGATGCGGTGAACGCAAAGGCGGAGCAAATCAGGAAGCTAGCCGGCGAGCTGATGACTCTTTCCTATATGCAGGGTAATTCTGAATCCGATGACGGCAATTTCCAGCAAGTTCTCAGTGCTCACTTGGCAAGAACGGTAAGCGAGAAGGGAGTAGAATACATCGAAATATCCGACCAGCAAGTCCCGCTGCAGCAGAACCTTGCCAAGACCGCGTCGCTTCTTTTTGCACGGGCCAAGGAACTCGAGAGGGGGAGCGCCTCGATAGACGAGGCCCGCGCCAAGATTTCAGAGCAAATTGCCAAGCTCCGCAGCAAGACTTCGGCGATTCACAAGAAGGTAATTGTCCAGAAGCAGTCAAGCAAAGAATGGTACGAGCGCTATCGATGGTTTGTGACGACAGAGGGCTACCTTGCAATAGGAGGCCGCGACGCTTCATCAAACTCGGCGCTGGTTAGAAAGCACCTGACCGAGGACGACATCGTTTTCCACGCTGAGGTTCATGGGTCTCCGTTTTTCATAGTCAAGAACGCAGCCGGACAGGCCGCCGCGGAGCAGATAAGTGCCAGCCTAAATGAAGTCGCTCAGGCCACGGTGGGCTTTAGCCGCGCCTGGAAAGACGGGCTCACAAGTGCTGACGCCTACTGGGTCTCGCCGGATCAGATAAAAAAGGGCGCCCCGACCGGTCAGTTTCTTCCCAAGGGGTCGTTTGTAATCGAAGGCAAGCGCAACTACCTGAAAGGCGTGGAGATCAGGCTTGCGATCGGAATTGTCGCTACGGCAGACAGGTACGCGCTTGTCTGCGGGCCCCAGTCCGCGGTAAAGGCGCGCTCGATTTACTATGCAGTCCTTCAGCAGGGCGGCATGGATCCAATGAGCGCGGCCAAAAAGGCCAAGGCGGAACTAGTAGCTCTGGCGTCGCACGAAAAAAAATTAGGCGCGGACGCTGCCGGGGAAGCAAGCGCGCCAGAGGACCTGGCGGACATAATCAAGCAAATTAGCCTGGACGACTTTGTCCGTACTCTCCCGACGGGCCAGTCAAGAATCTCATTTGCTGCTAGGGGGCAAGGACTGACGCCCAAGGATATGGAGGACCAAGTCAGCCAGCCTGATTCCACAAAAAGTAATTAAGGCAATTAAAATGAGTACCTGTCTGTGGTAAAGAAGCCCGCCAGAGAACACGCCGACGCGAACATGACCACGCGAGTTCTTGTCAGGGACATCATGAACAGCCCTGTAGTTACCGCAGAGCCAAAGGACAGCATCAAGGACATCTCGGCCAAAATGAAAGAAGAGAAGATTGGTAGCATTGTGATCATGGGAGCCGACGGCAAGCCGGCGGGCGTAGTTACGGACTGGGACATCGTTACGCTCGGTGTGGCAAAGGGTGACAACCCAAGCAAGATACTGGCGAAGGATGTAATGCAGGAACTGCACACCATAGAGGGCGAGGAAAGCATTACCGAGGCTGCGAGGCTTTTGCGGAAACACAACATCAAGCGCCTCGGCGTAGTTTACAAGAACCGGCTCGTCGGAATAATTTCTTCATCCGATGTCATTGCGGTTACGCCCGAGCTTGTCGACGTGGTGTCTGAAAAGGCCGCAATTATCAGGGGCGAGCTTGGCATGGCCCGGGCCTCGACCAAAGTCTCTGGCTATTGCGACGAGTGCAGCGAGTGGTCTGATTTATTGCAGTACGACGAAGGGCGCTTTATCTGTGAGGTATGCAGGGGCGAATCTGCCTCTGAAGACAGCTCATAAGCAGTCTCAACAGGCTCCGCCTAGGTTTCTTGCGGACGCTATGCTAGGAAGCGTTGCGAGAAAACTTCGCGCCTTTGGCTTTGACACCGCCTATCTTGCGCATACACATGACGACGAGGTAATGCGGGTCGGTGAGGCCGAAGCCCGGACAATCCTTACTGCGGACAGGGAGCTGTTCAAGCGAATCGTTGCAAGCAACAGGCCCGGCGTGCTTGTGGACTGCAAAAACGAATTTGAAGATCTGCTTCATATTCTTGCCAAGGCCGGAGTAAAATCAATCGCGCTCGACGGTGATCCAGGCAATTCAGCCGGCTCGCGCTGCTCGACGTGCAACGGGCTTCTTGAGAACAGAAACCCTTCCCAGGTAGAAGGTCTGGTCCCTGTTCCCCTGCTTGCAAGGCACGACAAATTCTATCAGTGTTCCTCATGCGGCAAGGTATACTGGCACGGAGGGCACTTCAAGCGCCTGTCGGTTCTTGCAGGCAGGCTTGATGCCCGTCTTGCGGCACTGGGTGCGGGCAACGGGGCAAAAAACATCCCTTCGGGTCCAAAGCAGAACAATGGTAGAAAGCGTGTACAGACAACCAAAGGTTAAAATCTTGTTCGTCAAAGGAGTTCCGATTAATGAGTACAAGCTCTGCTCTTGAGCGAGCAATTACCAAAGTTTTGTCTCAAAAGGAATCCGAACTTGTATCAACTATCGATTCTGCTTACCGTGATTCAATTTCGAATCTCGAAGCTTCCCGCGGCAAGCTCGAATCTGAACGTGCGCGCATTATCGAGGCCTCAAAAAAACAGGCAGAGAACCTGAAGCGGCAGATCGTCGGTTCAAGCAGGCTTGCGACCAGAAACAAAGAGCTGCTGGTGATTGAAAACGGCGTTAACGAGGCTTTTGAAAAGGCCCGCTCCCAGCTGGCTGGTTCTAACAAGAGCGACGGGTACCGTGCGCTTGTTTCAAAGGGGATAGAGGACTCGGCAGCTGCTGTAGGCTATAATGAAATTATTGTCGAATGCAACAAGAACGACTCTGATTTGATAAAGAAAATAGTTGCGGACCTGCAAAAGAAGAACCCAAAGCTCAAGGCGCGAGTGTCGGATCAGTATATTGACGTACTTGGCGGCACGAGGACAAAGTCCGCAGACGGCTCGATGAGTTTTGATAACACGCTTGATTCACGAATAGAGCTGCTCAAACCTTTAATAAGGAAAAATATAGCCCAGATGCTCAGAGGAGAGTAGAGAAAATGGTTGCAAAAGGTCGCATTGTCTGGGTCAGCGGTCCGGCGGTTAAAGCGGACGGCATGTCCAGTGCCAAAATGTACGAGACCGTTGAGGTCGGCGACTCGAAACTGATTGGCGAGGTCATTCGTCTTACAGGGGACGTTGCATTCATTCAGGTTTACGAGTCAACATCAGGTCTCAAGCCGGGCGAGCAGGTGGTCGGGACAGGTCAGCCGCTGTCTGTGCTCCTAGGGCCCGGAATCATCGGCAAAATCTATGACGGCATCCAGCGTCCACTTGACGAAATTGCCGAAAAGTCTGGCGCGTTCATTGGGCGTGGCGTAGTTACAACGCCGGTTGATATGAAAAAGAAATACCGGTTCAAGCCTGCCCTCAAAAACGGCGATGAGGTAGCAGCGGGCGCCGTGCTGGGCACGGTCGAAGAATCGCCGCTTGTAATTCACAGCATACTCGTGCCGCCTACTCACAAGGGAGGCAAGTTGATCGACATCGCATCGGAAGGCGATTATGACATCAACCACATTGTCGCTACCACAGAAAAGGCAGGCTTAAAGACGCCCCTTGCAATGTACCACAAGTGGCCCGTGCGAAGGCCAAGGCCTTATGCAGAACGCTACGACCCGACGGTTCCGCTTATCACCGGCCAGCGCGTAATAGACACCTATTTCCCGATTGCCAAAGGGGGAACGGGTGCAATCCCCGGCGGATTTGGGACAGGCAAGACCGTGACGCTCCATCAGATCGCGAAGTGGGCTGATTCCAAGGTGGTGGTCTACATAGGTTGCGGCGAGCGCGGCAACGAAATGACCGAAGTGCTAGTCGAGTTCCCACACCTCATAGATCCGCGCTCGAACAGGCCGCTCATGGAACGGACTGTTCTTGTTGCAAACACCAGCAATATGCCAGTGGCTGCCAGGGAAGCATCAATCTACACCGGTGTTACCATGGCTGAGTACTACCGCGACATGGGCTACGACGTGGTTCTTGTGGCAGATTCGACGAGCCGCTGGGCCGAGGCTCTGCGCGAAATGTCGGGCAGGCTCGAAGAGATGCCCGCAGAGGAGGGATACCCGTCATATCTTGCCTCGCGTCTGGCAGAATTCTATGAACGGGCAGGCAGGGTAAGGGCTCTAGGTTCACCAAACAGGGCCGGCTCCGTGACACTAGTGGGCGCAGTCTCGCCATCAGGCGCTGACTTTACGGAACCCGTGACTACACACACCATCCGATTTATCAAGACCTTCTGGGCGCTTGACACCAGGCTAGCATACTCGCGTCACTACCCGTCTATCAACTGGATGCAGTCCTACTCGGGCTACCTTGAGGATGTCGCCAAGTGGTGGAAAGAGAACGTAAGCGGCGAATGGTACGATTTGAGGGCAGAGTCCTACCACACACTTCAGAGAGAAGACACCCTGAAGGAGATCGTAAGGCTGCTTGGACCAGAGGCGCTGCCAGACGAGGAAAAGCTGGTTCTTGAAGTCGCCAGGATGATAAAGATCGGCATACTCCAGCAGAACTCATTTGACAAAGTCGACACGTACTGCAGTCCAGAGAAGCAGATAAAACTCGTCAAGCTTATGGTCAAGTTCCACAGGGACGCGCTCAAGGCGCTGCGGGCTGGAACGCCCCTTGCAGACATCCGGGCGATGCCAATCATAACGTCACTTCTAAAGGCCAAGTTCGAGATCCCAGAAGACCAGCTTGCAAAGCTGGGTGATCTTGATAAGTCACTTGATGAACAGTTCCGCAAGCTGGGCACCGGACAAGTCCAGGAGGTGAAGGTCTCTGCCTGAAATGACCTCCACAAGCGCAGGCGTAGAGTACACCAAGGTAGCAGAGATCAAGGGCCCACTCATGATTATTGACGGGATAACCAAGGCCTCGTTTGACGAGCTCGTAGAGATCCAGACTGCAGACGGAGAACGCAGGCTCGGGAGGGTCCTGGAGGTCGGATTCGGAAAGGCAGTGGTTCAGGTGTTCGAGGGCACAACTGGGCTCACCATAACCGGCACCAAGGCCAAGTTCCTTGGCAGGACGATGGAGATGCCAGTTTCGCAGGAACTCTTGGGGAGAGTGTTTGATGGCCTAGGCAGACCAAACGACGGACTGCCTGAGCCCATTGCAGACAAGTTCCTGGATGTCAACGGCGAGCCGATGAACCCCGAGAGGCGCGAGTACCCGACGTCGTTTATCCAGACCGGCGTTTCCGTAATTGACGGCATGCTTACGCTTGTCAGGGGACAAAAGCTTCCGATATTCTCAGGCTCTGGCATGCCGCACAACATTCTTGCCGCGCAAATCGCGCGCCAGGCCGCGGTGGTCGGAACAAAGGAGGACTTTGCGGTGGTGTTTGCCGCGATTGGTGTCCAGTACTCAGAAGCGCAATACTTTAAGCGCAGCCTCGAGGAATCCGGCGCGCTCAGGCGCTCGGTGCTGTTCCTGAACCTTGCCGACGACCCAGCGATTGAGAGAATTATCACCCCACGGGTTGCGCTTACTGTTGCTGAATACCTCGCCTTTGAACTTGGAATGCACGTTCTTGCTATTTTGACTGATATGACAAACTATGCAGAGGCACTCCGAGAGATTAGCGCAGCCCGTGAAGAGGTGCCGGGCAGGAAGGGATACCCTGGATACCTGTACACGGACCTTGCAAACAATTACGAGCGCGCAGGCAGGGTGAAGGGCAAGAACGGAAGTGTAACTCAGGTTCCAATTCTTTCGATGCCTGCAGACGATATTACGCACCCAATACCTGACCTGACCGGTTACATCACGGAAGGCCAGATAGTCCTTGGAAGAGACCTCTTTAGAAAGGGCATCTACCCGCCGGTAAACGTGCTCATGTCACTGTCACGTCTCATGAAGGACGGCGTAGGCGAAGGCAAGACAAGGTCGGATCACATGGAGGTCGGCAACCAGCTATATGACGCCTATTCAAGAGCGCAGGAGGTGAGGGCTCTGGCCGAAATCGTCGGCAGGGCCGGGCTTACCGGCGTAGACCTGAAATACCTTGACGCGGGCGACATGTTTGAAACTCACTTCCTGAAGCAGGCACCCGACGAAAACAGGCCGCTAGACGAGACCCTTGGAAGGGCGTGGGAGGTTCTCTCCAGCCTTCCGGAGGGAGAGCTTACCAAGATAAAGGAAAAGCACGTCAAGCAGTACTACAAGTCAGACAAGAAGGGTTAGCAAGAATGTCCTTTGGAAGAAGAGCAACTGCAACCAAAATCGAGCTTATCAAGATAAGGCGCTCGATGCAAGTGGCAAGGATGGTGCACAAGATCCTCGACGACAAGCGAGAAGTGCTCCTCAAAAAAATAGACGAGATGATAGAAGAGGCCAACAAGGCAAGAGAGGACATTTGGAACCCACTGGGCGAGATATATACCGCAGTCTACAACTCGTACATGAGCCTTGGAACAAGCACGCTTGAGGCCACTGCAAACTCTACGCCAAGCGTTATGGAAGTAGACGTCAACGTGCGCAGGATAGTTGATGTCAAGATCCCCACCCTGCAGGTAAAGACCAAGGAAGGCAGCCAGCTGTCCTACGGGTTTACCGAGACAAATGCCACCGTAGACAAGGCGGCGAGGCTTATCAAGACCATGCTCCCTGCCGTTTGCAAGGCCGCCGAGTACGAGAATGCAATTTTCAGCCTGGCAAAGGAACTTGAACGCACGCAGAAACTTATCAACGCGCTGGAATACGTGATAATTCCACAGTATCAGGAGTCCATGATTTTTATCAAGGCCACGCTTGAGGAACGCGAGCGCGAAGAATTCGTGCGACTCAAGAAGGTTAAAGTGGTACTTGACAAGAGAAAGACCGCAGAGCAGATGCAGCATACCGAGCAGCAGAAAAAACAGGCAGCACCCCTGATTCAGGAGAAGGTGTCCACCAAGTGAGCAAGCAAAATACAGCTGCTGACGAGATTTCCGCCTACTTTGAGAAAGCAAAGGCTGCACTCAAGAGTGAACGCGACTCTATGGTGCAGGAAATCAAGGACGGCATTTCCTCAAGCAAGACCAAGGCCCTCTCAAAGGCCTGACAATTATTTACAAAATTCGCACCTCGTTATAATTAAATATGGCATTATTCGCTGTGCCCTCAAATGAAAAAGAACTCTAAGCGGTTAATTTTTTCAGCGGCGGCAGCTATAGTTATTGCCCTAGTTGGTTATTCAGGTTTGGCTTCTGGCGAGTCGGCTTTTGCGCAGGGTGCTAACGCGGGCGCCAACGCGTCTGCGGCCGGCTCGAAATATCTTGGCGCGGGTCTTGCCTTCGGCCTTGCGGCAGGCGGAGCAGGCGTCGGCCTTGGCTTCGTAGGAGCAGCAGGCCTTGCGGCTATCAGCGACAACCCAAAGATGCAGTCAAAGGTATTCATTTTCGTAGGTATGGTAGAGTCCATAGCTATCTACGGTATCGTCATGATGTTTATCATCCTAGGCCAGTAGGACTGATACCTCTCCTTTTCTCTCTTTTACGTCAATTCGCTCATTCGACATGACGCCGTTTTCTGCCGCCCTTTGTCGAAGCCCTGCAGGTGCCGCCCCGAACACGTCAGCATCTGGTGCTGAGAAAGGGAAACATTTTAAAGCGTTTTACCTTGCAAAATTTGCAATAACAATATGGTACTTGCCAGACTGAAAAAGGCAGCAATAATTCTGCCCCGGGTCGAGGCTCAGGAGGCCGTGAGCAAGATAGCAGAGCTGGAATGGTTTCATCCGCTCCAGACAACTTCTGACCACCCAAATCCCTATTTCGACGACCTCCTGCTCAAAGCCCAGAGGCTTTATCAGGATATTGATGAGGTAATACGTGCCCTCTCCATTCCGCTTGAAACCGGCGTCATGGCAACAATGTTCAAGGGCGCGCCGACGGGCAAGACCAGCTACGAGATTTCAGATATCCAGGACTTTATAGCCAAACTTGAGGACAACGCGGCCAGCCTTTTGGCCAAGCCAAAGGAATTGCTCTCCGAGCGGAGCAGCGTCACAAAGCAGCTCGAGGAGAACAAGAACGTGGAGGCGGCGCTTGGCATGGCTGCAAGTCTCAACATCGACTTGGGCTCGCTCCGAAAACTAAAGCACTTTTACGCCGAAATCTTTGTAATCGACTCAAAAGATGAGGCCGAAATCCGGCGCAGCCTTGAGGGAATACAGCTGGTCGTCACCCGGCTTAACGACACCAAGTCCGCCCTTGTCGCAGTGGGCTCTAGGGATGATTCCGAGCGGATTATCAAGGTGTTACGCAGCTTCGACACCCAGCCCCTGCAGATACCGTCGAGCATGTCGCAGAACCCGAAAACCGCATACAATCAGGCGCACGCAAAGGTAAAGGAACTCGAGGCGCGCTCTCTGGTACTTTCAAAATCAATTTCAAAATTAAACGTCGAGCTTTTGCCAAAGCTCCTCTCGCTGCACGAGGCCGCGAGGGCTGCAAAGGACGTGCTTGAAGTCACGCGAAAGCCCGGAGGAACGGAGAACTTTGCGGTAATTCAGGGCTACATTCCGGACACGATGGAAAAACGGTTCAAGGACCTTACAAAGGACTATGTGTCGGTCATCGAGGACGTCAAGTTCGACAGGTTCGCCGACCCGTCGAAGACATTGCCCACCCTTCTTACCAACAAAAAGTACACGCGGACGTTTGAGGTGGTAACGCAGACCCAGGGCACTCCCCGATACGATGAGGTGGACCCGACGCCTATCATTGCGTTTGTGTGGCCGCTGTTTTACGGCCTCATGTTTGCAGACCTCGGGCACGGACTTCTGCTGTTCGGGCTCGGGATGCTCCTTAGGGTCAGGGGCAACGGCTCAATCCGAACCTGGGGAACCCTTATCGCCGCGTCAGGCGCGGCTGCCAGTATCGCCGGGCTTGCAACTGGTGATTTTTTTGGATTCCACATTTCGGAGCTTCAGGTTATAGGCCCGCTGGTAGGCCCGCTGGGAAGTATCGTGGGAATCCTCAACGTATCTGACCTGACGTTTCCAGAAGTAATCAAGATTCTAAAGGTATCAGTGGCAATTGGAATAGTCCACCTGCTTATGGCATACTTTCTCCGGCTTGCGAGGAGCCTCAAGGAAAATGACAAGCTCAGGGCATATACCCACGACATACCTTCGATAATCCAGTTCGGCGCAGTGCTTGCACTGATACTGGCAGCCATCGGCTCCGGCTATGACATTATCGGGATGTTTGGAATCGGAGGCAAGCACCATACCGAAACCATTCCGTGGCTTACCTACGCATTTGGCAAGTGGGTCACCGTCGAGGTCGTCGCCAAGGCCGCACCGCCAATTATCATTGCCACTGTAGCCGTGATGATTTACGGCGGCAAGAAGGAAGAAGACATTGCCGAGGCTCACGGGCATGGCGAGGGAGGCGGGCTCATGGGCCTCATAATCGAAGTGATTCTTGTAAGGATCATAGAGGTTCTCTCCAACATTATCAGCTATACCCGACTTGGCATCATGCTTCTTGTGCACGTCGCGCTTCTTGTCACCGTCAACAAGTCGTACGAGAACACCCACAACCTTGCCATTCTAATCGGTGGAAACATCGGCATCATGATGATTGAGGGGCTCATTGTCTACATCCAGACTATCAGGCTCCACCTCTACGAATGGTTCCCGAAATGGTATTCTGGCGAGGGAGTGGAGTTTAAGAAGATTTTACCCAAGATGCTCTATACCAACATCATCTGGAAGGACCCGCATCTGACAGCCGAGGAGCGGAGGACCGAGAAACGACCGATGGCCGCAGAGAGTGCCGCAAAAAAGGCCAAGTAGGACCAAAGCAGCCTGGCAATCAAGGACAAAAATGAGCTGGCGCGCAGCTCAATGAAGCAGGCAGGGCGCGCTGCACTTTACGACTGGCGACCACAAGAATGGGCCTGATGGCTGGCGTCTTTTATGAAGATGGCATCCTGATGATGTTTGCCAGAATCTTCTCAACGGGCACCTTCTGCTCGACGCCCGAAGCAATCGCGGAAAGGTTCCTCACCTCAAGCGTCATCAGCTTCAGTGCTGCGACCATCGTCCCAACGCTAAAGGTCGCCCTGAAAGCGCTGCCTATGCGCCTCAGCTGGAGCGTCTCAAATCCCGACTCGAGAGTCACGATAGAAGAAATGTCGTCGGCACCCGAGCCGCCCTGCGGAACAATCTCCTTGTAAATGGTTGCCGAGAGTTCCGACATTGCCTCGTGAATATTTTCCGCGTTAACCATTTTCTGAAGCGACTCGCGTGGCATCGTGGATGTAGTCGAAACGATGAGTCCCTCTATTTCGTTTGCGGCAAGGTTCCAGTACTTGCCTCTAAGCACGGCCAGTATGTTGTACGAATCAAGATCTATTGCGACGATGTTCTTTACACCCGGCGACTGGGACTCTAGTGCGAGCGCGCGGCCCAGTCCGCGGTAAAACACATGATCGATAAAGACATCAAAAACCCTCAGGTCGCCCTTGTCCTTGTACGGTGCAACGGCTTTTGAGGCGTCCTCTCCAAATTCACTCCCTGCAAGAGCAGCCGCGGCCTCGTCAAGGGTCTTGGCCACCATGGCCTTTACAATGATGTCTCGCCTTCCCAGAAGCTCCTCTGCCCTCAGGTTGATGCCCGGGACGACTTCCTCCGACACCCTGCCGAGTGCCTTTCCCTTCAGCACCAGCTTTAGGTTCCAAGTGATGTACCGCACAAAGTAAGCGCGCAAAACGCCGGATCCGCCAGTCACACTGACCATCTTGTAGTGGCTGTTGACCAGGTACTCCCGGAGAGCGCCTTCGATCTTTTCGGCGCTATATGGCTTTGTCATCTTAGTAAGCGCGTCAAGGTATACCGTGTTTTTCATCCTCGTGACAAGTTCGTCAGTGTCTCGCGATTCTGCCAGTGTTCTGAAAGCTTCTTGCGTGAGCGCCCTTCCCTTGACGCCGTGAGATAGTACAGTTCCAAAAATCTTGACAGGCATACTGACTTTACTCAATAAAACACACCGTAGTCCATTTGCTACCGCTCTTTGTAGCGACGAGTCATCGTCAATTTTAATATTTAGGACTGCAAAGGGCGCTCATGGTTTCCTGTAGGTGTAGCTCCCCCGTTCTCCCTCTCTGACCAGCACCTCATCTCTGACAAGCATGAGTAACGCATCGGCGAGCTTTCTGCTGCTGACTCCGTAACCCTTCTGCGAGAGGGACTGCTGGATCTCGCCTATCTGTCTCCCTGTGCTGAAAAAGTCCTTGTCTATCAGTTCCTTTGTCTTGTTGTAAGCAATGGCTCGCTCGCCTTTTCCACTTGCCAGTTTCTTGCGCTTTGGCTCGGACATTTCAGCCTTCTCAGGGGCAGAGTTTTCTGGTTCGAACACCATCAGCTGTTTCTGCTGTTCTTTTGGTTGCTCGACAGACTTGAGGAATATGGGAGTCTGCAGGCTGTTTTGAATTGGATGCGACTCGGCCACGGTTACAGCTGCCTTGATGATGTCCGCGAGCGTGTCATTAGGCGAAGAGATGGCAACTTCGAGAGTCTGGGTTTTTACCCGAACGCTTATCATAGCTCTGCGTAGCTTAAGGTAAGCTATAAAGCTTACGCACGCTAAAGCGAAGCATTAATAGCATACTGGGTTGCTATTTTTCTTAGTGTCTATTGTCGTTGGCGTCGGGCAGCACAGGATGGCCATCCAGAACGGTGACGTCGAGATTTCTAACGTCAGGCAATACAGGATTTACCAGGAGGGCAACCGCACACCAATAACCAGTTTTGACGACATGCCGAAAAACTTGAAACTCTCAGTTGTTGACGGCGTCGTCGAAATAGTGATTTCTTCTGGCCTGAAAAGCGAGGCCATCGACGATGCGGCTGTGCTGCAAAATTATGTTCCCGAGGGCTACGAGCTGCTCGAGTCCAGGGAGGCATCGAAAATGATCAAGGGCCTGAAGGGGAAATACCACTATTACTTCAACAAGTCAAACTCCAGATATCTTGCGCTGGTGACAAGGGGTTCAGGCCGGCCGGGGAGGATTGCTCTTGGCAGTCTCGAAGATCGCTCTTCTACGCTCTTTCAGGTTCTGGATAAACTGCCTAGAGAAAAGCCGTTTCACAAGGCGGAACTTAACAGCGTTCTTCCTGCAAAGATAGTGGAGAACAGGCAGCCCATCAAGGCAGCGCTTGACATTCTAGAGCGCGAAGGATTTGTCAGAAAGACCGGAAACAAGGTCGGGGTTTCAGAAGAGTATATCCGGGCGGACAAACACCTGCCGCCCGCCGGGCTTGACAGGCACCTCTCCCTGGACGAGCACTTGTCTGAGGGCGTGCAGAGTTGAGCGCTAGCATGACGTCCAAGTGAGCTGCGATCTCTTTTCTCAATGCGAACGATTTCTTGAGATTGCTGCAAAAATCATGAATTAATAAAATTGCAAGAATGGAACTGTGTCGCAATCAATTCTTACGCTGCATTGAGAATTCGCAACAAACTGCAATTTTAGGAAACATTCTATAAGGTAATTCTTATTAATATGCCATCATATTGTGACCCTATCTGATCATGCAGAGACAGTTGCGAACCAAATTGTCAGCTACAGCACTTGTTTTCGCCCTGGGCGTCGCCGTATTTTCTCTGACATTCTCGCATGCATTTGCACAGACGCCAACTAGCTCATCTAGCTCGGCCCTGACCAAGCCTTTGCTTGCCATAGCCGCTGCGATTGCAATAGCTGGCGGTCTAATCGGAACCGGCAACGCTCAGCAGGGTATTGGAGCTGCCGGTATGGGCATAATCGCTGAAAAACCGGAAAAGTTCGGCCAGGTTTTGTTCTTCTTTGTAATTCCTGAAACCCTCTGGATCATTGGCTTTGTGCTGGGAATAATCCTGCTACTTGGCATCCTGTAGAGTCCAAGGAAGTGAACTTGGAAGAGTGATGTCATAGATAATGAGTCTCGACTCATTCGTCCAAGAAATACAGGAAAGAACGCGCCAAGAGATAAAAAACCTTGACGCCTCGCTAGCCGAAAAGAAGGCCAGTAATGAAGCCCGGCGCGACTCAACCGTCTCCCGGCTTCAGGCACAGTATGCAACTGACGCCAAGGTCAGGTCGGAAAAAGAGTCCGCAAGGATAGTGGAGGAGTCGCGGCTTGAAGCAAAAAAGGTGCTTTTTGATGCAATAAACTCAAACCTTGAAACATCGCTTGGTTCGATCCGGCAAAGCCTGGCTGCCTATACCCAAAAACCCGACTACAAGAGTGTCCTCTCTAGGATGGTAGAGTACGCCAAGACAAAACTCGGGGGCGAAGTCGTCGTCCACTGCAGAGAAGCAGACAAGGCCGTATTTGCAAAAGATCAGCGCGGAGTTTCACTAGGCTCCGCGATAAAGACCATCGGCGGCGTTATCGTAGAGGACAAGAAAGGCGCAAGAGAAATCGACATGACGTTTGAGGAGCTCTTGCGAACACACGAGGACGAGATAAAGAGCCTACTCTTGGAGAGGATGATAACGTAAGCTTGCCCGCATCGCAGTACGCGTCTTCCTTTGGCCGCCTTCAGGCCCTATCCGTCAGCTTTTTGTCAGAGGATTTCATCATGCAAAATCTTCTCAAGGCAAAGGATATCAATGAAATGACAAAGGCGCTTGAGCAGACATGGTATGGACCTGAAATCGAGCGGGCGTCTGCTGTCTACCAGCCGCCAGAGTTGCTGGAAGTCGCGCTTAACAGACACCTTGTCGACACGAACAGGATAGCCCTGGAGGCGACGCCGTTTAACGGAAAGGCCGCCGTAAAGGCCTACTTGCTAAAGTGGGACATTCGCAACATTGAGCTTATCCTGTCGTCAAAGAGCCTGGGCAGGACAGTGACGGAGACAGAACCCTTTCTTGTCTCGAGCAGAAACTTTCCCGCGGGCATTACTGCAGGCAATATCTCGCACGATGAGATGAAGCTGATCCTTGGCCAGACGACCGTGGAAGCCGTGGTAAACCATCTTGTAAAGTACAGCTACGGCACTGTAATGCTCCAATACCTTGACGAGTATCAAAAGACAAAAGACCTCGCTCCAATGACGGCAGCGCTCCGCTCGTACTACTACAGGAACTTGCTAGAATCGCTCAGGTTTTTCCAGGGCGACGAGGGAGTGGTGAGGGAGATGGCCAGAACGGAAATTGACAAGCAGAATGTCATGACGGTGCTAAAGGCCCAAGAATCCAATATGGACAAGGAACTTGTAGGCAAGCATCTTGTCGAAGGAGGCAATATAACCAGTGCCGAACTGCTAGAGATTTTCAACTCAAAAAACATTTCCGAGTCCGCGTCGCGGATCGAGGCGAGAATTCCGCTGGGCAGCGTGATGACCGGTTTTTCAAAAACTCGCAGCCTGATTGACCTTGAACTTGCGTTTGACAAAATGATTACACTGCATTACGTAAAGCGCCTGAAAAACGTGGCATTGTCGATTGGCTCCATCTTTTACTTTATCATTACCTCGGAGCACGAATGGGATAACATAAAGAGAATTGCTTATGGCAAGCGGTACGAGCTGCCCCCGGAGAGGATTTCTTCTATGCTTCTTTTTGAAAAAGCAGACAGGCAGGGAGGGCCGGCGTCCTGATGTCTTCAACAGCAAAGACCGACCAGCCCGGCAAGATCGCCGTTATAGGCGAGCGCGAACTCGTGATAGGCTACAGGCTTCTCGGAATCGACGAGACCTTTATCGTTTCTTCAAAGGAGCAGGCCTACAAGACAATGGAGTCGCTGCTTGCCTCCCACAAGTACGCCCTGATAATTGCCAGCCACTCGGTCCGCGAGGCGCTGCCTTCCGTTCTTAAGGCCAAGGTCGATTCGTCCCTTGAGCCTCTCGTGCTGTTCATGCCGTCTCTAAAGGGAAACGTCGAGGAAGAGTCAATCGCCTCTCTGGCAAAGCGGGTCCTCGGGATAAACATCAAGATGAGCTAGGTGATTTGGAATTGATACCCATCAGCTTTATCAAAAACTCCATGGTTTGGGAGATGCCGTCATAGTATGTCCGCATCATCTGGAACGGTTTCAAGAATTTCGGGCCCGGTGGTAGTTGCCACCGGCCTTGAGGGAACGCAAATGTACGACGTAGTCAGGATAGGAGAGCTGGGACTCCTGGGCGAGGTAATACGGCTTGAAGGTAACAAGACTACGATACAGGTTTACGAAGACACCACAGGGCTCCGCCCCGGCGAAAAGGTAATCAACACAAAAAGGCCGCTGTCGCTCCAGCTAGGACCGGGCCTCTTGAAGTCAATATACGACGGAATCCAGCGCCCGCTTGACGTGCTCCGGCAAAAGAGTGGCGACTTTATAGGAAGAGGCAGCATAATCCCCGCGCTTGACCAGCAGAAAAAGTGGAAGTTTGTCCCGACAAAAAAGAGAGGCGAGAGCGTTCGCCCCGGAGAAATAATCGGCGAGGTCGAAGAGACGCCCCTCATTATCCACAAGATAATGGTCCCATTTGGTGTCGAGGGTCAACTGACCGAGGTCACAGAGGGGAGCTATACCGTCAACGAAAACGTCGCCTCTGTGAAGACACAGTCCGGAATTCCGTCGCCGCAGGTGGACATATCGCTATCGCACTGGTGGATGGTAAGGATGCCGCGGCCCGTTATGAAAAAGCTGCCGCCAGAGTCTCCTCTGCTTACCGGCCAGCGCGTGCTTGACACGTTCTTTCCGCTGGCAAAGGGGGGGACTGCCGCCATCCCCGGGCCCTTTGGAAGCGGCAAGACCGTGACCCAGCAGCAGCTTGCCAAATGGGCTGACAGCAACGTGATTGTCTATGTCGGCTGCGGCGAGCGGGGCAACGAAATGACCGAAATCCTTACTACCTTTCCGGAGCTTGAGGACCCAAAGTCAAAGAGGCCCCTGATGGAGCGGACTATTCTTGTTGCAAATACTTCAAACATGCCTGTCGCAGCCCGCGAGGCGAGCATTTACACCGGCATCACGATGGGCGAATACTACCGCGACATGGGCTATGACGTGGCCCTCATGGCAGACAGCACATCGCGCTGGGCCGAGGCGCTGAGGGAAATTTCCGGCAGGCTTGAAGAAATGCCTGGAGAGGAGGGCTATCCCGCGTACCTGGGAAGGAGGCTAGCAGAGTTTTACGAGCGAGGAGGCAAGGCTATTGTTGTGTCGCCCGAAGAACGCGTTGGCTCGCTGACGCTTGTCGGAGCAGTTTCGCCGCCCGGCGGCGACTTTTCAGAGCCGGTCTCGCAAAACACGCTCAGGGTGACAAGGGTATTCTGGGCGCTTGATGCGAGTCTCGCATCTCGCAGGCACTTTCCGTCCATCAACTGGCTTACGAGCTACTCGCTGTACGCAGACGACATGAATGAATGGTACAGGACCAACGTATCTGCAGACTGGTCGGCCCTTCGCAAGGAGGCATTGGAAATATTGCAGAGGGAATCGGAGCTTCAGGAGATCGTGCAGCTGATAGGATACGATGCGCTGCCGGAACCGGAAAAAGGCGTCCTTGACACAGCTCGCTCCCTCAGGGAGGACTATTTGCAGCAGAGCGCATACGACGAAGTAGATACATATGCTTCGATCAAGAAGCAGTACCTCATGCTTTCTGCCATACTTGAATTTGGCAGGATGGAAGGCGATGCAATCAAGAGCGGCGTTTCTTCCTCAAAGGTAGGCTCGCTTGAGGTGCGCAAAGCAATTTCAAGTATCAAGTGGACTAAGGAGGAGAAGGTAGAGCAGCTCGTCGGGGAGATCCGGTCCAGCATGAAGCAGCAGTTCGGCTCACTGCTCGTGGAGGCGACTCGCTAGAAATGTCCAAGGTCGCCTTCAAGACGCTTTCAAAGGTCGCCGGTCCGCTCGTGTTTGTCGAAGGAGTCACCGACGCTGCTTACGGCGAGATGGTCGAAATCAAGCTTGCAAACGGCGACAGGAGGCAGGGGCAGGTGCTCGACACCCGCCAGGGTCTTGCAATCGTCCAGGTCTTTGGGCCAACTTATGGGATAGGCGTGACGGGCACCACTACAAAATTCCTCGGCGAGACGGCCACGCTTTCCGTTTCAGACGAGATGCTTGGAAGGACTTTTGACGGCCTCGGCAAGCCAAGAGACAACGGGCCCCGGATCGTCTCAAAGCAAAAATTCGACCTGGTAGGCTCCGGCATCAACCCCTACTCGCGTGAGGAGCCTTCGGAATTTATCCAGACAGGAATGTCAAACATTGACGGCATGAACACCCTTGTCCGCGGGCAGAAACTCCCGATATTTTCCGGCGCCGGTCTCCCGCACAACCTCCTTGCCTCCCAGATAGCAAGGCAGGCAAGGGTGCTGGCTTCTTCCGAGAGCTTCTCTGTCGTCTTTGCCGCCATCGGGATCACGAGCGAGGAATCCAACTTTTTCATCAAGCAGTTTGAAGAAAGCGGTGCGCTTGGAAGAAGCGTGCTGTTCCTCAACCTGTCATCTGACCCGTCCATGGAGCGCATCCTCACGCCGAGACTTGCTCTGACCACTGCCGAGTTTCTTGCATATGAGCGGGAAATGCACGTGCTCGTGATAATAACCGACATGACAAATTATTGCGAGGCACTAAGGGAAATCGCTGCAGCGCGCGAAGAAGTGCCCGGCAGACGAGGCTATCCCGGTTACATGTACACCGACCTTGCCTCTATCTACGAGAGGGCTGGCAAGATAAAGGGGAGAAAAGGTTCCGTGACCCAGATCCCTATTCTTGCAATGCCTGCTGACGATATCACCCATCCAATACCCGACCTGACAGGGTACATCACCGAGGGCCAGATTGTCATGAGCCGCGACCTGCACAGGCTCGGGATACAGCCGCCTGTTGACGTGCTTACGAGCCTCTCAAGGCTCATGAACCAGGGCATCGGCAAGGGCAGGACAAGGGAGGACCACAGGAGCCTTGCCGACCAGCTCTATGCCACATACGCCCAGGGAAAGGACGCAAGGGCACTTGCAGCAATAGTCGGCGAAGAGGCGCTCAGTGAGACAGACAGAAAGTACCTGAAAATAGCCAACAATTTTGAGCGCAAATTCGTAAACCAGGGCGTCGATGAAAACAGATCAATCGAGCAGACGCTTGAGATCGGCTGGGAGCTATTAAGCGAACTTTCGGAATCTGAAATGAAAAGAATCAAGCCTGAATTCATTGCAAAATACGGCAAGAACCGGGAGCAGTCAAAGGTGGAGGCATAGGCAATGCCGGCAAGCGCAAACATCAGGCCGACGCGGCTGGAATACATCCGCACAAAACGCAGGATAGCAATAGCAAAGAAAGGATTGAAACTCCTAAAGCTCAAGCGCCAGGCGCTGATTCTGGAGTTCTTCAACACCAGCAAAACAGCCGCCGCGCTTCGCAGCAGCTTGCAGGCGGAACTTGTAAAGGGGTATGAAAGCATCAGGATGGCCGAGATACTTGCAGGCTCTATGCGGCTTGAAAATGAGTCAATGAAGATACCCCAAATGAGCGCGCTTCAAGTCACTTCCAAGAGCGTCATGGGCGTGCGGATCCCCAAACTGGCCGGCGGCAAGATGGAGGAGGTCTATTCAGAATACCTGCTCGAGCTCCCTGCATCAATAAACGAAGCCATCAAGGCGTATCAGCAAATTCACAGGATAGTGCTTGACGTAGCCGAGAAAGAGACCGCCCTGAGAAAGCTGCTCCACGAAATTGAAAAGACAAAGAGAAAGTCAAACGCCATTGAAAACGTGTTTATCCCAAGGCTCCAGGCCGCAGTCAAGTTCATCACCTTCCGTCTTGACGAGATGGAACGCGACACTTTCATCATGCTCAAGACGGTCAAGAGAAAGATGGGCGAACGGGAAGAATTGGAGCTGGAAGAGGCGGCGCATGGTGACATTGAGGAGGAAACTCTCAGTGCCAGCTGAAGGCGGCCGAAGGTTTGCAAACCCGCAGCAGAAAAAATTCTACTTGATCACTCGATATTTCAGGATGGGAAACATTATCGCCACGGCGATAGCTATGCTGTACTTTGGCAAGCATTTTTTCGGAGTGGGTAGCTAGACCGAATGTCTGCAGGTCAGCAGGACGGCTACATACAGTCGCTAAAGCGCATCAAGGAGCTTGAAGAAAAGGCCGATGCAGAGGTTGCAGCACATCGCCACACTGTCGAGAACGAGATGAAAAAACTGGACGAAGATCTGGCCCGGTCAATAGAAGCCGCAAATGCCGCCGGCGAGCAAATGGTGCTTGTCGCGGTTGAAGCAGCCAAAAAAAAGGCTGAGGAGAAGGCCGGCGAAATCATTCGCGACGCAAACGAAAAAGCGAAGTCGATTTCCAGCCACCTTGACACAAAGTCGTCGACTGACAAGATTATCGAAATCCTGCTTTCGGGGCTGTAAGCGCGCATGGCCGAGACTGTCAAGAGAGAAAAGTTGGTTCGGTCATCGCCGCTCAAGCCTGTGCCCATGGTCAGGATAGCCATAGTGGGCCTGAAAAAATACCGGCAGGTAGTAATTTCGATACTCCACGACATGCACATCGCCCAGCTTGAGCCCCTGTCAAAGGATGCAGGCGCGGTCTTGCGGACGGACAAGGGAAGCGAGCTTCACAGGCAGGTCTCGGACCAGCTGCTGCGAATCAGAGGCATGACAAGCGTGCTTCCTGCCGTCCCGGTTTCTAGCCGAGTAAGGTTTAGCAACATAGAAGAGGTTCTGGACAAGGCCCACTCAATCGACATCGACGGTGCAGTATCGTCGCTTGAGCGCCAGCGCGAAAACCTCCTGACCCGCCTGAGCGAGCTTGAAAACAACATCCGACTTCTTGACGAATTTTCATTCTTTCCGGAGGACCTTGGAATTTTGAATCTAGGGTCCGCGCGCTCTTTCTTTGGAAGGGTCCCTTTCGAAAAGTTTGAATCGTTCCGGCATGCGCTGGTCGGGCCCAACGGGGAGGACGTAGTCCTGTACGCAAACCCCGCGCCTGCAGAACGGCAGCGAAAGGACAAGGACGCCAACGGCAAGAGCGCAGTCCGCGTAATTATCGTAGTGTCGCCTCGCTACCCTTCACACGCGCTTGCCACGGCCGTCCAGACGCACGGGGTCCACATCGAGCCCGTTCCAAAACTCAGCGGCAAGCCCTCTGAAATCGTGAGGGAGCAGAGCAAAACGCTCAGCGAGCTCAAGTCCCAGCTGGCCCACATTGATTCTGAACTTGCGGCACTTTCAAAATCCCACATGGCTGAACTTGTCAGCGTCGAGGAGCAGCTCGAGATAGAGAACAAGAAACTTGAGGTAATCGAGAACTCGGGATCCACCACGGATGCTTTTGCGGTGGAAGGCTGGGTCCCAAGATCCAGTGTCGGACCGCTAAGAAATTCGTTTCAAAAGCACACCGCAAACACGACGGTGGTTTACGAACTCAAGACGGAAGAGCACCCGCCGACTCTGATGGCAAACCCCAGGCGCTTCAAGGTGTTCGAGTCGTTCGTGCGGTTCTATTCGCTGCCTTCCGGCGACGAGTTTGACCCAACAGTGCTTTTCGGGCTCATATTTCCAGTCTTTTACGGACTGATGCTCGGAGACGTAGGCTATGCGACGGTAATACTGCTCGTCTCGCGCTGGGTGATACGCAGGGTGGATGGCGGCAAGCGCGATATCAACATAATGCCCACTCCGCTCCGCAAGTTCGCCCTGACAATCCTAAAACCGGTCCAGATGGTCAAGCTTGCAAGGGCGATGACGCCGGGCGCAATAATAGCCATAATCCTTGGTTTCTGCTTCAACCTCTACTTTGGGTTTCACCTGAACCAGTACCTCTTTAATTATTTGAACGACCACTTTGGCACGCACCTGCCCCCTGATGGCGCGTTCTTGGATCCCATCGGGACATACGGGTTGCGAAAACTCTTGCTCTTTAGCGGGTACGTCGGCCTCGGGATGGTGTCATTTGGCCTAATCCTTGGCATATTGAACAGCCTTCGGGAAGGCGAGAAAAAGCACGTAGTTGGCAAGCTGGGCTGGCTGGTTTTCGGCTGGGGGATAGTGCTGCTTGGACTCGCGTTACTGCACCACCAGCATGTAAATCCAGTGCGGCACATCGAAGGAGTCGGCTACTTTGCCCTGATTCTTGGAGGCATCGGGCTGATGTTCTACGGCGAGGGCGTGAGGGCCATAATGGAGCTTCCCTCGATTATCAGCCACATCCTTTCGTACACAAGAATTGTTGGAATTCTTCTTGCCTCAGTTATTCTTGCCGACGTCATTGACTATATCTTTGTAAAGACGCTCCACCACAGCATCCCTTACGTGATCCTCGGCGTCCTGATATTTTTCATCGGCCACATCTTTAACATCATTCTCGGCGTATTTGAACCGGGAATTCAGGGAGCCAGGCTTATTTACGTCGAGTTCTTCTCCAAATTCTATCACGGAAACGGCCGGCCCTTCAGGCCCTTTGGCAGCAGGCGGAGCTATACCTACGAGCAGTACCAGTCCGGGCGAGAATGACTCTCCGGGTGGGGACACCACAATTTTATATCGAAACGGCGTGCATCATGTCCGTTGCCGGGCTCAAACAGCGAAGACAAGAACAAGAGGCGGATGACGACGACAAGAGTCTTTGCGCTTAGCGCGATAGTCGCAGTCGTACTCTCAGTCCCGGCGATAACTGCAATCCTCATACTAAACTACGTGGTGAAGGCGGAAATCATGTACACTGCGATCGGGGGCATGGTTGCGCTATTCTCGGGGCTCGGCTTTGCGTTCAAGGTCTCAAAGCGGCTTGCCAATGTCCGGGATGAAAGCGGCATACCGGCAAGCGATCTGGAAAAAAAATGAAATAGTTGAAGCGCCGCTATTGTGGTACATGTCAGTCAAGTCCATCGCGCTGATGCTCTGCACCTGCACGTGGATTGAAATCATGACGGGTGTTGGGGTAACCCTTTACCTTGCATATTTGCACGAATACAGGCTTGCTGCGCTAAGCGCATGCCTATTTAGCCCCTTGATAGGCTTCCACTTTGCCATTGACCGCTCCTCGGGGTAGCGGCCCAACGTCGGGTGGAAAGCGCTCAACAGGGCAGAAAGGCCCAAGTCTGGCAGCCTGCCAGGGATCCGACGTCCGGGTCTGGCCTCAGAAAACTAGCTCGTCGATGGAAAGCGCACGCGCGCAATACCTGCACTTCAAGACAACTTTTTGCTTGTCAATGATGTCTATTATGGTCCTGATGTCCTCGCCGCTATTTGTTATGCACTTTAGGTTTGGGCACTTGAAGATGCCGACAATCGAATCTGGAAGTTGAATCTTGCGCTTCTCTACAAGCTTGTAGTCGCGGATGATGTTGATAGTCGCCCTGGGCGCGACAAGCGCCAGCTTGTTAGTCTCGCTTGTTTCAAGAAACCTGTTTTCAACCTTGATAATGTCCTTGGTACCATGCTTGCTGCTTGGAACATGCATTGCAACGGTTATGACATTGCCCTCCCGCCCGGTAATGCTCAGGGCCCGCAGAACAACAAGCGCCTTGCCGGCCTCGATGTGGTCAATGACAGTCCCGTCCCTTATCCGCCTGACAAGTAGCTGGCTTGTATCGGACACTGACCATTGTTCGCTCTAGGATGATATGAGCATATCGTCAGTGCGCATGCTGCCGGTCAGACGATTCCAGGAAGGCCCCGACGGCTGAAGGCTATGCAAAGGGAAGGCAGGCCTGCCGGTTACCTCTGCCCGGCATGCTTTATGACCTATGTTTAATATAAGGTCGGCTGCGACTTTGCTGAGGGAGACGCAGTCATTGACAGCTGTAACAGTCGCCAAATTTGGTGGGAGCGCGCTTGGCGCCAACGGTACCCTGATTCCCAAGGTTATTGAGCGGATAAAGCAAATGCAGAAGGAATCCAAGGTAGTCGCCGTGTTTTCTGCCCCCCTTGCCGAAAGCGACGGCAAGGTCGTCTCGATGACTGACGTCGCGATAAGACTCGGAAAGAACTATTCCACCTCGACGCCTCCGCTTGAGATCGAACCGCTGCGCGAGGTTTACGAAAAGATCGCCGAGCAGTACCTTGCAGGCAGCCCGCTACACAAGGAGTTCCTGAACCATCTTGACAGGTTCTACCGCCAAGTTATAATTTCACTAAAGCAGGCGGCGGAGAACAGGCGGTTTGTGGACGTTATCAGGTCAAGGACGCTAGCATACAGCGGAGAGGTTACGATGTCGTACCTGATGGACTATGTCATGCAGAGCCAGGGAATAAAATCCGCGCACGTTTCAATCGAGAGCTGGCCCGTAATAACCGACGAGAACTTTGAGGCTGCCAACTTTATGTTCGCCGAGTCAAAGCAAAACATCGATCACCTGCTCGACCTTGTTGATCGCCATGACGTTGTCTCGATGGGAGGCTTTATTGGCAAGACGGTTGACGGCCTTGAGACAACCTATGAGAGGGGAGGCACCGACCGAACGGCAGCCGATATCGCCATCCTGCTCCACGACAACGGCAATTATCAGGTAAAACTTGACTTTGAAAAAGACAGCGCTGTCTTGAGCGCCGACCCAAGGATAGTAAAGGAAGATCTTGATTTCGTGCCCTTCCTCTCTTACAACGAGGCCAAGATTGCCGGAATGTTCGGGATGAAGATTCTAGACCCGATTGCCATCAAGGAGATTGACGACTTGGAGCTTGACATTCCCATCGTCATCACCGACATGGCAAAGCCCTCAGAAGCCGTGACCACCATCATGCGCTCGCCCCCCTCAAACCCGTCTGAGAATCCCATAAGGATTGTCACCGGAAAAAAGAACTGCGCGCTGGTGCGGATTGAGAGCATTTCCGCCTCTTACCTTCTGGCGGCGCTTGAACGCGACAGGCAGTATCATGATTTTGTAAAGCTGTCGCCCTACAAGATAGACGACACGGAAATAACGCGCATCCTCTTTCTCGACGCCGACTATGTCAGAAAGTATGAAAGGCACATCAGGGCGTACCATCATAAGGCCGAGATGGTGTACGGCAGAGGCGTAGTGACGCTCATTGGCGACCAGATGTGGAGGGTTCCGAAGATTGCCGCAACTGCAAGCAGCACGGTAAGCGAGCATGACATCAACATATTAAATATTGACGCGCAGGAGGAGAACTCTAGAATCCTGATTGTCGTCGAGGACAAAGGCTCCAGCGTTGCAGAGGCGGTCAAGGCCATACATTCGACTCGCAAGAAAATCCGCACGAGGATGATATCCAAGTAATGACAATAATATCTGACGAAAAGAGCAGCCGTTCAGGCTCGTCCGTGTCTCCACTGCCAGACTCTGAAGGCAAGATCTGGTTCAATGGCGCGATGGTCGACTTTAACGAGGCCAAGGTCCACGTCCTTACACATGCGCTGCACTACGGGACTGGGGTGTTTGAAGGCATCCGCTGCTACAAGACTTCACAGGGCTCAAGCGCCATCTTCCGCCTCGTCGATCACGTCCAGCGGCTGATAAACAGCGGAAAAATCTACTTCATGGACATGGGAGGCTACGGCAGGGACAAACTATGCAGCGCCATCATTGAAACGGTGAAGGCAAACAGGATGGAAGAGTGCTACATCCGCCCAATAGCATTCTACGGCTACGGCAAGATGGGGGTAAACCCGATGCCAAACAAGGTCTCGGTTGCCATTGCGGTATGGAAATGGGACGAGTACCTAAAGCCGGACGGGATGGGCGCCCGGCTCATGACCTCCTCCTGGGTGCGAATAGACGGCAAGGCGCTCCCGATGCACGCCAAGGCAACCGCCAATTATGCAAATTCTGCCCTGGCACGAGTCGAGGCTCTCAAGGCCGGTTTTGACGAGGCCATAATGCTCAACTCTGCAGGCATGGTAGTTGAGGCAAGCGCTGAAAACATCTTTATTGTCAGAGACGGCGAGCTATCGACTCCTCCGACGAGTTCCGGCGCGCTTGCAGGCATTACCCGCGACAGCCTTCTCACGATCGCCCGCGAAAAGGGAATCAAATGCCAAGAGCGCGACATTTCACGCGACGAGCTTTACACCTCCGATGAAGTGTTCCTGTCAGGAACGGCCGCGGAGCTCAAGCCAGTAGGTGAAATTGACCACAGGCGCGTAGGCGACGGCAAGGCCGGCCCAGTTACGAAGCAGCTCAAGGCTGCTTTTGAGCGGGTCGTTCACGGAAACGATGAAAAATACAGCCCCCTCTGGCTCACTCCGGTAACCTGAGCTCCCGCAGCGCGCTATTGGTTTAGCACAATTACTCGCCCGCCAAGCTCAGCCACCTGCGCAAGGAGCATGGACGAGATATCTCCAAGCCGTTTTGCTATTGCCCTCGCGTCGGTGCCGCGGCAGACAATCTGGATGCGCAACCTCGGAGTGGTCCCGGCGTATCCGTGGGGATGGGTTTTCAGGTACAGTTCCCTCCTGGGCACAGAACTCACGATTCTCGTCAGAGCCGGGGAAAGCATGGCCTCGCTTACCCCCTCTACTTCATAGTTCTCCTCGCGCACAACAAAAGGCCCGACGTGCTTTTTGATAACCGGCGAAATGCATTTTGTAAAGATCGCCTCCATCTCGCCTGGGACCCCCTGAAGGCAGTAAATCTGTGTGCGGCCTGACTTCACGCTTACTGCCGGGGCGCTTCCGACCGGATTTTGAACTGGCGTAGACCCTGCTGGAATTGTTGCCATCTTGAGCCGCACCGGGTCCAGAGTGTAATGCAGTCCCCGCCTTGAATAGCTCCTTTTTAACATTTTGACCGCGCTCCGGTCAAGCTGCGTCTTTACTCCCAGAGCGGCTGCAAGCCCCTCAAGCGTTAGGTCGTCATAGGTGGCTCCGAGCCCTCCAGTAACTATTATCATGTCTGGCTTTCTGGCAAGCGATTCTGACAGCACGCGACCGATTAGCTGTATGCTGTCGCCTATGGTAGTTACCCTGCTTACTGACGCTCCCAAACTCGCTATTTCGCACGAGAGCCAGTGAGCATTGGTGTTGAGGGTGATTCCTGAAAGAAGTTCATCTCCAACGCACACCAGTTCTATTATCATGCTGCCAGCCTTTCTAGAACTGGCGCGCGGGCGTACCATGTCTCAGGCCTTGAATATCCTGCTCAGCATTATCAGTTCCGGCCCTGTTGTTAGGCTGCCTACGACCACCGCCTTGGTGTTTGCCACCACGCCGGAAGAAAGAAACGGCACGCCGTCGTTTATCGTCACAGGCTCGGCAGGAACCTGGAGCACTTCTGAAATCGCCTTTACTTCATCCTCTGTCGCCTTTGGATGGACGCCGGCGCCGCCGTTTGTCGCCACGACCATCGAGCCGGTCTGGACAAACCCTCCCACGGACATGGTAGTCGGCGCGATTCCAAGCACGTCGCGGATTTGCCTGTCTACCTCGCCTTTCAGCAGGGGAGATACGAGAGCGCCGTTGTCGTTAGCAGCTATAAGGTTTCCTATTGCCGTGTACTTTGTTTCGAGCCTCTCGACGTTCAGCTTGCTTGACTTTTTCAGAGATTCAAGCTCCTGGTCGGAAGCAATGGGAGGAAGGAGAATGCCGTTGTTGTTTATCACGGTCATGGGCCCCAGGAGCCGGGTGCCGCCGACTGACGCGGTAATCTCTTGAACCTGCAAATACTCGGATAGCTTGCCGGTCTTTGTTTCTGCAAACCCATGCGGCACGAGCACGTAGCTGTCGTTTGCCTTTACGAAAATTCCCAGATTGGGACTCTTGTAGACCGTGAAGCGATAGATCGCCAACCTGCTGCAAAATCATGAAACTGCTGATATGAACTTATTGTACGATTTCTGGAAATCGTTCTTATGCTGCGGTTCTTTGAATTTTAGAAAGAAAAAAGGGGGAGGCCCGGCCCTCTAGATTTTCTTGCCGGACGGGTTGCCAGAAGCAGGATCTAGGATCAACTTGTGCATGTCTGGATCTGAAAAGTCAAACATGTTTGCAATGGAACCGGCCTTGACGTCAAAGGACTGGTTTCCAATGGTCCCGAGGTTCCAGTTCTCCTCAATGAACTTCAAGACTGAACTCTGGTCGGTAATGCTGTGGTCGATAAAGTTCTCTTTGGCGTATGGTGAAATCACAAGGAATGGTTGTCTAGGCCCGTAGCCGCAGCGGTCCTGATAGGCGCCGGGCTGCGCATGTCCACACAGATCACTGCCTGCTAGCGCATCATTAGCTGGGTCGCTGGACTGGTTGACTATTGGAGGCATGACATGGTCGTACCATCCGTCAGAGTCGTCGTATAGGATAATGACTGCAGTGCTTTCCCAATAATGAGATTGCTGAAGCTTGTTAATAGTGTCGACAAGAAAGTGCTGCTCATCGAGCGGGTCCGAATAGCCTGCATGGCCGTCCTGGTATTTTGCAGCTTTTAGGAAGCTTACGGCTGGCATGGTGCCGTTCTGGACTGCAGACCAAAAGTCGCTGAGGTCATACTGGTGGTTTGCCTGGTCGGTCTTTCCAATCATTCCGACGGAAGTTGGTGGCAGGTGATGAGGATTGGTGGTTGACTTGAAGTACTGGAAGGGCTCGTGGTGCGCGCTGTAATCTGTTACAGTGGCGTTTGCAATGTTTACGTGCGAGCTCTTGCAGACTGCTGTGCCATTCACGACGCTGGACGGCTTGAAGCCTCCCTGGAACCAGCCCCATGTCACGCCTTTGGCGCTGAGCAGGTCTCCGACGTTCGTGCCGTTCATGGCGACTTTTGTGGTGCCGGAGCAGTCATCGTATGTGCCGTCCGGATCGCCTATCACGGTTCCATTGACGACTGTATCCGTGATGTTTGTCGGGGTCGCGCCGTGCGTCTGACCGGAGATAAGATTGAGTGCACCAGGTGTTGAGGGACCAAATGTCGTCTCGAAAGAATTGTCGCTCATCGCGAACCGCTGCGCATAATTCCAGAGTGCCGTTACGGTGTTGCCATCGTAATAGCCCATTACCGTGCTCCCATCAGGATTGCAGCCAGTTCCATTAGTTCCGGTTTCCTGCACAAACCTGTCAAGGAGCCCGCCATGGTAGGCCAGTTGCTCGGGTTTGTAATCATGATCCATGTCGCAGGTGACTGCTTGCGATCTGTCAAGCCGGAATGGATTCACCAGGTTTGGATTCGAATAGAGTAAGGCTGATGAAAGGCCGTTATCGGAAGGAGTATCGGGTCTTGCATGAAATGCGGGCTCGGAAGTCGGGTTGGCAGCTTTGGGATATGTTGCAAAATAATGGTCATAGGATACGTTTTCCTGGAAAATGACCACGAGGTGCCGTATCTTTGTCGCCGTCTTGGCAGAGCTGTCGGCAGCCGACGCCTGAGTGAATATAGCAGGCAGAGAGCCAGCCGCTAATAGCACTGCTGCAAGCGCTGATGCTATGATGAAGTATTTGTTCGAATGCATCGCCCGTGCAAAGTAAACGCCATGCTATTGTAGATTATGAAAATGAACTTCTTGTGACTACCGTCGCGGGCTCGAGCTATATACTTCTCAAATCACAGTAAATGAACTTCAAAAAACTCTGTGAAGTTTGAAGACAGAGCACTCTACTATTACTGTCATTCCTAAAGTAATTTCTAGAAGTTATTAGCCTTCTTGGATTCTAGTAGATAATCACTGGCGGCTCATCCGTGTTTTTTCAAACCTGATTTGGCCAAGATTTCGGGCGCTTTTTCGCGGCCAATGAAAGGGATTATTCCTTTATAGACGACAAAAAGAAGGGGAGGTGGTAAACAGCTGATGCCAAATCCCTTCTACGAGCGGGACATCGTCTCCGTAAAGGACTTTACAAAGACAGATCTTGAGTTTATCTTTTCGGCAACCGAGAGCCTCAGCAAGCTGCGGCCGGTCGAGAAAAGCGAGCTTGGCAAGGGCAGGACGCTTGGCTACATCTTTTACGAACCAAGCACGCGCACCAGGATGAGTTTTGAGGCGGCCATGGCGTCGCTTGGCGGAAGCTCCATCGGGATTGCGGACCTAAAGTCCTCATCGGTAGAAAAAGGGGAAAGTCTGGCTGACACGATTCGTGTCATTGACCTGTATTCCGACGTGATCGTCTTGAGGCATCCGCTGGATGGATCAAGCAGATTTGCCGCGGAGCTTTCAGAAAATCCGATTATCAACGCGGGCAGCGGGAGCGAGGAGCACCCGACCCAGGCGCTGCTGGATCTTTATACCATAATGAAGGAAAAACACACCATTGACGGGCTGACTATAGCCGTCGTGGGCGACCTAAAGTACGGCAGGACGGTCTACTCTTTGCTCTATGCTCTTGCAAACTATAATGTGGACGTGCACCTTGTGTCCCCGCCCTCGCTCAAGATAAGAAAGGAGTCAATCTATGACATCCAGAACCGGCTAAAGATCAAAGAGCACGACGAACTTGACGGCGTGCTGCCCGATGCTGATGTCATATACGTCACACGCATCCAGCGCGAGCGTTTTCCTGACCTTCAGGAATACGAGAAGGTGCGCGGCACCTACACGATAGACCTCGGCACGCTTGCAAAAGCCAGACCTGACGTGTCCATAATGCACCCGCTTCCACGCGTGGACGAGATTTCACAATCGGTCGACGGTACGAAAAATGCCGTGTACTTTAGGCAGGCTTCGTACGGCAAGCAGGTGAGAGCGACGCTCCTTGCTCTTATGCTAAACGAGAATCTCCCGGCACAGGTTGCCGGTTACTAGCCTATCTTGGTCCTGATAAGATCATAAGCCTTGGCGGCATCGTCGTCGTTGATAACCAGGACTATCTCGTTGCCTGCATAAAACGCACTCCTGATAGGTATCATGTTGTTGTATAGCAGACCCGAAACAATCGAAAGAACATGGTAGGGGTCCTGCCCGTCGTGGCCTATTGCAATGGAAATCTTGGAAAGGCCCTCGCTCAGAGTCCCCTCAAAGCGGTCAAGCACGCCGGACATGATGTCCCTTACCCCCTCGGCATCCTCGACAAGAAGCGTCGAATGCTCGTCGCTCTGAAACAGGTTGTAGCTCCCCGAGTGATCTCCGAAAATCTTGTCCAGTAAGCCTGACAAAGCGTCGTCCCTTCCACTTTGCAAATCAACATCGAGGATTCCGCCCACCAGCGAGAGTTTTGCCTTTGAGCCGCCTTTCGAGGGTTCGTCTGCCTCGGATTCCTGCTTTGGAAGCGAGTCGGCAAACCTCTTTATCGCAACAACTATTGTGTTTGTATTTACCTTCGCGCCCATGGCGGCTTCAACCTGCGGCTTTATCCTCTGGGCCAGCGCGGTGTAATTTGCGATGCCAAGCTGAAGCGCCTGAAGATACACATGGTTCCCTGCTAGTATGCCTCTTATCGCTTCCGGTACGCTCAGTGCTTGGTTAAACACTACCATCTGTAGTGACCTCTCGTAATAATAACCTTGATAATGACATAAACGTTATATAGTGTAATAGCCATTACATCTGATACGGAGATATTACATGTGGAGAGATAGAGACGTGTTTGAAGAGATGGAAAAGGAATTCGCTGAAGCGGAAGAAATGCTTGGTCGAATGTTCAGGACGGCGCATGGAATTCGCCCCGAAGAACTCGCAGAGAGCATACCTTACTTTTACGGATACCAGCTCACTGTGGGCGCGGACGGCAAGCCCCACTTTCGAGAATTTGGAAACGTAAAGCCGAGTGCAAAAGGACTCGTAGCTCCAAGCCGGACAAGGGAACCGCTTGTCGACTCGTCGGTAAACCGTGACGAAAACCTGCTGACAATCACCGCAGAGCTTCCGGGGGTTTCAAAGCAGGACATCAAGGTGTCAGTATCAGAGGGCAGCGTAACAATCCATGCCGAGAAGGGCGAGAAAAAGTACCACACGGAAATCCCCTTCGAGCTCGAGCTTGACGACAAGTCTGCAAAAGCCACCTATACAAACGGGATACTGGAGCTGAGAATAAGGCTAAAGGCAGCGCCGCGGCCCAAGACGACCGAGGTAAAGGTGGAATAGTGACAGGCAAGCTCTTGACACGCAAAGCTGCACGGCTGCCTGCTGCAGACGGACATTCCCTACCTTTTTTGTATGATGTTTGCAAAATGCCTGACGGGCGAAAAAGGATGGTAGAAACAAGTTGAAAAAGAATCCAAACGATGGAAGCAAGAGCCTCAAGGTTGCCGAGACAACCTCACGGCTTGTCGGAAGAGGCATGGCTCTGGTGGACCCAAAGGTAATGGACGAGCTTGACCTGTCTACGGGCGACGTAGTGGAACTTAGCGGAAAGAAAAAGACATTCGTGCTTTTGTGGTCAGGCCAGCCGGAAGATTACGGAAGGAACGTGATCAGGATAGATGGATACACGAGGAACAACATAGGGGTCGGAATTGACGACAGCGTAACGATCCGCAAGGTGACGGTCAGCCAAGCCGAGCAGGTAATCATTGCCCCTGCTGAAGAGCTCAACATAGTTGGACTTGAGGAGCACCTGCCGGACTTGCTTGAAGGCCGGGTACTTACCAAGGGTGATGCGTTTAGCCTAAACATTATGGGCAGGCGGATTGGATTTGTCGTGACCGGCACGTCGCCGGACACTGCCGCTCTTGTCGGCACAGGTACAGAGTTCATCATTGGCGCTGTGCCCAAGGAAAAGGCAAGGGGGGTGCCGCGCATATCGTACGAGGACATTGGCGGCCTCAGAAACGAGGTGCAGAAGGTCCGCGAGATGATCGAGCTCCCGCTCAGGCATCCTGAGATATTTGAGAGGATAGGGATAGAGGCGCCAAAGGGGGTCCTGCTGTTCGGGCCGCCTGGAACCGGCAAGACCTTGCTTGCCAAGGCCGTTGCCAGCGAGACGCAGGCAAACTTTTACTCGATAAGCGGGCCGGAAATCATGAGCAAGTTCTACGGCGAAAGCGAAGAAAAACTGAGAGAAGTTTTCAAGGAGGCAGAGGAAAACGCGCCCTCGATAATATTCATCGACGAAATCGACTCAATCGCCCCAAAAAGGGAGGAGGTGTCCGGCGACGTAGAAAAGAGAATAGTTTCGCAGCTTTTGACTTTGATGGACGGCATCAAGGCGCGTGGCAAGCTGGTAGTAATCGGCGCGACCAACAGGCCAAACGCAATAGACCCGGCGCTCAGAAGGCCCGGCAGGTTCGACAGGGAAATCGAAATTGGCATTCCCGATCAGCAGGGACGGCTGGAAATCCTGCAGATACACACAAGGGGCATGCCGCTTACTGAAAACGTCGACCTGAGCGCGATTGCCCAAGTTACGCACGGCTTTGTCGGGGCAGACCTTGAGGCACTGAGCAAAGAGGCGGCCATGCGGTCGCTTCGCAGGATCTTGCCTGAGATAAATCTCGATGACCCGAAAATCCCCGCCGAAATCCTGAACAAGATCAAGGTAACAGGGGAGGACTTTGACGGCGCACTTCGCGACGTCCAGCCATCTGCAATGCGCGAAGTTCTCGTGCAGAGGCCAAACGTCAAGTGGGAGGACATCGGTGGTCTGCAGCAGATCAAGGATGAGCTAGTGGAGGCTATCGAGTGGCCGCTAAAGCACGCCGACCTGTTCGCGGAGGCCGACATCAAGCCGCCAAAAGGCATCCTGCTCTACGGGCCGCCGGGCACGGGCAAGACTATGATCGCCAAGGCAGTCGCAACAAACTCAGAGGCCAACTTTATCTCGATCAAGGGGCCAGAACTCTTGAGCAAGTGGGTAGGCGAATCAGAAAAGGGCGTCAGGGAGATTTTCAGAAAGGCAAGGCAGGCCGCTCCGTGCGTGATATTCTTTGACGAGCTGGATGCCATTGCGCCAAGGAGGAGCGGAGGCGACGCCGACTCGCATGTCACTGAACGCGTGGTGAGCCAGATGCTGACAGAGATGGACGGCCTCGAGGATCTCAAAGGCGTAGTTGTCATTGGGGCTACAAACCGGCCGGACATTATCGACGAGGCACTGATGCGCCCGGGAAGGTTCGACAGGTTACTGCAGGTTCCGGTTCCAGACAAGGAGGGGCGCAAGCAGATACTGAAGATACACACGAAAAAGAAGCCACTTGATCAGGGCGTCAGCATTGACGTGCTGGCCGACCTAACAGAAGGCATGACGGGCGCTGACATTGGCGCAACCGTAAACGCGGCAGCCATGAACGCGATTAAAGATCACGTCAAGAACAAAGGATCAAAGCTGAAGATATCGCTGAAGGACTTTGAGTCAGGGCTCGCAAAGATAAAGTCAAAGCGCTTTGGCTCCGGCTGGGCAAGCGCGCACGACCTTCAGGGCAACCACCGAGCCTTGGCCTAAGGCCGGTTGCTTATCTTTTTTCCAATCTGCACTATCCTTCCGAACTGCGCCTGATGTTCTAACACTTAAATCAACAGGACGAGCTATGAACTGGCGATGAGAGTAATCCAAGCACTACCCGGGATGCCTGCACAGGTCACCAGCGCCGAGGTTGAAGAGTTCCTCAAAAGCAAGCTGAATCTGCAGCTTGGCACGATAGACGACAATGGGAATCCTTCCATTCAGCCAGTCTGGTTCTATTATGATGGCTCTAGCGGCAAAATGTACTCTGGAACGCAAAAAGGCACGCTCAAGGTCAGGAACATAAGAAACAACCCCGACAAAATCTACTTTTCAATCGACGACGAGGCCTTCCCGCCAAAGGGAGTCAAGGGCCTGGCGTCTGCGCGGATTTCCGAGGACATAAAGAGCAACGTCGCAATGCTTGAAAAGCTTAACCTAAAGTATCTTGGAACCCTCGACCACCCGCTCGCAAAAATGCTGCTTGAAAACGGGAGAACAGGCAACGAGGTGATAATAGAGCTGACGCCCAAGTACTTTTCAGCCTGGGACTTTGGAAAAGCTCGAATGTAGAAAAGCCGCGTGAGCCATCGCGCTCCGATTCGCTAACCTTTGCCTGCCTTTAGCGCCGGAATGCTAAAACCAAACGTTGCGCCGCGTGAGCCAGAGTTATTTTCTGCCCATATCTTGCCGTCGTGCGCCTCCACGATCCTCTTTGCTATGTAGAGCCCAAGCCCGGTGCCACCATGCTGTGACGTGGTCGCGAACTTTGTAAAGAGCCTCGGCATTATTTCGTCGGAAATGCCCGGGCCGTTGTCCCTGACCCTGACAACCGCGCGGCCGGAATCAAGCTTCACAGTCACCTGGACCCGGCCCCTCCGGGTAAACTTGACCGCGTTATGGACGATGTTGGAGATAACCTGCATCAGCCTGCCTTTGTCTGCCAGAACGCGCGGGCTCGCGTTCGGTGAATAGCGCAATGAGACCCTCTCGGGGGTGCAGTTCTTGATATCCGATACGACCTGCGATACAGCCTCGTTTAGCGCAAACTCCTCCCTGTCCAGGACCAGCGTATTGCTCTCGATTTTTGTAACGTCGAGAATGTCCTCCTGGAGCTGCTGGAGGCGGTTGGCATTTCTGATAATGATGTCGATCATCTTTCTCTCCGGATCGCCGTCAGGGGTGTTTTCGAGCCTCTGCCTGAGTACCTCGGCCATGCCCAGTATCGGCTGAATCGGAGTCCTCAATTCATGCGCCGCAATGTCGACAAACTCTTTTTGCATCCTGCTGTGGACCTGAAGTTTCTCGTAAAGCTCCGCCTGGTTCCACAGTGCCTCAAAAATGGTAGAATAAGAGCTGACCGTAGCCTTGCTGTTTGAATAGGTGCCCATCCCTATGGGCGAGGCGGCATGGTGGCTTGCGTCATTGAACTCTGCGGTGAGGGACTGAGCTTTATCGACAACAAGCAGTGAAATCCTGGTTTGCAACGCCGTGTTGATGTTTCGCAACTCTATCCGCCCGCGCATACGGCTGCCGCTTGTCGTCTTGCACTGAGCCCAGATTTCCGCGGCTTGCTCTATGTCCTTGCCGCCGGGCGCGAGAACTCTTACCGCTACGCTCTCTGATGCCGCAACGTCCTCGATAAGTCCTACCAAACCTGACTCTTTCTGGCGTTGAAATGCCCCGGTGCTTGACAGTATTATCAGAATCTCATTTCTGGCTGATTTGAGAAGCTCCCTGGCAAGCCTGAGCAGCTTTGATTGGTCCCTGATAGTCTCGATCACCTCCGGCCTTACGCCGTCTTCAAGTTCCTTGATCCTCTGGAATGCCGGCATCGAGCTGTTCCAGAGGGTGTCAAAGATAAACTGCCCCTGCTCTACCATTTCAACCACGTTGCTGTAGATTACCTGGGTAAGCGGCTTGGCCTCCTGCAGGACGGTAGTCGCCATGTACTCCTTTTCGTTGACCGCCACGCCGCCCATCAGTCCAGAAAAATGCCGCAGCTCCGTGACCAGGCCTTCGAGCTTTTTTGCGTACTGGAGGTTCTCCCGGGTGATGTCGGTGATGCATCTTATCTGGCCTCCCCTCCTTCGAATATCGATGTACCCGTTCCTGTAGTCCGCAAGTTCTGTCACTATGGAAGGGGCCCTCCGATCAAAGTAAATGTCCATCCTTTCCGTAGTGGATTTCATAAATTCGACTCCCCGGCCAACCGCGTTTTCCGCTCCATATAGTACTTCTGTCTTTTGAAAATCCGGTCGAGACTGGGAAGAGATGTTCGTAACCGCATGTATTGACTGCTGGGTATTTATGCTTCATGGATAGCTTCGGGAAACATACGACAGTTTTTGCTCGGCATTCTGCGTGATTTTGACGGCCGGGTTGGGTCTGACTGCACCTGACAAGCCTTTTATAATTCCCGGCATCCTCTGAATTATGAGTCAGAAAACCAACTCTGAGATCGAGGAGTACTTTGGCTTTGTTCCGGGTTTTTTCAAAAATCTTCCTGCCGACGCACTGGATCAGATGTGGCCCGTATTCAAAAAGTACCAGCTTGGCGAATCCGTGATTCCTGCAAAATACCGTGAAATGATGATGCTGTCAGCAGCAGCCGCAATGAAGTGCCCCTACTGCGAGCTGTACCACCGCGAGGCAGCCAAGATGTACGGCGCGTCGGATGAGGAGCTGGCAGAATTGTCAGTGCTGGTTGCCTCGACAGGTTTCTGGAGCAACGTCCTTCACTCAATGAACTATGACAAGCAGCAGTTTGCCGACGAGCTTCGGCGAGGTGCGGAGCATATGATAAACTCAAAAGCCTAGAACACCTGCAGTGCATGAAATCGCTTATCGCGCGGATGAATTGCCCCTTTGGGGCATTCCGGGGCTTTTGGTCGATAGGTTGATTATTCCGATCTGCCGAAGGGATCAACGTGGGACTCTTTAGGCGATGGAAGCCAAAGGGCAAGATGTACAGCCTCAAGTGCACACAGTGTGGAGACGGCTTCCTCTCAAGCTACAATCTAGACGCGCCGATCTGCGGCAAATGCCTGCAAAAGGCCAAGTCGCTGGATTCGACCATTGATCATGAGAAGGTCTGCGAAAAATGCGGCAACGCAGGCGTGATCTACGGCAAGGCATACTGCTACTCCTGCTATTTCGGCTTTGCAAAGAAAGAGTAGCACGAACCGCTACTTTAGCGACTCGACCATTGACTTTATCTTGCCGTACTGTGAATCGAATTTTTCATAGTCGGAGCCGGCGACAGCGAACTCGATGGTCGTCACCGTCCGGTCACCTCCTATGTGCTTTGGGTTCGGGTAGTAGACGACGTGGTACGCATATAGCTGGCCGCTGTCTTCCTCTATCAGCAGCAGCGGGGCTATCGGAAGTATGTAGAAGGTCGCATTGTTCGCAATCGCACTCTCTGTTACTCTGGTCCCGTCGGGCATTGTAATGTCGTTGCTGACGATTATCTTGGCCGGCCCAAGCTGCCTTACAAGCGAGCCGGATGGATCATATATTCCTCCTTTGGTCGCGGTATAGAGCATGGCCTGCTGGCTAGGGCGGGAAATGCCGGTCATGTTTTGAACCTTGCCGTAAAGCGCAGGCAATTTTCCAAGGAGCGTCTCGTTCTGAAGTGAGCTGTCGACTTTGAACAGGTAAATGTAAAGAGGGTAGCCAGCATTTGCTTCTGACGGGGTCTGGTACCTGTCAAGCACATTGTGCATACTGCCGCCTGCTGAACGATTTCCTGGGGCGGGCATGCTGTATACAATTGAAACAACGGCAATAACCAAAATTCCAACGGCCAGTCCTACGGCGACAGGAATGGCAAGGCTTTTGCCGGTGTCGTCTTTGCTCATGGCAAGCGGAGAATTCAGGAGCTATAAAAGTCGGCCGATGGTAGTCTGTATGGTGCGCCAGACTAGCGCGCGCCTGCCGGCGACCTGCCGGTGAGGCTGATGTATTCGTACGCGCCAACCGCGTTATCAAACGCATACTGGACTTTGGTAAACTGCTTTCTAAAGCCGGCAACGTCGGCAGCAACCTTGCGCGGATCGGACTTGTCGACGACAACCCGCTTGATAAAACCGGCAATTTCTTTCATCTCGCTTTCCCTCATACCAAGCCTGGTTGTCTCCGGCACGCCTATGCGGACGCCGCCTGGATGCATGTAGTGCCTGCCCGCCTTTATGTCGCCGGGAAGCAGTTGCCTGTTTAGGATTATGCCTGCCGCCTCCAGCTCCTTTTCAATGGTCCCACCGTCGCCGAACTTTGTCACGTCCACTGCAATCTGGTGCGACTGGGTGTAACCGCGCTTCTCGCCAAGCACCTCAAAGCCATGAGATGCCAGGGCTTCGGCAAGGGCCTTTGCGTTGCTAATTACCTGCCTGGCGTACGCCTTGCCAAACTCGAGGGATTCGGCCAATGCTATTGCCTTGCCTGCGACATGGTGCAGGTGGTGGCTGCTCGTGTTTCCGGGGAAAATTGCCTTCTTGATGGCTTCTGCATGCTTTTCATATGATACTATGATGCCGCCCTGGGGACCCCACAAGGTCTTGTGGGAACTCATAGTTATTGAATCGGCTCCCTCGCGTAGCGGGTCCTGGAACTCGCCTCCGGCGATAAGGCCGGCCACGTGCGCGCCGTCATAATTTACGTACATGCCGTGGTCGTGCATAAAACCAGCCAGCTCACTAACCGGATGGGGAAAAAGAAACAGGCTGCCGCCAAACATCCCGATTCTGGGCGCCCTGCCCTCGCTCTTCATTTCCGTTATCTTTTTCTTTGTCGCATCGACATCGATCGTCATCTCTTCGCGGGAGAACGGGTAGTGCTCGATGTTTAGCCCATGCACAAGCCCTGCGGTGCCCGAGTGCTCCTTCTTGCCGTGCGAAATGTGTCCGCCCGACGGAATGGATGCGGCCATCATGTAGTCGCCAGGATTTGAAAACGCGGCATAGATTGCAAGGTTGGCAACTACTCCGGAAGTCGCGCGGCAGTCCGCAAACTCCGAATTAAATACCCTCCTTGCCAGGTCATTGCAGACAAGTTCCACCTGGTCGATGTAAGTACAGCCCGCATAGACGCGCTCGCCGGGCCAGCCTTCTGCGTATCGATTTCCAAAATCGCACATCAGGGCCTCTCGGACCGCGGGGCTCGGGATGTTTTCACTGGCAATAAGCGGGATGGACGAATCAAACCAGGAGTGATGCTCTCTCATGAGCCTCAGCACATCGTCGTACGACTCTCTTGCGCTCATGTTGCTGTTTTGTGTCTGCATTCTCTCGCTTCCAGCATAGCCCTGCGTCCTAATTTAGTATTATCTATTGTGAGGTGGGTGTCAAACCGGTGGGCCGGCGAGCGATTTGACGACCTCTGTCCAAGCGTAGCCGATGTTCGCCCTGTTGTATCCCCCGCCGCCAAGTGCAATAATCCTGCCAGCGCAGTGCCTGTGCGCAAGCCTGTGAAGAGAATCAGCCGCTAGCCTGTGCGACTTGCTCGAGTACTTCAAGTGTGTTATCGGATCACCATCCAGGCCGTCGGCGCCGGATTGAAGTATTATCAGTTCTGGCTCTGCGGCATCGACAAACTGCTCTACTGCTGCAAATGCGGCAGAAAATTCCTCATCTCCGGCGCCCGGTTCGAGAGGGATGTTGAGCTTGGTTCCCTCGGCGGCGCCTCTGCCTATCTCACCCGGAAATCCTGTCCCGGGGTAGAGGTACCTCCCGTCCTCGTGAATGTCAGCAAAAATGACGAGCGGGTCATCCTCGAATTCGTAAAATACGCCGTCGCCGTGGTGGGCGTCGATGTCAACGTATGCTATCTTTTTCACGCCATATTTTTTTCGCGCCGCGATTATGGCCACACCGATGTCGTTAAAGACACAAAACCCTCCGGCCGCGTCCCTCCGGGCATGATGCAGCCCTCCGATGGGATTCATTGCGTGTTCAATCTTGTTCCCCATCGAATCGCGCCCCGTCATGACCATGTCAAGCGCTGAAAGGGTTGTGCCCACGACGTACAGGCCGGCTTCATAAACCCCCGTGAAGGCCGGAGTGTCTCCACGGTCAAGGTACCCTGTTCCGGCAACGGACGACTTTCTCACAAACTCGATGTAGTTTCTGCCATGAAACCCGCAAAGCGGACTGTCCTTGTCATCTGTGGCGAGGGCAGGCTGCTCGATCCTGATGCTGTCCGCAAAATGTCTGCCGCTTCCATTTGCGCTGCCGGCATTTTGGAGGCACTCTTTTCTAAAAACAGTCCAGAACGCGTCCAGCCTGTCGTTTCCAAAGGGATGCGACTCTCCAAAGCCGTACCTGGCAAGCTCCTTGCCGTAAAAGACTGCCGTATTGCACATTCCAGTATCTTGCCCCGGAGTGACTGGCAGCTGACTGCAAATAAATATTCGACATGCGTTCCGCACGATTGTCAGTTGTTTACAGGCATTGTCCAGGGCGTCGCCAAGGTAAAATCAATTTCCAATTCAAATCGCGGCGCCGACATCTCTATTGTGCTAAGCCTTGGAAAGAGGCTCGCAAGAGGTCTTCGGGCCGGCGACAGCGTCAGTGTCAGCGGGTCATGCCTCACTGTTACCAGAGTACTCGGTTCGGGTACCGCGGCAGAGTTTCAGCTGGTCGCAGAGACTACGCGGCGGACCTTCCTTGGATCTTTGCACGTCGGCGACAGCGTAAACATCGAGCGCTCACTGAAGATAGGCGATCGCCTGGAAGGTCACTTCGTCCTTGGTCATGTCGACGGCATGGGAAGAATCGCCGAAATAGTCCGCTCAAAGGCTGAAACGACGGTCTGGATAGAGCTTGCCAGCGACGAGCTATTCAGGCCACTGATAATGAAAGGCTCAATCACGGTTGACGGGGTTAGCCTCACGATAACCGGCCTTGACAAAGACCGGCGCAGGTTCTCCGTCTCGCTTATTCCTCATACCCTTGATGTTACAGCCCTCGGCACGAAGAAGAAGGGGGATCCCGTGAATATTGAAATCGATGTCCTGGGCAAGTACGTCTCGCAGATTCTGGGTTCTAATTTTCCATCAGACCAGACAGGAAGAAGCAGCACACCAACAGCCGGGTCGAGCGGATGAACGGCACTCTGAGGGAACGCGTCAAAGTTCAGCGCGGGTGGAAAACTGTCAGTACTCCGATTGCGGAAGGCAATCGGCTTCAATACGACTTTGTTAAGCCACATGCGGCGTTACGCGGAAAGACACCTGGCACAGGCGGCAGGTATTCCAGTGAATGGATGCAAGGAATTGCTTCAAAAGGCGGTTGATGAGAAACGCACTAAATAGTAGATTGCGGAAGATCCAACCGTGGGCTTGGACACCGCGGGACATATTTTCTTTATCATACTTGGAGGAATAGTCCTCATGTTAGGAGTCTCAGCCTTATTGCAGATACTCATTTTTGATGCAAACAATTCCGCCAATTTTACATCTAGCGGCGCGTTCGGTCCAGCGGTAGTTTTCGCTGTAACTGGTGGAGCCTTGTTTGCTTTAGGTTTCATTCCTGAACGGCATAGAATCATAGGATTTCTTAGCAGCTAGGTGTCACCAACCAATTTGCAACAACCAAATCGAACACCCACTCAAAGCAACACAACCATTTTATTGGTAACAACCAATTTTGTAGTAATATTTTAATAAGCTGAGCGAGATTCCCAGCAGCATTGGCGCTTACCGAGGCCATCAACGCATTGCGGAACGGGAGTTTTGTCCTAGTTCACGATGACAAGGGGCGGGAGAACGAGGTCGATATGGTAATCTCTGCCGAGCGAATAAAGCCGGAGCACGTTGGGCTGATGCGAACACAGGCGGGAGGGCTCCTCTGCCTGGCGATAAGCCATGACATAGCGACAAGACTCGGGCTAGTTTACCTGCATGACATTATCGAGGGCATGGGAAAGCTAAATCCCGTCTATAGCCGGATAACACAGGGCAAGGCTGCCTACGGCGACAAGCCGTCGTTCTCTATACCGGTAAACCACAGAGACACCTTTACCGGGATTACTGATCGCGACAGGGCACTTACAATCTCGCAGATGGCCATGGTTTGCAAAAACATTGAATCGACAGGCAAGGAGGATTTTGCCCGAAATTTCCGGGCGCCGGGGCATGTCCCAATCCTGATCGCTTCAAAAGGCCTGCTGCATGAACGGATGGGCCATACGGAGCTGTGCGTCTATCTCATGCAGCTTGCCGGGCTCACTCCATGCGTGGCCATATGTGAAATGATGGACTCTGAGACTCACGGCTCGCTCGGAATCGACAAGGCCGGCGACTTTGCAAAAAAACACTCGATACCGCTGGTAGAATCGGAAGAACTCAAGGCAAATGCTAGGGTACAATAAGCTCAAGCAAAGCATCCAGAGATTGTAGAGATGGAAGCAAAGACCAAGAAAAAGGCCCGCCTGGCAATCGTCGTTTCGGAATTTAACAGCGACATCACCTACAGGATGCTTGACAGGGCAAAAGAACAGGCCGCCCGGCTCGGCGCGACGTTACTCTACGTCTTTTACGTACCCGGGTCATTTGAAATGCCCATTGCCGTCGAGGCGCTCTTGAAAAAAAATGAGGTTCAGGCGGTAGTAACGCTTGGAGCGGTCATAAAGGGCGAAACCCGGCACGATGATATTGTTGCAGAGAACGCCTCCCGATTGCTCGCCGATCTCTCTCTGAAATACGGAAAGCCAGTAGCCCTTGGAATTAGCGGGCCGGGCATGACGGTGGAGCAGGCAAAGGAACGGGCCGAGTCCGTCCCGGTCCGGGCTGTAAGCGCGGCCGTCGAAATGGTAGATAGGCTTGGAAAACTAGAAAAAACCCGCAACGAGCGGGGATCATCATTGGTTACCATAGGACTGCAAACCACTCATGATACAGGCGGGCATCACTCTCATTGATACAGCTTAGCATCATCAGGGTCGAAGGTTATGGTCCCTGGACCCTGACCCTTGGGAGCGACAGAGAAGCGGTGATTCAGATGCTCCAGGCGCAGGTCTATTACGAGGTGCAGCGCCTGTTCTCCGACAGGGGCGCACTTGCGTTCTTTAACCGCTTTGACGAATACTTTGCAGTCACAAACGGCGTAGGAGCGTCGGATCATGCAGCAATACTACAAGAACTTGCGAGGCTGTTTCCAAAGCTTGAGATGTCAATGACTGTCGGCACGGGTTCCACGCCCCTCGAAGCCAGCCTCAGGGCGTACGAGGCGCGAAAAACCGCGAAGCTCCTAGACGGCACCCTGAACCTCTTTGGCTCGGTGTTGCCTTCACAGGGCAATCCCGCAGATCATGTGCAGATCATGCACATCGATGTCGACAGCTCGACAAAGGTTGGAGCCCGGCTTTCTCCCTATGAAGTGACTGCACTTGTTATGCGCACCTACAGCCGCTTTTCAGAGGACTTTCTGAAGCTCAAGGCGCTGACGTTTTTCCTAGGGGGCGACAACTTTATGATAATTTCAAACGGGGTAAGCGCGGCAGAGGCAGAGTCGATAATTAGCAAGTCAAGTTCAGAAGTGGGCGTAAAGTTCAACTGCGGCATAGGCATCGGGCAGACCGGCAGAAAGGCAGCCGAAGCGGCAACCAAGGCGCTTGATACAATCCGGGATCTCCGCGACCAGGGCAAGATAACGCCAATCTATGAGATACGGTGTCCATAATAACAAGAAACAAAACCTCTTCCAGGCAGGGACGGCACAACTCGAAGCCTGCGCGCACGATAATATACAACGCCCAGATGCTAGCCGGCCCAGAGCTTGAACACGTGACGCGCGGCCGGCTGGAGATTTGCGGCAAGCTAATCGCCTCTGTATCGCGGACGTCCAAGGACGGTCAGGACAGTCTGCCGGAGGGCAGGGACTGCGCATTGCTTGACGGCAGCGGGCTTTTGATAATCCCTGCTTTTGTCAACGCCCACACGCATATAGGCGACTCTATAGGAAAAGACATCGGGGCCTCGCTTGGCCTTGACGAGCGCGTCAATCCGGTTTTCGGAATAAAGAAAAACATCCTAGAAAAGACTCCTCCGGAGCAGATCAAGGCCTTCATGCGGTTCTCCGCAATCTCGATGCTGAAAAACGGCATCGTAAACTTTGCAGACTTTAGGGAAGGCGGCCGCCGGGGAGTAATGCTTTTGAAGGAAGCGCTGAAGGGTCTGCCCATCAGGGCTGTTGTTCTGGGAAGATCACAGCACGGCTACGACCAAGTCCAGCCGCAGGAAAGACAGTCAGACGCAAGGAACGATGACTCCGCGTCAGAATTGCAGCCGGCCTCCACTGCAGGCATCAAAGGGAGCCAAGGTGCGCCGGAGGCAGGCAGAATCGACAACGAAATTACTGACCTGCTGGACGATGCGGACGGGCTTGGTCTCAGTGGCGCTAACGAGCATTCAGATTCCACCCTGTCGCGATACCAAAGCCTAGTCCACCAAGCAGTGGGCAGGCGGGCAAAATCAACACAGGGTATGCGGGAAAAGCCGCTGGTTGCAATACACGCCGCCGAGTCTACAGAGGCTGTAAACACGTCTAAGGCACTGACGGGAAAGACCGAGGTGGAGCGCATCCTCCGCGCGCTGGAGCCGGATATACTAGTGCACCTCACAAAGGCCACGGAACAGGAATTGGCATCAATCGCCGCGCGCGGGATAGGAGTCGTTGTATGCCCCCGGGCAAACGGTGTTCTGGGAGTGGGCTTTCCGCCTGTCAGCCTGATGCTTGAGCTTGGATGTACTGTTGCGCTCGGTACGGATAATGTGATGTTAAACTCGCCGGACATGTTCCGGGAAATGGACTATGTCTGGAAGGCGTGCAGGGCGCTGGACTCTGGAAAGGCGCGCACAGGGATGCTCGAGCCGCGCCAGGTTCTCAAGATGGCCACCGTAAACGGGGGTAAAGTTTTAGGCGTCAACACCGGGTGCATCGCGCCGGGAATGTCTGCCGACCTGCTTTTTATCGACGTCAACCATATCGACATTTCGCCGATGCATGACCCATATGCGGCGATAGTGCAGAGAGCAGGTCCCGACTGCATCAAGGGCGTCATGGCATCGGGCGAATTTGTGGGGCTGGTCCCGTCTAACAAATGATCCACTATTTTTCACGTCATGGTCGAGGCGGAGGGCTGAGTATGCATATCAAGGTCTGGAAATCATGAGGCTAACTTTAAGCGCGGCAATGACGCTTGACGGCAAAATCGCGACCGCATCCGGCGACTCAAAGATTTCATCGGCCCAAGACCTCAAGAGGGTGCACAGGCTACGCGCCAGCTCAGACGCCATAATCGTCGGGATCTCAACGGTTCTGGCTGACGATCCGCTGCTCACCGTCCGCTATGTAAAGGGCAAAAACCCGCTCAGGGTCATAGTGGACAGCCGGGGAAGAATCCCCGCAGAATCCAAGATCCTCCAGACCTCTCGCAACGTCAGCACTGTCGTGGCAGTGACCAGTCTGGCCCCTAAGCGCAGCTTGGAAAAGATAAGGGCCGCAGGCGCGCAAGTGCTCGTAACGCCCGAAGGGACACCCCAGTCCGCTGCCGTTCCTCGCGGAGTCGATCTCAGGTACCTGTTCAATGCTCTAGATACGCAGTTCGGGGTCGAGCGCGCACTGGTGGAAGGCGGAGGCGAGCTCAACTGGTCGCTTTTGCGCCTCGGGCTTGCGGACGAGCTTGTCGTAACTATCGCGCCCAAGGTCGTTGGCGGCAGGCTTGCAACAACGCTTGTCGAGGGCGACGGCGCGGCAACCGTCGCCCAGGGTCTCAGCCTTGCACTCGAACAGGTCCAGAGAAGCCGCAAAACAGGAGAAATCATAGTCAGATACAGCGTACTCAATACCAGTTCGCCCGGCTAGCGGACCAGCCTTCAAAAATACCTCGTGACTCGCTTGGGCCATCCGGGTTTGTTTAGCGGCTGCAAAGCGGGAAAACATTCGCGTATTTTTACATCGCCGTACATGAGCATCATTTTTCCTTAATATCGCATCAAGCTTGCCAACGCCGCGATTCTTGCCGGGAAACAGGTGGCATGCCGTTAATTCGGGTATCATGAGCTTTCCCACAAGTGACGTGATTGTGCAAAATAGACAAAGGTATGCATACAACTCATGCAGCTGGCTGTTTGAAAAGTTCGAACAATACACTGAGCACAAGGCCATGACCGCTAGCCCGACCTATTGCATGAAAGAATTGTGACGAACACTGGGAGAATAATACATCATAAAAATTACAAGGCCATTTGAAACAGACCTGCATAGTACTTTTAACGCCCCTCCGGCAGCAATCAATGCTGACCATCCGGTCGAAATCGCAGAACTGCCATGAAATCAAATAGTATTGATAATAGCCGGACAGACGCTGAACCAGCGGCCAAGCCCGGCCGGTCGCTTCACATAGGTCTGTACGAGTCAAGAAGGTTTGAACTTGATGTCGCGAGCCTCACAAAACACGCCATAATACTGGGCGCAACGGGCTCCGGCAAGACCGTCCTCGCAAAGGTAATCGTGGAAGAGGCAGCGCTTCTCGGAATTCCGACCTTTGCAATCGATCCAAAGGGCGACATCGGCAACCTTGCATTTCAGTCGGAAGACTTTGACTTTTCAAGGTGGTGCGGCAGGGAAGCTGACGCGCAGGGGTCTGACAGGCGACAGTACGCGATGCAGCTTCAAAAGACTTATTCCGACCGGGCAAATGAATTCGGCGTCGCTCCGAGGTCCGCGTCCGAATTTGCAAAAGTTGCAGTGAGGATTTTTACTCCCAAGTCGTCTGCAGGCCTGCCTGTCGGCATTTCGCCCGACCTGGCCGCGCCGGCCAACTTTGGCCAGCTGCTCGGGTCTGACTTTTCTGCAGCAGCCGACCTCCTGGACCTTACTTCTTTTAACCTGCTGAGGCTTGCCGGCTTTGGAGAGGACAGCAGAAAAGAGATAACGTTTGTATCGGCCCTGCTTGAGCACTTTTGGAAGGCCGGGCAGAACCTCACTATTCAGGAGCTTATCCGGTCTATTGAGAACCCGCCGATCCAGTCGATCGGCTCCATGCACGTATCAGACGTCCTCTCCGACAGGGAGCGCCACAATCTTGCGACCCAGATTAATCTGCTGGTGTCTGACCCGAAGCTGAGGTCCTGGTCGGCAGCCAGCCGCCTGGATTTTTCCTCTCTTTTCGGCGGGCCCCCGTCTGTCAACGTGCTCGACCTGCGGAACATCCAGTCGGAGCAGGAAAAGCAACTTTTTGTCGAGATTATTTTGCAGCAGCTTTTCCAGTGGCTGATAAAGCAGGGAAGTGCACAGACCCTGCGCTACCTTCTCTACTTTGACGAGATAGCAGGATACTGCCCGCCAGTAAGGGAGCCACCGTCGAAGAAGCTTCTGCTGCTTCTGATAAAGCAGGCCCGGGCGTTTGGTCTTGGACTTGTGCTTGCAAGCCAGAACGCCGTCGACCTGGATTACAAGGTTATATCAAACGCCAACGTGAGGTTTATCGGCAGGCTTGGCGCCCAGCGCGACATCCAGAGGGTAAGCGTCGGGCTGGAACTTGACTCGTTTGCCACCAAGGAGATATCGCGCCTAAAGGCGGGGGAATTTTTCTGCAACATCTTTGACCCGCGCTTTAGGGGCGTAGTTCGCGCCCGCTGGCCGCTCACCTATCACAGAGGGCCGCTGGAGAATTCTGAAATCTCGGAGCTGGTCGCCAGGCACAGGTTCGAGCAGAACGCCCAGCGCAATGAGGAGGAGGCCGGCACTGCACCTGAAAGCCAAGTACATGACCTTGACCTTGAGGCCGAAAGCGAGCCGCGAGAAGCCGGCTCAAACGACGAATGGCAGACCGACGACTCGGACCCGCAATCTGACATGATGCACCTAGCAAAGCGCAGAGCCGCAAAACAGGAGCAAGAGGCCTATACCGAGGCGCATCCGGAGGACGACGATCTTGCGTTCTTGCAGCTTGCAAAAAAATTCCAGCCTGAGCGGATTGCAAGTTTTATCAAACTGGGCAATAACATAAAATCCGTAAAGGTTCTAAGCTCGGAGGCGGAGCAGGCCTACCACCCGATTTTTGCAATAGACGTTTCCGTCTTTGAAATGAAGTACTGCAGGCAGTCCCTGGAAAAGTCGGCCGAGCTGTGCGTGCTTGGAGAAAACCTTGTCCCCTTGCCTGCACAGGACGATTACTCTGTGGCCCCGAGAAGGACCGTGCCCGACCAGTTCGCGTCAGATGCAGCCCGGTGGCAGGCAGAAGTCACAAAAGCCGCTGAAGAAATCAAGAGGGAGCTTCGGGCCCAGTTTGACATAATCGTCGAAGAAAAGAGAAAGGACAACATTGCAAGTCGGTCCAGTGCTCCTAAATCAAAAATCGCGGCATATCAAGCAAGGATTTCAAAGTACACCGACGCATCAAGTGCCGACCGGGAGGCCGTCAGGGATCTGGAAAGGCTGTACAAGGAAAAAAAGAAGACAGGGACAAAGGCATCGCTTATCGCGCTTGAAAACAGGATCAATTCAAAAAAGCGGCAAATCCAGGCGACCCTGCGCAAAATCGAGCAGTTAAGCGTGGACAAGAAGGCGATGGAGGAGCAGATTGCAGAAATTGAGAGAGAAGAGGAGCGGCGATTCCACGACGCACTGCCGAAAATCCAGGACGAAGCAGAGACGAGAATTTCAGGATGGCTGGTCGAGACAATCTACAGGGCGCGCATTTTGGTTAACGGCTCAAAGGAACATCATGGCGACGTGGTGTGGAGCTCTTACACGGGACTGGGAACATGGGGCCGGTGCTCCGCCTGCTCCGTTGCACTGGAGGACGGCTCCGCTTGCGCCTGCGGGAACCTGATGTGCCATAGCCACCTTGCATACTGCAAACAATGCCTGGAACCTGCATGCAGCGACCATCGCCTCCGGTGCGACACCTGCAACTCTATTTTCTGCGCAGGTCACAGCCTCCGCTGCGAGATCTGCAAGGCGGGGGCATGCTACGCACATGGCGGTGTCTGCTCGCAGTGCAACAGAAAAGTTTGCTCTGCTAATTGCTCAAAGAGAAAAGGGCTGTTCAAGAAAGAGATGACATGCGTAGATTGTTCTGCTAGAAGCTCCTGAAACAGGCTTCTGCCAAGCATATTAGCACTTGACAGGACTGGTTTACTATGCGGCGCGCAGCGGCTGTCCTGACAGCGTTAGCCATTGCCATCCTGGCCCTCACTGGCAGCGCGTCTATGTATTTGATCCCTGCACCGGCGTTTGCGCAGAGCAAAAGCATCCCTGTGAAAAACGCGCTAGTAGTTCTCATTAAGCAGGACAACGTGGCACTCAAATCTATGCTGCAGCAGGCTGGCGCACCGGCTGAGGTCGGCCGGTCAATCAGCCTGGCAGAGGCTCTTCTTTCAAGCAGCGTCCCTCGCGCGTCAACCACAGGCAACGGCACCTTTGCCATCCCAGCGCCGGCCGACATAGGGACTTACGACGTAGCAGTTTCTGCCCCCGGGTACGTCGAGGCCGCAACAGGAATCGCCGGCACTGGAAGCATTGTCAACGTAGGGAGCGGCCTGCAACAGGATGCCAATCTTACAATGGTGGTACAGCCTTCGGCCGTTCTCTCGGGCAGGGTTACGGATTCGTCAGGAAATCCGCTCAGGGGCATCATAGTGTCTGCTGGCGCCGAGCCGGATTCTGCAAACTATGACGTCACCACTGACGATGGCGTGTTTGTCCTGGATACCGGCCTGAGAACTGGCCAATACGTCATTCACGCATTTAGGCCGGACAACAATCTGCCAAGACTCGCCCAAGCGCTTTTCCAGTCTGGCGCGGCGACATACGCGTCGCTTGGAGGCGAGGCGATTGGCGCCTTGAATCAGACCGGCTCGCAGTCAGCGTACAATCCCCTTGGCAATTATTCCCAGGCTGCCAATTCCACCGGTCATGGCTACGTGCCATATCAGCGGACAGTGAATCTCGCGCAGGGCAAGCTGACGACTCTCAACATCCAGCTTGACGACTCGCAGGCAATTTCGGGCACTGTAAGAAGTAAGGGAGACTCTGTGCCACTGCCCGGAATCGGGATTTTTGCATTCAACAGCTCTTCCGGAGCGCTTGCTTCTGCGACTGTTACCGACTCGCTGGGCCACTACAAATTTGACAATGGGCTTGCGCCCGGCTCGTACGTCATCGCCGTTCCTGCACCCGCAAGCAGGTACTATGCACCTGAGAGCATCCCGATCACCCTGCCCTCCATCGACCAATCCCACGTGGACCTTGCGCTGGACTACTCCAAGGAAATCCGTGGCAGGGTAATCGATTCGAGCGGAAAGGGCATAGGAGGCGCAATCGTTGTGGCCGCCTCGCTCGGGGCGGGGACCCTGCAGTCCAGCATGTTGAGCCAGCTTGGCGCCGGCACCTGCATCGCAGTTACCGGGCCGGACGGAGCGTTCCTTATGAATTCCGGAATCGCTCCTGGAAGGTACAGGCTGAGCGCGTATTATGGAGACGCTATTCCTGTGGCAAGCTCGACCATCGTGACTGCGGGCGACTCTTCCGTTCTCTTGCGAATGAGTTATTACGATACGGTTTCGATAGCCGGGACCGTGACAGACTCGTCAGGCCGGCCCATTGCCGGCGCCAAAGTCCTGCCGTCGTTTGCCACTTCAATTCCCGGCTCCGACGGTTTTGCCTCGCTGACCGGCAGGAACGGGACTTTTTCTCTGAAGGTGCCAATCACAGATCCCTCTGCCCGGTCGCTGTTTGACCAGGTGATAGTTTCTGCTCGCGGCTACGGCAGTGCCGTTGCCAACCTGACGGGCACTTTAACAGCATCGGACAATTCTGCCGGAGCGTCATTTTCAAATGTACGAGTTACGCTGTCCTCTCCCTCCGGACCGCAACTTTCAGGCAAGGTCGTTACTCAGGCTTCAGATTCTCCTCCGCTTGCAGCCGCGGTGACAAGAAAAGGCAGTTTTCTTGTAGCTGCGAACGCATCTTTTTCTGAAACCGTAGCTTTCAAAACCAACACCCGCGTCGTGGGTGCGTCGTTTGACCCGCAGGCCAAGTCACTTGCCGTAAACTTTGAGGGCATGCAGGGCCCGGGAGGCAGGACAGAGCTTTCCATACCAAGGAACATCATGGCAGGCCCCTTTGCTGTCGTCCTTGACGGTGTCAGGTTAAGTGCAAGCAACGTCACAACCACCCAGAATGCCACTTTTTCCACAGTGGCCTTTGAACACGATCATGGCCTTTCAAACGCGATCATCGAGCAGGACAACTCACAAAAAATACCGGAATTCCCCATTACAGGGGGGCTGATTGCCACGGTGGCGCTGTTTGCCGCATTGCCGGCAGCAGCCATCTTTAAAAGAAAATCACGGTTTTGAGCATTCGCCGTAGATTTTTGCATCGGGGGTCCGGAAAACAAAGCAGTCTCCGTGGATGCCATTATAGTTGGCGACCGAGTCGGAAGCCTGGCCAGAACCAGGTGGTGCCTGTGGGCCGGGATAGCCGTTCTGGTCTGGTGGGGCGATGCTGCCCTGGGGCTGGAGGCCCCTTGCAGAAGGCGCCGAGTCATTCGTCAGCGCGGCAGCAAGAAAGCTCGTAATCAGAAAGGCCAATGATATTACCACCATGAGAAAGAGCACGAGCCTTGATTTGTTACTGCTTGTGGCGCTCACGCCTTGTAACACTATGCGTATGAACGGCTTTATTCTTTTCGTAGGCGCGAGAAGCAATCTTAAATGCGCCGTACGCACTAGCTTGGTCGTATGTTTGAAAACGAGCATACCCTGCGCACGTTTACTACGGAGAAGGCGGAAGGAGAATTTCACGACAGCTACGAGCGAGCGCTAGAAGCGGTCCGCTCTGAATTTGGAAAAAACTACAGGATGCTGATCGGTGACGAGCATGTAGGCACGTCGCAATCAACTGCTCACACTTCTCCAATCGACACCCGACTCGTGCTCGGACACATACCGAGCGGCACTCGCAGGCATGCAAGGGATGCAATCGCCAAGGCAAAGAAGGCGTTCTTGACATGGAGGCTTGTTGACTACCGCGAGCGGGTCCGGATCTTCAGGGCGGCGGCTGACAGCATGAGTGGCAAAAAGTTTGAGCTTGCAGCCTGGGTCTCTTTTGAGAACGGCAAGAACCGCTACGAGGCAATCGGGGATGTAGACGAGGCGATTGACTTTGTGCGGTATTATGCAGACCAGCTTGAGCAGAACAACGGTTTTGAGTCGGTTACAAAGAGCGCCCAGCCGAATGAAAGGAGCAAGAGCGTCCTAAAGCCGTATGGCGTGTGGGGAGTCATCGCGCCATTTAACTTTCCGGCCGCCATCCTCACGGGAATGGCGACAGCCGCTCTCATTACGGGAAACACCGCCGTCATCAAGCCCTCCAGCGACGCGCCCATTATTGCGCACAAGATAGCCGAAATTCTGGTCCAGTCGGGACTTCCTGCAGGCGTCATAAACGTAGTTTTCGGATCCGGCTCCACGGTTGGAAAGGAGCTTGTCGCAAGCAAGGACGTCTCTGGCATCGTGTTTACCGGATCCCGTCAAGTCGGGTACTCGATGGACCGGGAATTCAGCTCAGCACGCCCAAGGCCGCTCATAGCAGAGCTTGGGGGGAAAAACCCTGCCATCGTTTGCGAGAGCGCGGACATTGACAGGGCAGTAAACGGAGTCCTCAAGGCGGCATTTGGATACTCTGGCCAGAAATGCAGCGCCTGCTCGCGCGTATACGTTCAGAAAAAGGTGAAGGAGCAGTTTCTCTCAAGACTGGTCGAAAGGACGCGCAAGTTGCCAGTGGGAAATCCACTGGAACAGAACACGTTCGTCGGCCCGCTTGTAAACCAGAACGCCTATCGAAACTTCCAAAAGTATTCAAAGTTGGCGGCAAGGGACGGCAAGGTTCTAGCAGGGGGGTCAGTCAGAAAGGAGGGAGACCTCAAGCACGGCTACTATGTCGAGCCTACCATTGTTGCGGGGCTACCAAAAAAACACCGGCTGTTCAGGGAGGAGCTGTTTGTCCCGATACTCTGCGTGGCAGACTTTGACAAGTTTGACGAGGCAATCCAGCTAGCAAACGAGTCGGACTATGGGCTGACCGCCGGGATCTTTAGCCAGAGCGACAGCGAAGTCAAGAAATTCCTTGATTACATCGAGGCAGGGGTCGTGTACGTAAACAGAGAGGCAAGCGCAACCACCGGAGCCATGGTAGGCTGCCAGCCGTTTGGCGGCTGGAAGGATTCCGGGACCACCGGCAGGGGCACAGGCGGCGGCCACTATCTGACCCAGTTCCTTCGGGAGCAGAGCCAGACAGTGGCGGCTTGACGCTGAAATTATTTGTCCTCTGCCGAGAGCGCAGAGAGCCTCTGGGCGACTGACTTTATCTTGGCCCTGTGCTGGTTCAGCCTTGCCTTGTCAGACCTGTCCAGGTCCTCAAAGTATGAGGCATACCCGCCTATTTCATCAAGCATTTCCTCAATAGTCTGAGGTCTGCCCTGGTGCATTCCACCATGGGATGACCAGCCCATTTCCTCCTTTGCCCGCTGAGAAAGCTCGTACTTGCCGGCGGCGTTCTTTGTGACGAGACCTTCCTGTGTCATTGCCTCAAGCAGCGGATAGATGGAACCCGGCGAAGGCCTCCACCAGCCCCTAGTGACAGCTTCAATTTCGTCCATTATTTCCGCACCGTTCTTCGGCGACCTCTCGAGCGCCGAGAGAACCATGATTCTCAGGCCCCTCCTCCTTCGAACTTCCCATCCAAATCCCCACATATCGGTTATTCGATATCGGTAATCCGATATCGAAATTTAAGCCTTTCTTCTGTAATGCGAATTGTCAATCACACAAGGGATCTTGCGAGCAGCAATACGTTGCGCTTTCTTTCCCGGAGCCGTCTTACTGAATACGGCAGCCACTGGTTTCCGTACGGGATGTACTCCGAGACCCGAAAACCGCGCTCCACAAGGCCGGGTTTCAGGTCATCACGGATGCCCATGAGCATCTGAAATTCGAATGAATCTTTTGAGGTCTCATGCCGGCCTGCAAGCTGTATAGCTTCTTCAATCAGCTTTGAATCGTGGGTGGCAATTGCAAACCTGCCTCCATTCTCAAACAGCATGCCCATCAGCCTTGAATATGCCAGGTCGACGTCGGACCTTGAAGAAAACGCCATGCTGGCCGGTTCTTGATAAGCGCCCTTCACCAGCCGTACAACTGAATTGCGCTCGAGCAGGAATTCCAGGTCGCCCTGGCTCCTGCGAAGGTAGGCCTGAACTGCCAGTCCTACCCTGCCCTGATTCTTGCCGGCAAGCGCGGAGTACATCTTGATGGTGTTCTCTACATAGTTTGCCGACTCTATGTCAAGCCAGAGGAACTGCCCGAGTGACGATGCCTTTTGCGCCAGACGCTCGGCATTTTGAAGGCACAGGTCATAGCCGATTGCAAGCCCTAGCTGCGTCGGCTTTGCCGAAACGCATCCAAGCAAGCTTTCGCTGCTAATCGCACTGATAAGCGAGAGGTACTCCTGCACGGTCTGCTCGACAAGCTGCTCACTGACCGTGTCCTCCCCTAGATAATTCAGTATGGCGTTCATCCCCCTTGAGTTTGACTGGCGGGCGCTTGCGATGGCGTCGTTCTGGGCATTGCCCGCGACCCATCTCTTTGCGACCCTGAAGAGCAATTTTTCTAGGACGCCCGAGTCGTAACTGTGCGAGTGGAGGTTCGGCGTGCCAAGAGTCTTGCCAGGCAGGTCAGTTGAACGCGCAGCCAATCAGCAATGCACCGTATCATAATTGCCCGTTCGCCGATATATCGTTTGGCAGTTTGCCACATAAAACCACAAGCGGAGACTAATTTTCTAGAAGATTATCCCCTTTTATGTTAAATACACGTCATATTACATCAAGTTCTAACCCTAAATTGACCGGCGCAATGCTAGCTGAGGGGCGGGAAGACACACTTGTTCTTCAGGGAGAACAAAACGCCCTGGATGCGATTACGCATTTTTTCTCCCGAGTCAGCAAGACCTCGAGGCTGATGATAGACTCTGCAGGGGTATCTTCGATAATCCTCGTTGACGATTACAATGCAATTCTCAAAGACCTTGTGCGCCGCGGGGTGAGGAGGCTCTGCCTTACAGAGATAACGACGGAAAACGTCAGGCATTGCAAGGAGCTGTCAAAGGTATTAGAGCTTAGGCATCTGGAAGGAATCAGGGGCAACTTTGCGGTCAGCGAGACAGAATACCTTGCATCAGCGAAAGTGAGTCAGACGGTGCCCACTACCCAGGTCATCTATAGCAACGCGGCGACCATAGTGGAACAGCACCAGTCGCTATTTGAGATGCTGTGGAGTAAAGCAGTCCCGGCGAAAGTGCGGATAGCTGAAATCGAGTCGGGAACCACCGCTCCATCCACTTTCACGCTGTCCGACCCTTCTGACATTGCGGCGAGAACCCGCCACGTTACGGAGAGGTCAAAGTGGCTCAACATATGCTCCACTTTTGACGGCATGAGGATGTTTCGAAGAATCGCACTTGATTCCATTCGGCTTGTTTTGGACGAGCAAAAGAACGGCATGCACACGGGAATCAGGTGGATCGGCACAATTGAAGAGTGCGACATTGAAGTCGTCGACGAGTTTGTGAAACTAGGTGTCGAGGTCAGGCACATAAAGTCGACCCCACTCAACTTTAGCGTTACAGACAAGGACTGCAGCATTACGGTTTCAAAGCTGGATCCTGGTCAGGGTAACCCGAGCGTCCTTGCAAGCAACGACGCGCAGTATGTCACCCACTTTAACGCACTTTTCGAAGAGCTGTGGATACAGGGCGTCGACGCCGCCGACCGCATAAGTGAAATCAGAGACTCCATAAAGCCAAAAAGAACCGAGATAATCAACCGGTCGAGCATAATCCGGAGGACACTCCTTGAGCTCATTGCAAACGCAAAACACGAGATCCTCTTCATGCTGCCGACAGAGCGCTCATACAAGAGGGAGGAAAAGATGGGCGCGATTGACATCCTGAAAAGAGCGGCTCACGAGCGGGCTGTGTCTGTAAGAATACTGACGCCGTTCGACGCGTCGCCTTTCCTGAAGACGCAAAACAAGCGGAGCAGGGGTAACGAAGACGCCGCAGCGGGGCGGACCGACACTAAATTGCAGGTAAAGCAGGTCGAGCAGGCATCGGAATTTGAAACCACGCTTGTGCTGACCGACAGGAAGCAGAGCCTTGTTATCAACCTGAAGAACGATTCAGTGGACGATTTCCTGGAGGCTGTGGGCACGGCAATTTACTCAGACGCCGAACCGATGGTAAAGTCATACGCCTCGTTCTTTGAAGCGCTCTGGCGGGAGTCGGAGCTTTCGGAGGAAGTCCGCAATACCAACGAGCAGCTGGAGGCAAACGACAGGCTGCAAAAAGAGTTTATCAACATCGCGGCTCACGAGCTAAAAACGCCGGTCCAACCCCTGCTGGTGCTCGCGGAACTTCTTGCCCAGGAAGCATCGAGCAATGACGGGGTCAGGGTGAGCAGGTCCGATGTGGAGCTTATCGCTCGAAACGCAGCAAGGCTTGAGCGTCTGACATCTGACATACTCGATGTTTCAAGAATCGAGAGCTCGACTCTTTCTCTGAACAAGACGCAGGTCGACCTAACGGAGATTATATCAAGCGTTATCAAGGACAGCGTAACTCGCAGGCAGGATGCCCGGATTCTTTTCGAGAGCGGGGGCAGGCCGTTAATCGTGGAGGCGGACAGGGATAGAATCATGCAGATCGTATTCAACCTGGTCGACAACGCGGTAAAGTTTACGCGTTCAAATGGAGGCGAAGTCTTTATCCAGCACGAGAAGTCAGGAGGCCAGGCCGTCGTTACGGTGCAGGATACCGGCCCGGGCATTGATCCGGAAATAGAGCCCAGGCTTTTTGAAAAATTTGCGAGCAAGTCGGAAAACGGCACCGGCCTCGGGCTCTACATTTCAAAGAAGATAATCGAGGCGCACGGCGGAAGGATTTGGGCAAAAAATGCTAACGGCGGCGCATACTTTGCGTTCAGCCTGCCTATCAAGAGCGCGGGCAATTAATGGCGTGAAAAATTGGATTCCTATCCTCGGTCATTACCGCGTCAGAGACCTGACCAGCCGCAGGACATCTTCGAGGGAATTTTCTTGCGGACGCAGCACAGTCGCGCTGCCGAAACTGCCCTTGCCAGAAGCAAGGGCCAAACCTCCAACGACAATCTTTGCGCGGGACTTTGATTCTATCCTGCGGACTAGCCGTTCGGCTGCCCTGAGGTTTTCAGGCAGCGTGACAGAGACCATGATAAGGTCAGGCTCCAAATCTCCAATATAGCCGACGACCTGGTCTGCGGGGGCTGACGGAGCAGCGTTGAAGACCCTGTACCCCTTGCTTTTTAGAACAGAACTAATGACCGAGGCGCCCAGGGCGTGCATTTCTCCATCCGGCGAACACATCAGGACCTTTTCAAGATTCTGTTTCTTTGCGATTCTGTCTTCAATGATTGCGACTAGCCCGTACGCGGTGTTGGTACAGACGTGTTCCGTTGCAACGTCAATCTGTTTTGTCTCCCATTTGACTCCGATGTCGTGCATGACCGGCCTTAGAATTTTATCATAAAAGCCCTCCAGTGAGAGAACATCCTTTGACTCATCGTAAAGCCTGCAGGCACCGTCTACGCTGCCTGATGCCAAAGAGTCGTAAAGCCTGTCACGAAGCCTTTCCACCAGCGCCCTCTTTTTCTTGAGATCCTTCGGGCTGTGCTCGGAGAGAAAAGACAGAATTTTGGGATCCTCGCGATATTGCGGCGGAATATCCTCAAGCTCGACGTCGGCCGAACGGCCAAGATACTTGATAGTCTGCTGCCTGGGTGACTTGGAGGCGGCGTCCCATTCGCTTTTGACCAGATAGGCATAATCTATCCCCTTCACTCTCTTGCTCCTGACGTAAACCATGTAGGCGACATTTCATTCGCTATACCAGTATATATGCACTCGTGCTAACCAGACATAATAGTGACTAACCTATAATAATACTTTGAGATCCTTTTATCCTGATGATAGACGCGCTCGTGATACTTGCCGGTGTTTCGGCAGGCCTTGCCGCAACCGCGGCAATGACCCTTATTGAGATTTACTTCTGGAAGCGCTGGGGTATTGCAGGCGTATTTGAATGGCATGAAAATCAGGTACTGGCCTACAGGTTTTTCAGGCTGGATCCAAACAGGCTTCACTTTGCCGGGATCTTTTTTCTTCACTTTGCAAACGGAGGCCTCGGAGGGCTGGCTTTGCTAATCTCTATCGCCTTTATTCCGCAATTACTTTCGATTCCGATCTTGATTCTGGGAGTGCTTTACGGTCTGTTCTTGTGGACACTTACGCTTGCGCCAATTCACAAGCCCATCACGGGTCTTCACCCCTGGAAACATCCACTTGGTAAAGGGCCTGCACTGGCCAGTATCGGTGGCCATGCAGTATATGGCCTTGTTTTGGGAATCATACTCTTGATTGCAGTTCACTAGATCTTCAAAATGTCCAGCAGGGTTAGCACTAGTTGCAGAGATTAGCCCTAGTTTATATATCATGACGACACCAGTAAAGATATGAATACAAAACTGGTTGCATGGGGTCTGTCGGCCGGCGCCCTAGCAGTGACCGCTGCGGGAGCTTTCGGAGCAGAACCGAGCCTGGCACTCGAAAGCGTAATCCTGGGCGGGGCGGCTCTTGCGACATCGCTTCGCGTGCAGCGTCGCGCGGCACGACAAAAGATCAGAGAAAACGTGCTCGACCAAATGAGGTAGGAGTTCTATTTATTCCACCTCATTTGATTTTTCTTGATTCTCTAGTCCTATTGTGAGTCGCTGGTCAGGCAGTATCAGGATCTGCTGCCGAGCGATACTGTAGAAAAATGATTTTCTCCATAGTCTCGCTCTAGAGAAATTTACACTCAGATAACAAGGTTAATCGAAGCTTAATAGATCAATTCTGCGATTACATTTTCAATGGGCTGCAGTACGAGAATCATACCTTCTTCAAGCAATGCCAGCACTTCAATCCGGAGATTTATCAAGATTCACCAGAATGGTACGTGCAGACAATGCGGCAAGCAGTTTGAAGAGGACGACCCCATCTTGGCTAATGGCAGCGGGCGTAGGCGGTATTACCATCTAGAGTGTGCAAAAAGGTTGAACATCATTTGAAATTTACAACCTGAAAATGGAAAGCGCCCGGGCCGGGATTCGAACCCGGGTCGGAGGAGTGACAGTCCCCCATACTGGACCGGAATGTACGATCCTGGTAGTTATTGTAAAGGCACCAGAAATCTCTATACTACCCGGGCGCGGACATGGGATTTTTTGAAAGAACCAATTAAAGTGTTTTGGTGAGGCGCTATGATTCGAGCAGTATCTGTAGGCTGAGAATGACATGCACGCTTTAACGAAGCCAATTCGAAGAAACGAGGAGACCGAGTATCCCAATCGTCCGCTGCAGAATATGTAGATGTATGTCAGATTTGTATTTCATGATTGTTTTATAGTTGCGTCTATAGAACATTGCTCAAGTAGAATCTTACTTGGCGGTCTCCCCTCTTTCTCTCATACGGCAATCTCCCAGGCAGCACGGCTGGGCCTGGTACCTCATCCCCCTCAATGCCTGTGGCAACGGCTTTGGACTGTACGTCCCTCTTTACCTCCTCCAGCTGGGAGGTTCGGTAATCGAGGTCGCTCTCGCGGCTTTTCTCACCGGCATCGCAAACACGATTGGCTCTTTTGTCTGGGGCAAGCTTATTGACTCATTTGGATGGCGCGCCACCGCAGTCATGATTTCGGCACTCTCCACATTATCTATTTCAATAATCACATATTTCGTGTCGGATATCTCCTCCGTTACTGCCCTGTGGACACTGCTTGGTTTTCTTACTGCTGGCGGCGGGCCGGCCACCAACCTTCTGATAATGCAGAGGTCGAGAAGGGAGGACTGGAGCGACACTTTCAGCTGGACGTCTCTTATCAGCAACGGCGGAATAGTCATCGGGATGGTGGTCGGCTTTTTGTGGCTGGCCTATTCAAACGACGTGCACTCTTATGCGCTGGCATGCAGCCTGATGTCGGCAAGCGCGGCAGCAATCGTCTATCCCGTTTTCAAAAGGGAGAGGGCTGAGCTCAGGCAAAGGGCAGCATCCTCTGCGCAGGCCCGCGCCGGCATGCTGCAGAGCACTCTCAGGAGCATTCGAAACACAGCTCTAACTAGCAGCGCGCTGTTGAGCTCGATTACCTCGGCCTTCTGGAGCTCCGGCAAGGACGCGGCAGGACGCCACAAGCCTTTGCATAACGATTTTCTCTCAAATCCAGTGAACAAGAAGCAGCTTCTTTTCTTTGCCGGCGTCGGCTTCTTTTTTCTTTCAGGCAACCTGTTTTACACCCCGTATACGCCGTACCTGAAAGCAAACGGGATATCCGACTCGCAGGTGTTTCTCGCCTATACCGTCCTCACGGTCTCAAAGGTGCTGTTTCTGCCGTTTAACAGCAGGATAGTAGCGGCCGCGGGAGGCGAGCAAAAGATGGCAAAACTCGCCTATATCCCGCGCACGGCCGGAACCGCGGTCGCGATAGTGGGGGCATTGTTTGCAATCGGAAACCCAAACCTTATTTTTGACCTCACGCTCGTCGCGTTTGTCTCTGTGGACGTCGCGTTTAGCATATGGAGCATCACGACAACGTCCTCGCTGATGCAGATGGTGCCTTCGGGCAAGGCGGGAAAAATATTTGGTATAAACCAGGCAGTAACCGGACTTGGTCTTGTCAGCGGGTCTATCGCCGGCGGTGAGACAGCGTCACAGTTTGGATATCCCGCGACATTCATGCTCGCGATTGCCGCGCTTGCAGTGTCAGTCACCCTGGTCTCGTCCTCTTTCAGGAAGGCCGCCGCACCGCTGCCAAGGCCTGAAATTGCGGCCAAGGAGGTCCGCCGGGCAGGATAATTTATTAGCAAGTAAGGAATACCAACCAGGTATGACTTCAGAACCTTCTGTCGGCGAGAACAAGAACGCTGCGGCCGGCTGCGCTATAGTGGGCGTGTGGGAAGCCCTCGGCCGAAGGTGGTCGCTTCATATCCTAAAGAATCTGAGCACGAGACAGGTGATCCGTTTCAACGAACTGAAAAGGTCGCTTCCGGGAATTAGCAGCACCGTTCTTTCAGAAAGGCTTCTTGAGCTCGAACGGGAGGGCCTTGTCACAAAAAAGATTTACCCGGAGGTCCCGCCTAGGGTCGAGTACAGCATGACGGTTCAGGCGCGCGAACTCGAGGTAATTATCAAGCAGCTTGCGCAGTGGGCAAACAAGTGGAAGAGCCCTGCCCTCAAGGCAACAACTCAGGTGTCCTCAGCCAAGAAAGAATAGGGGAGGGGCCTGCAGCCTCATGACTTTACCAAGGGCTGCTGAACCTTTGAAAACCTGCCGTCCTTTGCGCTGACCACTCCTATGTCTATGACCGGCTTTTCTCCAAGCGCCTGCCCTATCGCCTTGCTGCTCAGTTCTACCGCCTTTTCCACTGACATGTCCTGGCTGTACTCCCGCTGGATCACGTCAAGCGCAGTGTCAGCTGACTGTCCGATTGCAAACCCGGATCCCCTGAAGTAGGTCCCGCTCGGGTCGACCTGGTACAGGTGCACGCCCAGCTGGTCAAATCCCGCGATTATCACCGATGCCGCCTGGGGCCTTACCGCGTAGATGGTATAGTTGTGCAGGAATGTTCCAAGGTGCTTTGCAAGGGTGCCGATATCGGCAGGGCTCTCAAAGCTGAGCCTGTGCTTCTGGGCTTCGAGCCTCAGTTCGTCTATCAGCTGCAGAATGTCTCCGATGTATCCTGATCCGGTAGCGCCGGCATGGCTGTCAATTTGGAATATCTTTTCCGTGGGCTCAACCAGCGGTCGTATCGGCTTGATGTGGCTTGCTATCAGCGCAAACGAAGGGGTCTTGATGCCGATTGTAGTCGATCCCCTACGCACGGCTTCAAGCGCCGAATCTACCAGTACAAGCCTGCCCTCCGGGCCGTAAAAGTACGGGTACCTGTTAGCCCCGTAAGAGCCTCCTGCTGATTCTGACATTTACCTGCGCTCAACCTCCGCGGAGCCGCCTCTCGCAGCGACCGTTACAAGGTTGGGTATGACAAGGACGTCTATCCCGTTACCCGAACCCGGGTCGCGCTCCATCGCAGCCGAGACCGCCCTGACTGCCATCTCCTTTGCCTCATCGTTTGTCATTTCCTTGCGGTAGATGCTCTCAAGCACCCCGTATGCTATCGGCGAGCCGGAGCCGGAAGACGCAAAGTCCTCGCTTGTTACCGCTCCGGACATGTCCGCAGCAAAGATGTGGCCGCCTGTTTCGTCCACCCCCGCCACAAGAAGCTCAACAAAGTACGGCTGGTAGTTCTTGAGTCCCGAGTACGCCAGGTTCGCAATCAGCCGGCCGGATTCCTTGACCGTGAGCGGAAAGCCCCTCCGAAGCTCGGTGAGCTTGCGCTCTGCCTTGGCCACCTTGATCAGGTATTCTGCATCGGATAGCTGTCCAGCGATTGCGATTGCCAGTGTGTCGTCAATTTTGGCTATTTTCTGCGTTATCTTGGATCCAATGAAAAAGCCCTTGCTTGCGCGCTTGTCGGAGCCAAGGACAACGCCCTGTCCGGTTTTTATCCCTACTATCGTAGTCATGTGATCTAGCATACACGTGGCGGGGATTAATTGACCGGTTACCGCGGTACGCGGTCACAGGCTCAGACTTGGCTGAACAGGAGCGGGACGAGGAGCGAACTGAAATAAACTATGGCCAGAACCTTGACTGCCTTGCCAACGCACATGGCAACGGCAAACCGCCCAAACTCGTAGTTCTTTGTGCCAGCAATAATGGGAACGACGTCGCCAAAGACAGGGATCCAGGGCGAGATGAAAATGGCAACCCAGCCGTACTTCTTTAGAAACGCATACGACCTTTCCTCGGTAGAAGCCTTGGGTTTTGCGTGAAAGGCCCGAAAGGCCATGCTGCCGGTACGGCCCAAAAAGTAGGCCAGAAAACCGCCCGCAATGGAACTTATCGCAAGGACTATGAAAATATTCAGCCTGTCCTCGCCGGCCAGAAGGAGCGCAGTCGTGGTAAACTCGGTCGGGATGGGCACGACGGACGAAAACAGGCCGTTTAGAAACAGGCCGAGAAGGCCATACTGCACGAAAAAGGGGTTGTGCACTATTGGCTCGAAAATCGGCCGCAGCATGTCTCCCAGAGAGTAGAGAAGTGAATAACCCGGGAGCGCTGGCAATTACCTTGACTCTGACCGTTCTCTGCCTGACCTATATTTCAGTACATCCCGCCACAAGTTCATTTCATAATGACAATGTTTTTGACGCATGCAGGTTCTTGAACGAGGTCTTGCGCCGGCAAGTCTGCAGGGGATGCCTAATTATAGCTCAAAGTCTTTTCTCAGCCGGATGGTTGCATCTACCATGAAAGCCGCCCGCGTCACGAGTCCGGGAAGCCGGTTTGAGATAGTCGACGTTCCTATTCCTGAACCCGCAGAGCATGAGGTTCTGGTTAAAGTTCTGGCCTGCGGCATTTGTCATGGCGATGCCGCAGTCAAGGAAGGCCACTGGCCTGGCCTAAATTTGCCGCTCACGCCGGGCCACGAAATCATAGGCACGGTGGAGCGAACCGGCAACAGGGTCATCGCTTGGAAGGCAGGCGAGCGCGTAGGCGTCGGCTGGCACGGCGGCCACTGCTCCGTCTGCGATTCGTGCAGGGAGGGCGACTTTTTCCTCTGCGATAACGCCAAGATTACCGGCATCACGGGGCACGGCGGCTATGCCCAGTACGTCATTGCCCCTTCAAACGCAGTCGCACGGGCGCCGGAGGAAATCGACCCGGTTTTCGCGGCGCCTATCATGTGCGCTGGCATCACGTCATACAACGCGCTGAGGCACAGCGGCGCAAAGGCCGGGGACATAGTAGCAGTCCACGGCATTGGCGGAGTCGGCCACATGGCGGTCCAGTATGCAAGCAAGATGGGCTTTAGGACGGTGGCAGTCTCCCGCGGTCAGGACAAGAAAAGCCTAGCGATGCAGCTGGGCGCGAACGACTATATCGATTCTGACAGGGTTGACGCGGCCGCTGAACTTAACAGGATGGGCGGGGCCAAGATAATTTTCGCAACTGCTCCAAACAGCAAGGCTATTACATCTGTGCTTGGGGGCCTTGGCAAGAACGGCAAGGTGGTGATCCCTGCCGCCTCGATGGAACCGATACAAGTCTCGCCAATCTTTCTTATCTCCGGCAGGAGATCGATCGTCGGGTGGCCTGCAGGAGACGCAAAGGACTCGGAAGATGCGCTTAACTTTAGCGTGCATGCCGGCATCAAGCCCATGGTGGAAACCTATTCCCTTGACGACGCGGAAGAGGCATACCAGAGCATGATTTCAAACAAGGTCCGGTTCAGGGCCGTCCTTGAAATGAGCCACGGCTAGTTGTTCCGGTCGACTGCCTTGAAGGGACCGGCTGCCCGGAATCCGAGCTGGGGTTCCCCTCCAACCCTGCTCTGCAAAAGCCGGACAATCTGCTCGTAGATGGCGTACGAGCCGAGCATCGCGCCTGCCTTTTCCCTCTCCGTGCCGGCGTTTGTTTCTATAATGATATAGTCGGAGACTATTGTCAGGTTTACCTGGAATGCCCCGTCCTCGCTTGCCCACTGCAGCGTGTACCCCGTCGGTCCGGAAACCATCCCGACCCAGCGCAGGTTCTTGAACCACCTGCCGGCGAGGCTCTGCGCGATTTCAAGCGCCTTGACTCCGGAGACTGGGATAAAGGATTGCAACAGCTGGATATAGTCCCCTCTACCTGGGGCCCGGACTCCCGCGGACTGCTGCTTGCGTGCAAACGCGCGCGATGCGGCGACCGACTCGCCACCCCGGCTCAGCCTGTAACCGCCTTCGGACTTTTCAACCAGGCCCATTTCCTCAAGCCTGTGAAGGACGCGCGAGAGGCTCTGCTGGTGGATGTCCAGCTTGCGCATAATGCCCTTGAATGAATAGTTGGAGCCGTACTCGTTGAGAAGCGACAGCACCCTGGTGTCGTTGTTGTGAAAATCGGCCACACTGGCAGTGCCTTTTGACTCCGAGTCCTCGACTGGCTCTAGAAGCAGTTGAGTTGACTTGCCCGCGCTGACCACGGCGTCCTCGGGCTTGCGGCCGTCGGACTGCTTGGAGTCGGCCGGGTTATCCTGCCGATCCCCTTTATCGCCGCTGCTAGAAACCTCGGGCTCTATTACCACTTGTGTTTAGCCTGCCAGTATCAAAGCCATAGTGCCACTATGAGCATATAAGTTGTAAAGTAGCACTCCTCTGAGCAGGTAATGGAATTGCTACCGTCAAAAGTTGAGGCGTAGCCTACATTACCTCGATGGCCTGTTCAACGTAGCCTCTCTTCAAAAGCAGGCTCTTTGCGGCCTCGCGATGATCGCCCTGCAGTATTATCTGGCCGTCCTTGAACGTGCCGCCTGTCCCGATCTTTGTCTTCATGTCCTTGGTGATTTCCTTAATGTCGGGCCTGTCCTGCAGGCCGACGATTACCGTTACGGGCTTGCTGTATTTTCTTATGTCCTTTGAAATGATTATGCGGGCGTTTTCCTTGTCAAGCTCCTTGACTACGTCGTCGATGGAAAAATCAGAAGCTACAACCACTGGCATGATATTCGCAGTTCGAGTTGAAAAGCCTTTTGCAGTCAGACCCAAGAACTTGGCACCTCCCCCAAAAAAATCAGGGGCGCCTGTCCACCTGGACAGGCAGCTCGAGCACCTTGCCGTACCGGTTGACCGTCAGCTTCAGCCTCTCGTCGACCTTTTTCTTGCGCACAATGCCAACTATTTCGGACGGATCAGAGACCTTGGCGCCGTCGATTTCCTCAATGATGTCGCCCCTCCGCACGCCTGCGTCGTCAGCGGGACTGTAAGGCTCGACGCTTGCTACAAGCGCCCCGTCCGTCGCCGGCAGGCCGTAGTATCTGGCCAGCTTGGGGTTGAGCTTTACCGACGCTATCCCTATCCACGGCCTTATGACCTTGCCCTTTTCAACCAGCTCGCCGAGGATTTCCTTCGCAGTGTTTACAGGAACTGCAAAGCCGATTCCCTGTGCATAAGGCATGTTCGCCGTGTTGATGGCCACTATCTCGCCCCGGGTGTTGACAAGCGGCCCGCCAGAGTTGCCCGGGTTAATTGCCGCGTCTGTCTGTATCAGGTCGAGCACTCCTCCGCGTGTCTGGATGCTGCGCTTGACGGAGCTGACAATCCCCGCGCTTACTGCCGGGCCCCCTGCGAGGCCGAAGGGGTTGCCGATAGCGATCACCAGCTGTCCCGGCTTGAGCTCATCCGAGTTTCCAAGCGGGGCTGGCGGAAGCGGCTGTTCGGCCTCGACCTTTATCACTGCAAGGTCTGTGGTCTCGTCCGAGCCCACGACCCTTCCCCTGAGCACCCTGCCGTCCTGGAGCGTGACCTTGAGCCTTTCTGCGTCGTCAATCACGTGGTTGTTTGTCAGGATGAACCCCTTTTCGTCAATTACCACGCCGGAGCCCACGCCTTCGACCGGGAATACCCGGAAAATCTGGTCGTGAAGCATCCTGACGCTCGCTATGTTTACTACGCTCTTGCTGACCTTCTCAACCGCGTTTACAAGGACGTCCTCAATCCCTGACAGGGGAATCACCCGTCTTCCTCCCGCGCCGGGCCATTGCCTGCTGCGTCACTACTTCTTGTTTTTGTTGCCAATCCGTTGATTTCCATTTGCAGGCTTTATTGCACTGGCGGGTGCAAATTGACCGGCTATGCAATAACCCGGTCACAGCGGGCTGTGGTCAAAAAATCTTCTGACGTCTCCTTTTTCAGCAACTACTGACAGCCAGTCGACCGAAGCCTGCGCATTGCCTCTGCCTGTCCGTTTCGAAATATTGCCTGCCGCTGAAACGATCTCTCCGGCAGTCTGGCGGGGCGTTCTTCCTGTCGTGTCGATTTCGGTGACCCTTCGCCTGCCAAAAGACTTGATCGAGTCAAACAGCACCACTCCGAGGATTTCGCTAGCTACGTTTTCCCGGGCCTTTTCCTCGGAATAACCGCGTTTTTGCAATGTCTCAAGCAGGTCGTAAGGCGACCTCCGCAGCACCACTACAACGTCAGCATCCGATCTTTTGACAACGTATGGCGCAACGTGGCCGACGACAATCTTGCCGCGGGGATTATCTGCGAGCAACTGGGAAATCCGCCTTGACAGCTTCGGCCTGTCCACCTCGATTCCCTTTCCCTCACTCGAACCATGGGCAATCAGACCCTCTGAAAGCGCAATCTTGTTAATGTCGACAAGCTCTGCACCCAGGGTCTTTGACACCAGCCGTGCAGCGGTGTGCTTGCCGACACCCGGAGTGCCGGTTATGACAATCCTCGCGGCTGCCGCCATCCTGTCCTACGGTAGCCGGCAGTCAGTATTTATCGGTGCTGCAGCCTGTACAGTTTTCATGCGGGCGTGCAAGGTCTGCAGCCGTGTGCGATTCTATTCGCTTAATTTTATTTTTTCAGAATCAGTCTGCAACGAGTGTTACATACTGCAAAAGGAACGCGAGGGAAGGGCGCGCCAGCCCGGGGGCAAAAATAGCGCCACCTAGCGACTGTCAGTTTGCGAGCTGCCACACTTTACGCAAAACTTGGCGCCCGGCTTTAGCTGGCTGCCGCAGTTTATGCAGTACCTGACCTCCGGCTCCAGAGTCTCCCTGTCAAGGGGCACAAGCCTCGGAGGCGACGTGCTGTCCGAGCTCCCTGATTGCGCATCAAGCCCCCTGTACATGTCGGTGACCGCGCCGGTGGGCCTGAACGAGTCGTCGACTAAGGGTGAAAAGTCGGCAGGGTTGCTGCGGTCAGCCTTCTCCTCGATGTACATCATGAGCCTTGGAACCGGCTCTCTTGTACCGCCCTGCTGGCTTACCTGCTCCCCGAGCCAGAGGGCGAACTTGCGCAGCGTCATTTCCGGCGTGGAAAAAGTCAGAGAATGCGTGGACATGTATTCCTCCGTCGCCGCCCTGCCGTTGAAGACCTTGACCATAATGCTACGTGTTGCGCAGGATGATATTATTTCTTGTCAAACCGGCCCGTCAGGGTGAACTGCTACTGCGAATGGCCGCACTTGCTGCAGAACTTGGCGCGCTGTGGAATGGCGGCGCCGCAGGCTATGCAGTTTTTTGCCGGCTGGGCTGCAGAACCCCTGCCCGAGCCACGCAAATCAACGTCGGCCGGCGTGAAAACCGGCTCGCTCTGGGGCTGCGGCATTACCACATCGGCTTTTGGCCCCGCCATGCCCCCTGCGCCTACAAATCCTCCAAGCCCGAATCCGGATTGCTGCGGAGAGCCCTGCACAGAGCCCCCCGTTGGGCTTTTCATCGAGGTGCCCTTGTCAAGCGCGCCCTTGAGCTCCAGGATTACTCTGACTGCAAGAAAGTTCATTGCAGAGCTGGCTACGAGAAACTCGCCTATCTTGGCAAAGTACTCTCGCTCGCCCATCTTGCCCTGCTTGAAAAGCTGTGTGGCGTCGATAAACGACTCGTAAAGCCCCTGGGTATCGCCGACCAGCAGCTTTAGTTTTTCGGAAAGGCCGCCAAGCGTGTCGACGCCAAAAGACATTGAGCAGAAAAAGCTGGCGGGCTTTATAAAAACGAACGCCCGCCGCCACAAAAAGCGGCAGTTGATGCTATGGGCTAGTTGGACCGATAGCTGTCGCTGCTCCGGCTCCTACCGCCGTAGCCGCCACTTCCGCCTCTCCTGCCATAGCTGCGTCGGCCGCCACCCCCGCCGTATCCTCGGGAGCTGGATCCGCTCCCCTCTCCGTAACTCCTGCGAGAGCCGCCATATCCCGAACTTGAGCGCCCGCCATAACCGCCTCCGCCGTAGCCGCCACCCCTCCTGTACCCTCCGTATGAGGGTCTTCGCGGGCGTGAGCTTGGCACCGGCATGGCGATACCCAGCTCGTCATTGAGCTTTCTGATGGGAAGTTTTGTCTGCGCTAGAATGCGCTCAAAGTCTCCGACCCTATCCTGTGAAACCAGCGAGATGGCCCTACCTTCAGCTCCGGCCCTTGCAGTCCTTCCGATGCGGTGAAAATACACGTTGGGGTCGTCTGGGACATCGTAGTTTATCACGTGGCCTACTGCCGGCACGTCAATGCCCCTTGCGGCAATGTCTGTCGCTACGAGAATGTCCTCCCTTGCACTGCGGAACTTGTGCATCGCAGTATCGCGCTGCTTCTGTGAAAGGTCCCCGTGGATTGGTGTGGCCCGGTAGCCGTCCTGCCTCAGCTTGTATGCAAGCCTGTCTGCCCGCTGCTTTGTCGCGGCAAAGACAATGGTCTGTGCCTTCTGGTCCTGGTTTTGCTTGATAAAGTCGCAAAGGTGCTTGTACTTTTCCCGCTCGTCGACTACAAGGTACGACTGGTCAATGGTGTCCAGCGCCACCTCCTCCTCGTTGAGCCTGACGTGCGCAATGTCCTTTTTCATGTACTCCTCTGCCAGCCTCAGTATTTCCGGAGGCATGGTCGCAGAGAAGAGGCACGTCTGCCTGTGCTCATTGACATAGAACAGAATGAACTTGATGTCGTCAATGAAGCCCATATCCAGCATCCTGTCAGCCTCGTCAAGCACCACGAACTTGACATCGTCCAGGATTATCGAGCCCTGCTTTATGTGGTCGATAAGCCTTCCAGGGGTGGCGACAATTATCTGCGCGCCGCGTCTCAGCCTGTCATTTTGCAGGTTGATGCTCTGGCCCCCGTATATGGAGACTGACTTTATTCCCGTGTACCTCGCAAGCCGGGAAATCTCTGCGGTTACCTGCACTGCGAGTTCTCTTGTAGGAGTGAGAACCAGTGCCTGAATAGGCCCGCCCGGCTTTACTCGGGCTAGAATTGGCAGTCCAAATGCTGCCGTCTTGCCCGTTCCTGTGTGCGCCTGCCCTACGACATCTTTACCCTCTAAAACAACGGGTATCGCTGCCTCTTGTATAGGGAACGGCGCCTCGTATCCATTTTCCTTGAGCGCTCTTGTCAAGTCTGCGCTCAATCCTAATTCTTCAAATGTTTTTGCCATTTACTTCACGTTCTGTTTTTCTATTGTTGCAATACAAAAGCCCCGGAAGATGTGAAAAGTGTCTACTTGACAGATCCGCCGCAAAACTTTTGCTTGTTATTAAGACCCCCTGCGAGGATATAAGGTATGCGCTGCTTTTTTGCGACTTGGGTTTATCTGTTTTTTATGCAATTACCGTGATTCGATACCCCAAGTTTAAATCCTGACCAAAAAATATAGCTCCTGCATACTCTATCATGCCAGATCCCAGCGCCAAGCGACTGCTCTGGTTCTTGTTTGCCGGTTCGCGCGGGGGCGAAAACCGGATGCGCATAATCGACCTCCTCTCCGAAAGGCCTTACAACATGAACCAGCTCGCGGAGGCGATGGGAGTAGACTACAAGGCTGTGCAGCACCACATTAACGTGCTTGAGAAGAACAACATGGTTACGCGCCAGGGCGAAAAATACGGCGTCCTGTACTTTATCTCGAATTACCTTGAGGCAAACATCGAGGCGTTCCAGGAGGTCCGGAGCAAAATCGATGCCCGAATCGGGAACAGATCTGGAAAAAAGTAAATAAGTTCAAGGTAATAGCAATCCAGCTGCACAACACCAATGTCGATGATGATGGACATCAGTACCGCCGTCAGCCTGGTAAACGTGGCAGTCCTTGCGGTGCTCCTTACGCTGTATGGAAGGATTTACAAGAACACCCGGGCCGTCTACACGCTCGGTCTGATGTTCTTCGCTGGCATGCTTGTGCTGCATAACGCAATAGCCATCTACGGCTACTTTGCAATGGCGCCGCTTTACTCGGAACCGCTGCTGCCCTACTTTATAGGTGTGCACTTTGCGGAACTTGCCGGCATCAGCGCGCTTCTCAAAGTCACGCTATAGCGCGACCAGCTTGACCTGGTACATCTTTTTGTTTGCCCTAAACTTTTTGACCATTTCCGTGATTTCACGCGCCTGGCCTTCGAGCAGGAATATCTCAAGGCACCGGTTCCTGTCAATCTTGTTGTGAATGTGAGTCCCTATCAGCTTGTCATAATCGTGGCCCATCTCCGTGACCTCGTAGTCGGATTTTTCATCGTGCACTGCGAGAAGAAGCGCATAGATGTGTCCGGACAGACCCTGCCTGTCTTTTTCTTCGGCAGCAAGCTGCCTGATTCCTGCGCGCATGAGTTCCGACTTGCCGGTGAAACCAAGCTCCTGCTGCAGCCTGTCCATCTCCTTGATTATCTCCTCGTTCAGAGAGACGCTTACAATGGGCACATAGATTTGTTATTAAATACTTTATTTAAAGTTAATAACGACTGCCGGAGCACAACCCCCGCTTGAAGCGAGAAACAGGTGTTATTAACTTCCTTATATTGACAGGCATATACATTATTAACAAAAGTATTTATCATTAATAGCCCCTATATTCTGTGAGAAAGAGATTTTGGCGGCAGGAGCGGCTTCATTTATGATTGTCACAGCTGCCAGCGCGCCTTGTAAGAATTCTACTAGCACCTACTTGCACAATTATCATTATTCCCTGTTGTCATTTTGCAGGAGGGGAATAACCATTCCCGGTCACTTGCAGCAAATCAAGTATGGGCCAAGGAAGGCGTCGAGATGACAGCAAGCGCGCTTGATGTCGAGAACGTATCAGTAAGCCTGAACGGGGCATTTGCCATCCGAAACATCAGCTTCAGCGTCCAGCAAGGGGACCTTCTGGGGGTAGTCGGACCCAACGGCGCCGGCAAGACCACGCTTTTCAGGGCAATTCTGGGCCTGCAAAACTATTCGGGAAAGATAAAGCTGTTCGGCTATGACGCCCGGAAAGAGTACTCGACGCTGCTGCCGATGGTCGGTTATGTGCCGCAGCGGGTCAGCTTTGAGCCCAACTTTCCGGCTACCGTCGCCGACATCGTGGCCCTGGGGCTCGTGCCGGCAAAAAAATTGCGCAAGGGCGAAGCGCTCTTGCGAAAATCCGGCAGCAGCTGGAACAGGATATTTGACAGCACCAGCAGTGACAGGGACAAGGTTGCCATGGCACTGCAGATCGTCGGACTGGAATCGCTTGCCTCCCGGAGGATATACGAGCTTTCCGGCGGCCAACAGCAGCGCACCTTCATTGCCAAGGCCCTGGTAAAAGAGCCGGTCCTGATGATTCTTGACGAGCCTGTCACCGGGGTTGACATGGAGGTGCAGAACAAGTTTTACAGCGTTATACGCGACATAAACAAGGAAAAAAAAGTCACGATAATCTGGGCGTCCCACGACCTGACTGCCATTTCCGACCATGCGACCAAGGTTGCATGCATGAACAGGGACCTCTTCTTCCACGGAGGAAAGGACGAATTCTTCTCAAACGACGAGGCATTGAAGAACTACTCCGAGTCAGCGATGCAGATGCACATGCACCACCACGGAAATTAGCCAAAATGATTTTCGATTTTCTCGGCTACGGGTTCATGCAGAGGGCGATCGTCACCGGCGCGGTAGCTGCAGTCTGCTGCTCGATGCTTGGGCTGTATCTGGTCCTAAAAAGGTATTCACTGTTCGGAGACGCACTGTCCCACACGGCATTTACAGGGATAGCTATAGGATACGTGCTAAACGTGTACCCTGTTTGGACAGCAACGATAGTCTCTGTGGTTTCTGCGATTGGAGTGACCCGGCTTCGCAAGAGCACCAAGATTTCGGGCGACTCTGCCATCGCCCTCATGTTTGCGTCCGGCCTCGGGCTCGGGGTGATTCTGGTCAGCGCCGCACACGGGTTTACAATCGACCTTTACAGCTTTTTGTTTGGAAGCGTCCTATTGACCAGCTACGCTGATCTCGCCACAATCATTGTAATGTCCAGCATCGTGATAGGAATCCTTGTAGCGCTGCGAAAGCCGCTTCTACACTTTACATTCGACGAGGAGCAGGCAAAGGTCAACGGCGTGCCGGTGGAAAGGCTGACCTATCTTTTCATAATACTTGCAGCCGTGACAGTTATTGTCACAATGAAGCTTGTCGGCATACTGCTGATATCGGCCCTCATTGTCCTGCCAAACATTACCAGCATAACGGTCGGGCGGGGTTTTAGAAACACGATGCTGCTTTCAATCTCGCTGGGCTTGTCGGCCACAGTCGGGGGCATTATCCTCTCATATCCGCTTAACTGGGCGCCGTCCGGCGTCATTGTTATGCTGCTAGTGGCCATGTTCCTTGGTGCACTTGCCGCAAAGCATGCCGGGTTGCTGTCCAAGGGGACGGGTGCCGAAACGATGCAAAAAGAGGCCGACGGCAGCTCCATCCACGCCGCACACTGAGACACAGGCAATCGAGCACTCATTACAGCAACTGAAATCTGGCATAGATCTGGAAAAAAGTATTAAAGCAAAAAAGGGCCAGCTTTTCTAACTTGGTAGAGACAAGCATCCTGGTGTCTGCCCTTGCTGGCGCAGGCTCGTTCTTCTCGCCGTGCATACTGCCGATAATCCCTGCGTTTGTCTCTTATCTTTCCGGCACGACGTTATCCGAGGTCCAGTCCGACGGCCAGAATACCGACACGGGGTCCTCAGGCGGCATAAACAAGTCGAGGGCAGGAACCGAAACTGCCACCGGCAAGCCGTCGATATCCATCAAGCGGTCAACCCGCCTCAACATTTTCCTAAATACCGTGTACTTTGTGCTGGGCTTCTCGCTCGTGTTTGCGGTTTTGGGCGTAATTCTCAATAGCTTTTTGTCAAACGTCGGCACTGGATTTCAGAGCACCCTGCAGGCCATTGGCGGGGTGGTTATCATTGCGTTTGGCGCCTACCTCATACTTTCAACGAGGATCAGAATCCTCAACTTTGAGCGCAGGATGACTACGCTTCCCCGGTTCAAGACCACGTATCTCACGTCATTTGTGTTTGGCGCAGCTTTTGCATCCGGTTGGACTCCGTGCGTAGGCCCAATACTTGGTAGCACGCTTACGCTGGCAGCTACGTCACCGGGCGCCGCGTACAACTCGCTCCTAGCCTACTCGCTCGGACTTGGGATACCCTTCCTCGTGACAGGCGCGTTCTTTTCGCAGGCGACAGGCATTATCCGAAAAATGGTAAAGCACCTGAAATACTTCAACCCGATAATGGGCGGAATTCTCATCGTACTTGGAATCTTGGTGTTTACAAACGAGCTTAGCGTTCTTGGCAACTTTCCGCTTGCAAACGACGTCATAAACCTAGAGAGGGGAAGCTAGTTGAACACCGAAAACCTCAGCGCGCTGGCCGTTGGTATTGGCGTGGTTGCGCTAATTGCCGGGTTTGCAATCTACTTCAACAGCCCTGCACTTAACAAGAGCAGCTCGGCCGGGGCATCAGGCACCAACTATGTCCCGGCAGTTATTGTGCAAAACTCCACTTCAAAGCCGGTGGCTGCCGGCAATCAGACCGCAAATTCGCCCGCCGTTCCCGTAAACTCCTCAGCCCCAAAAAGCAACGCCACTGCCACGCGCCCGCTCGTCCTTATCGACAAGTCACAGTTCCGGAAGGCGCCCGAGCTTGCAGGAATTACCGGATACATCAACAGCGGGAACAATCTCACGCTGTCAAGCTTGAGGGGCAAGGTCGTGCTTGTCGATTTTTGGACCTACAGCTGCATAAACTGCATCCGCACGATACCGTACCTTAACGCCTGGTACGACAAGTACCACAACGACGGCCTTGTCATTGTAGGTGTCCATTCGCCCGAGTTTGACTTTGAAAAGGACTACAACAATGTCCACGCAGCGGTGGACAAGTTTGGAATAAAGTATCCTGTGGTGCTTGACAGCAACCACGCGACGTGGAATGCGTTTAACAACAACTATTGGCCGCGGCACTACCTAATAGACACAGAAGGCTACATACGCTCCGACCACATTGGCGAAGGCGGCTACTCGGAGACAGAGCAGCAGATCCAGTCGCTTCTAACCGAGAGAGCCGCGCTCATGGATTCTAACGTGCAGATAGACAAGTCCATCAGCAATCCAAACGCTACATCTGTGAACTTTGAACAGGTATCGACGCCGGAAATATACCTGGGCTACGGCTTTGCCCGCGAACCGCTTGGAAACCCGCAGGGCTTTCAGGGAGGACAGACCGTGACATACTCGCTTCCAGCCTCCGGAGAAATCCTTCCTAATTCCGTGTACCTTGCGGGGCAGTGGAAGAACAACAATGACAACATGCAGCTTGCAAACGGCACCGGCAAGATAGTGCTCACCTACACTGCCAAGGCCGTCAACATCGTGGCCGGCGGTACCGGAAAGGTCGTGGTGATGCAGGACGGCAAGCCGGTCGACAGCCACTCGAGGGGCTCCGACGTAAGCGCAGCTGACAACTCGTTTGGAATTGACAGGCAGCGGCTGTACAATGTGGTGACAAACGACAGCTACGGCACCCATACAGTCGAGCTTGACATTTCGGGCGCGGGCTTTCAGATCTACACCTTCACGTTCGGCTAGATGATTTAACATTAATAGTCAGTGAGCCTGAAAAGTACGGCAAGTGATCGAGGCCGGACAGCAAAAGATATTCACGCCTTACGCGGCGCTGACGCTGGGAGTACCGCTTGTCGGGCTCGGAGTCGCACTGGGCCTTGGAAGCATGCTGGCACTGAACTATGTGCATGTGCTAACCGGCGGAACCTGGACCGGCATCGACCTGTTCATGGGTCTGGTAATGAGCCGCGTTCTGAAGGGGCTGGACCCGGTGGCAAGGACAATGGTGCTAAAGCGCCTGGTCCCAGTCATGCTCTTTCTGATGCCCGCGCTTGCCACGGCGGCGATAACGTCCGGCGTCACGATGGCCGGCCATCTCGGCATGTTCGCGTCGCCCTCGTGGGCGATAATTGCAGCGATCGTCCTCGTCTCCATCCTCACGGTGCAGGGCTTTGGGATCCTGCTACCCACCGAGGCGATAATTTTCCTGGAGCTTCGGAAGAAGGAACCTAACAGGGACAAGATAATCCGCCTCGGAATGCGAAACGTCAAGCTGGCAGGCACCCAAGGCGCCGCGCAGATTGTGCTGATATTTGTCATGGCAAACCTTGCGCTTGGCGTAAGGTAAATGAGCCCTACTCGCCTTGGCTGGTTTTCGGGCCCAAATGAATAAGCAGCCCTTGCAGGCTACAAACAGAATGTCAGACTTTAAAGATAATAGCAGTTTTGGTTCATTCGGCGAATGCACCGGACGCGATCGATATTCCGAAGACTCGGGGTGCAATTATTCTGATAAAAAAGAAAGAGCGCGGGGAGTACTTAGCGCTGAATCAGTTTTGACTCACGTCTGTTCAGCGCAATGACAGCTATTACGATTCCCGCAGCACCGACTCCTATGCCGGTAATCCCGACCATGTAGGCGCGGTCGGCCGCGGCCTTGGCATCGCTTACGCTCTGCTGCGCGGCAGCCGAGTTCTGAGCCGCCTGGTCGGCACTCTTTTTGGCCGCATCAACGTCATTTGTCAGCTGAGAAATGATTCCGCCAAGCTGCGATAAAACGGCGGAGCTCACTCCTGTCGCGTTGCCGCTTCCGGTGGATATGCCTGTGGAGCCGGACGACACAGGGGGAAACTCTATCGTTGACGAGCTGGCTACGTCGTCAAGGTTTATCGTCGTGTCAATGTTCTGGTTGTTGACCGTTCCCTTGAAGTGCACCGAGTAACTGCCCTCCCTTGTTGGAAGTATCGTGGCCAGGTACTGCCCGTCAGTTGTGCCGCTCGGCAAAAAGTCAAGTTTCTTTGTGACCGTGCCGTACTGCAGCGTTGCATCAAGGTTGCTCACTGCATTTAGCACAGGCTGGGGCTTGCTGGAACTGCCAGTAAATATCGTCAGCTGCGCCGCGTTCAATTGGCCGGCAATTGCAGGCTCGTTGTTCCAGCCAAGCTCAACGGTAAGGTTGCCAAAAGTCTTGCTGACGTGTGCAGATGCTGGCCTGAATGAAAAACTGGACGATAATATCGCAGCGCCCAACAGGGCGACAAGGCCAACGAAAAGGAAGGAGGATTTAAGATTCCCGCTTTGCGGATTCATGACTTTTGCTCAGCCCTTGCCCCCGTTTATAGCTCTGCCTCTAAGGACGTACCTTGCGAATACGATCACGCCTGCCAGTGATGCGGCAGTTATGGTGAGAGGCATTGGGAATTCTGGAACGACCTGGGTCTTGTAGGCTGTTGCAAAGTTTGACGCTATTGTGTGGTTTGCGATTGAAACTATCGTGTCGTCAGAGGCGTTCTGGGCGATTGACTGGGTAAGGTTTGAAAACGCGTTGTCCAGGTTTGAGATTGTCGTTGAAGATACGTTGGAAGGTGTCTTTGCCTTCAGGGTGTTCCACATTGACTGGGCAGCAGTAGCAAGCCCCTTGGCATTTTGATATGGAGCCTGGTCAACTATTTTGCTTGTACCGTTGGTCGCATCACCGTAGCCTTCCATTACTTCACCTAGTACATCCTTGATTGCAATGGCGTTTACAGTGAGGTTTTGCAGCTGCGGCTGGTCAAGCCTCACGGGTACTGACTCGGCCATGTAGCTGTCAAGTTTGCTAACAAGCTGCGTGATATTTGCAATGTCAGGATTTGTCTTGTTTGCCGCGTCTTTTATTGCCTGGATGGTCCCGGGAATGTTCTTGGCAAGGTTTGCATTGCGCTCGTTCATTTCCTTGGTATCGTTGGCGGTCCAGTATTCGCCTATCTTGTCAAGGTGGTAGCTGAGAAGGTCCTTGTTGTTAGCATCTGTCAGTATGGCATGAGCCTCGACCGGAACCTCCTGGACCTTGGCAAGATAGCCAGCACTCTCGTCTCCTCCAAAGTTGTGAGCATAGGCTGCCTTTGACGAAAAAATCAGCCCAAATGATACGGCTGCAGCAAGAATCAGCGAAGCTGCGGCGCTTTTTCGCATGATTAAATTGAGTCTCGGCCGCTTAAATCTCTTGTAGTACAAACGTCGAATGGGTAATCAATCTTGCATCGTAGTTACTTGTGCGTTCTGAGGCTCTTCAGGCCATAGAATTATTTTTCGACTGCTGCATCAACGCGTCAAGATTCTTCTCAAAGGCATCCATCAAAATGGAATAGCCCGATCCGAAAAAGTCGCGGAGTGCGGCCTCTGCCTCGTTTCTAGTCAGCGGCGTGTTGCTTCCCATCGATATCTTGTGCTTGATCTCAAAGTGCAAAAGGACGGTGGCCTTTGCCTGCGGGTTTAACATCTGGGTCAGTGCCCTGTCAAGTGCCGTCTTTACCGGGTCGTTGTCACGCGGGTCAGTACTTTGGAGGCGCTTTGCGCTCAATTGCCTTGTCTGAGTCCATTTTCCCGCAAGACGGAACTAATACAATTGTATGTTGTAGTACCTACACATCCCCAAACAGGAATCGAGAAACTAAACAGCATTTTATTGAGACTGCATCGGACCGATGCGCGTCGTTCTTGCTGCCTGATCAGCTAGCGATATTGATGTAAATGCAGGATGACAAGCTATAACTCGTCAATAAGGTCTGCATAGTTGTTGGCGGCTGCGTCAAGAAGGCTTTCCTTGTACTTTGAAAGAACGTCGAGCACCCTGCTGCGGTCTGCAAGGGAGTAAAGCGAGATCTCGCCATTTCGCACGCGGACAACATTTGCGCCGACAAGCCTTTTCAAATGCCAAGATACAGTCGAGGGCGACTTTCCCACGCCTTCTACAAGTTCGTTGAAGGTGCAGAACTCGCTGTCAAGCATGAGCAGCATCATCTCCTTTGCCGTGGAGTTTTTGGCGCAACCGATAATCCCAGTCTCCTCGTCAGATACTGCGACCGAAAAATACCTCGTCTTGCCCAGATGGTCAAGCCTCTGCACCTTGATGCGGCCGGCCTCTTCCAGGACTCGCAGGTGATGCGCAAGCGTTCCGTTTGACATCCCAGTCATCCTCATAATTTCTCTGTACCAGATTCCCGGGTTCTCGCCGATTATGCCAAGCAGCACGCTCTTGGTGTCATCGAATTCCTGCGCCGCATCTCTGACCTGCTTATTGTAATCCAAAGTCAATCACTTGTTCACCTTCAGGACTCCCAGGCCAAACAGCGCCAGCATGCCGAATAGAAAAACATGCGAAACGTCAATGTCGACGACCGGGATGGTAACGTCACCAATCACCTCTGCGGCGTTTAGGAGCATCAACAGCTCCACAACGGAAAGTGCGACAAAGCTTAGCGCAGTGAGCAGCACTCGCTGGCTGCCAGAATTTCTGTAAGAAACGAACGATATAGTGCTGATAAAGACCGCGATGGTGATGCTTGCGAGGTGGAGGATAAAGTGGTAAATCGTCGACGTATGAAAGAGGTGTGGGGAAGCAAGTATTATGAAGGAGGAGACAGTTACGGCGGCGATAATGCCCAGGAGCCATTTCTTGTATGCCGCGTCCTGAAGCTTGTTATCGCGGGGCTGAGAAAAGTGTCTCCTGTCTGATTGCATTGGCCTTAGGGCATTAATGAAATGCAGTCCAAGCAATTTAAGCGAATTGGTACAAGTAACGAACAGGCATGAGGCTTGGAAACCGACAATTGACGTCTTATTATTCAGTCCGAACGTTTGTTATACCTCGCTGCCCCTTCCCGTTATAGTATTGATTACGGCGAACCTTCAAGGGTCGACTGAATGAACGTTCTTTCGATAGCCCTTGTCGCCCTAGTGGCCATAGCCCCTTGGACGTTTGAACTCGTGACTTTTTACTACTACGCGCACGGCGACTCCTCTACATTTTTCGTTCTCTCGGGCTCACGCCTACCCTTTTTTGTGATTGCAGAAGTGGCTCTTGGCGCGTTAATAGGGTTTAACTCGCCGAGAAAGCATTTCCCATCATATGCAGCCGCAAGTATTGCCGCCGTCGGCCTCCTTGTGCTGCTCTTGTACCAGCTGTGCGACGAGCGCGGCTGCTACTATACGGGTCCTGACAAGCTGGGAGAACTCCGGCTATTCGCATTGCTAGCATCGGGAGTGGGCTCAGGGATATCGGTTGGCGGCATTCGCCGCAGCCTGTACCCTGGAACAAAATACGAGTATGATACTATGCCGAGGTATTCGCTCCTGCTCTTTGCCACGGTGCCTTTTTTCACCGCAACCTTCAGTCAGGCCCTGCTTCAAAATGTACCTTCAGAGATCCCATTTACCCTCTTTCTGTTTGCTGCCTCGATGGCTACGGCGTATATTCCAACCGGAATTGCGCTTTCATTGTTTTTCAATGCGAGTCGGCAAAGACTACTGGCGCTATCACTTTGTGTTCAGGCGACTCTTTTCTTGCTATTCAGAAACTGGGCTGCGATTACCGAGGCAAACAGCATATCCCTCAGCCTCCTTCAGCTTATGGTCGGACTCGCTGTTGCAATAGCATTTTCGCTGGCAGGGCATGTGATCGGCCGGAACTTGGCGAAGAGGTTCTCGTCAACATCATCAGGTCCACGCATGCTGTCAAACCGGGAGCTTGCGCTTCTCGGGCTGTACGTCGCGACTTTGATGGCGTTTGCCCTCTCAAACTGGCATTTCGGAGTTTATGGGCCAGTTGACATGCTGCCGCGGGGAATCAATGAAACCTACGGGCACGCGAATTTGCTCTCCGGCGCCCCCTCACCGGTTTACTACCTGGGCGCATACAATACTGCTTCCTACTTTCACACTAGCCGCCTGGAAGTGACGATCGACATGGGTTCTGCGGACAAAAACCAACAGGGTCTGCTAGTCGCGGGAATGGGAGCCCAGTCTCCGAACTGCTGCAAAGACGGGCTAGATTATGGCTACCGAGCAGACATAGTTGTCGCCCCAGGCGGAGTCCGCTATCTTGTCGCACGTGCATGGGAGACCCGCGACCAGAACGCCGCGTGTTCAGCCTTTCCTTGGCAGGCTACAATGCACGAGACAGAGACGGCATTTGAGCTTGGCAATCACACCAAGGTCTCACTCGCAATGTACTGGTCGACCGACGGAGGAAAAAAAGTCCACTGGGACTACCGCTTTGACAACTCGACCAGCTGGCAAGAATACAGCGTATTTTCCACTCCTCAAATAGAAAATCCGGCGTTTAACGTCGGGGTAATCGCCGTGAACAACCTTGCAACGAACTTCCCATCAAGCAATGCAAACTTTTTTCAAGTTGGCCTCGCGACGCCCTATCCTGGAACCTACTATCCTGGCATCACGTTTGAGTGCCCTGCGTACTTTGAAGGGGGCATGATGCATTGCTTCCCCAATATTGCCCCTGTGAAGGACGGCGACTCTCATTGGAAGGTGTTCTGGCAATGGGGCCTTCCTGGCAAGAGCGCGGCAATTGCAATCAACAATATCGCCCACACGGTCATGATCGCAAGCTAGAACACCAACAATCAAGAATACTTCATGAACGCATACCTTCTCTGGATGTGGTAGTCAAAGTAGAGACTCTTTGACGAGGCGCCCATCAGGCCATAGAAGGTGTTCTGGGGGACGTTGTAATATCTAAAGACTCCCCTGCCGTCGCCAAATTCAACCTCGAGGGTCTTTGACCTCGGGTCGTAGCCTACAGATGCAATGCTGTTCGAGCGAACCTGCTGCCTGAACATGGCGACTCCTGCGCAGCTAACCGCAATTATGCGGCAGAGAAAAATTTCGAGCTACTGCGATCGGTTTGGTTGACCCGCAGGCTCATGCCATGCGGCTTTTCGATCCCGCAGTCGGATCCATGTCCCGCGCCTGTCGGACGCTTTGGCCAAGCGTCATGACGCTTTTCGCGTAAAGCGCTGCGACCGCGACAAGCCCGGCTATCATGGCAGGGCCTGCAAGCTGCGTGTACCCGATTCCCAGATGCAATATGCCGTTCTGGCCAGCGGCCGCCGTCTGGTTGGTAGCCGTGCTTGGCGAGTACGCGGGGTTGGCAGTGGACGTCACCATGCCAAAGGCAGCGGCCCTCTGCTCCGAGAGCCATACCCTGCCCTCAGAGTCTGCCACAATCCACTGGGTCTGTGTCGCTCCGAGCGGTATGTCCTGCTCGTTGAACACTCCCGTGCGGGGATCTAGAACCAGGATTTTGTTGAGGGTGTGCTGGGCAACCCATAGCAGGTGGTTGCTGTCAAATGCCATCCCGAATGGCAGGGACTGCGGATCCTGGTCCAGCGGATATCTTGTAAATGAGTGAAGCAGTGGATTGAACGCGTCGACGGCGTGACCCTCGTGTTCAGAGATGTACAGGATTCCGGTGTCCGGGTCCATAATCATTGCAGTGGGAACGCTCAGCGGTCCACCGTTTGGAGCAAACTCTGTCACGTTATAGTTCTTTGACGGATCAATCCTGGCTATCTTGCCGAGAGCCTCGTCTGCTACCCAGAGGAGGCCCGTCGACTTGTCCGAAATTATGCTAAATGGGTTGGACCCGGGAGCCGGAAGGCCCACACTCCTGACGAATTTTTGAGACTGGGTATCAAACTGGAGAATGTGGTTTGTGGTAGACGCAACCACCCAGACGGAGTGGCGGCTGTCATCTGCAGCAAGTCCTGACAGCGTGCCGTTATCGTTTACCGCGTAAAGCTGGCTCTTGTCGTTTGCCGGGTCGTATACCCCAAGCGACCTGGTGAGCGGGTCAATGAACCATACCCTGTTCTGCGAGTCCATCGCCAATATGGTTGCAAGATTTATTCCGGGAATCTTGAACGACGTAAAGTTGCCCGTTGCAACGTCAAACTTCCAGAGCTGACCGGATCCAAGCGCCGTATCGCCGACCCAGATAGCATTTCTGCCGGCGTCGTAGACAGGGTAAAGCGGCAGGCTCGAGTTGTCCGGCATCCTGTACTCCTGAATGTTTATCGTCAGTGATTTCGGATCGGGCTTGACATACAGGTCATAAGATCCAACAATGCTGAGCGCGTTTGCGGCAGCAGGGACTCCCTCGACGCGCATTGTCCAGTGCCCGCCTATTCCAAAGGCCGCCTTTGCAGAAAACACGCCCGTCGAAACCCTCTGGGCATTTACGGTTATCGGCCCGATGCCTTTGTCGACCTGCGTGTACCTGAGCTGGGCCGAGCTCATGTCGATTGGATTTCTGTCCTTGTCAAGAAAAGAGACCGTAAAGTTGTTGTTGCCCGGAAGAAACGGAGATATGGCAAGCACCACCCGGGACTGGTTTTCGACAAACTGGGTCTGGACAAACGGCTGGGGCGGGAGCGCTGCAGTTGCGTTTGTATTCTGGTTTTGCTGCAAAACACCCTGGAACTCGCTCTGAGGGGTCCCGGTGTTGACAAGCACCGCGACTGCGATCAAAAGGCCGATTCCAAGGCCACTCTCTATCATTGTGCTACGTCCGAACTTGGAAAGGGTCTTGCCCAAATCGGGGCTCCTGCCGATTCTTTTCGGAGGATGTCTGCCCTTGGGGTCAGGCAGTCCACCCGCGGATGATCCTCCTCGTCCGCGCGAAGTACTGCCAGTCTCCTCAAAGGACCGGCCGTTCGCGCCCACAGAGACCATCGTTTCTCCAAGGGCCTCCCTGTGAATGACTCTCTGGTTGTACCCTCCAACAGCTGCCATGCCGCCTGCGAGTATCAGCTTTGCAATCAGCGCCTTGCCGTAAAGCGAAGAAAGCGTCAGGTCAAGGCTCGGCTCAAGCGTGTAAAGTAGCAGGGGCCCGGTGATAAGTATGCCCCCAAGAAGCGCCATTACTACAATTGAGAAGCGCGGGATAATGATGGAAAGGGTCGAAGCGATAGCCTGTCTCTCATTGCCGTCGGCGCTCCGCGCACGCTCTTTCATTGCCGGCACGACGATTAGCGCCAGATAGATTATCCCGCCAATCCAGACGGACGCCACGACGTTGTGGATAAAGTCGAGGCCGATTGCCAGGGCCTGGCTTGTCGACGCGGCGTGACTTATCATAGTCGTCGTCGCGAGGATGGCAATGCCGATTACAAGCATCGCGGCAAGTTCGGTTCGCGGCAGAAGGGGGCGAGTGCCTTCGTCGACTGCAAGGCCTCTTTTTCTAGATCTGTTGTAGACGCCGACGGTGATGGCTAAGAGTATGCCGGACTGGACCATCCTTGTTATCCAGACGTTGCCAAACTTGGTAAGGATGGCGTCGGGGATGCTTGCGCCGATAGAGTTTGCCTGGACAGCTATCATTCCGATGCCGGACGCGATCAGGATTATTGCTCCAATGAGCATTAACTTGGCTACGCGTGCATCAATCCTTGCCTTTGTCTGGGAAAAGCCTGTACCCAGCCAGGCAATCTTCGAGACGGGCCTCCACAGCCAGAGGGCTGCAAACGCGATTCCGACAACCAACACCTGCCCTACGAGCGCGGGAAACCGGGCGGCCGCCTCTGGGATCTGAAGCTGGGCAGATGGCGCCGAGCTTGGACCGTGTGCGCCGGGGGGCGCCTGTCCCACTCCAAAGACAAATGCGTTCTCTGTCACGTGGCCGTCGGTCGCATCAAGAACCTTGGTAGAAACGGTGTATACGCCGTTTTTGAGGCCTGCAGGCAGGCCGACGGTGAGAATCGTCTGGTCGCTGTTGAGGTACTTTACATCGCCGTTGTCAACCTGCTTGCCCGACGAGTCGATTACCTTTACCTGGCTGTACTTGACCTCGACGGGGTCGCTAAAGTAAACGTCAACCGAGCTTGGCGGGGACGAAAGCGAAGAACCGTCAGCCGGAGTACTTTTTAGGATGAAAGCATGCGCGTACGACTTGGGAATTGCAGGAGCTGCAAGCAGAATCGAGACTGCAAGCAGAGATGAAATGAGAATAACGCTTGCAAGACGCGTCTTTCTTACTGCCCGAATTCCAACATTGGCCAATACAATTTAACAAAAGGGCAATAACGTATTTGACTTTTGCCGAAAAACTGGTACAACCATCGAACAGGGGACTATTGGTAGACGGAAAACAATCTTCTCTGTCCGATGTCAATTAACAAAGTGCCTTAAAGCTGAAATACATCATTTGCAGCTGTGAATTGACCTTGCCACCCCACGGGTTATCGTCAGGATTCGACGTTCTGCTCGTTGACGATGACAAGGACATAATCTATACGCTAAAGCGCGGCCTCGAAAACCACGGCTGCAGCGTCACGGCTTTTGACCGGCCAGCGGAAGCGCTGGAGATCGACCCCGGCAAATACGACGTGGCGGTGCTCGACGTAAGGATGCCGGAGCTGAGCGGCTTTGAGCTTGCGCGGAGGCTCTGGAAGAAAAACCCGGAACTGCAAGTATGCTTTCTGTCGGCATTTGAAATCCACCCTCAGGAATCCCGGATGGCTCTGCCGAGCCTGAAGAGCCACTGCTTTCTGACAAAGCCGATGCTTGCTGCGGACCTTGCCAGCCACATCGCGTCGCACTTTGAAGCAGATCATGACGCATCTTCGGATGGCAACACCGCCAGAGCAGGCTAGCTGCGAAATACTTAATTTGCCACAGGCATGCGAGCCATTTACTTTGAAAAGATGCAATACGTGCAAACAGGAAAAGGATGATTCAAGTTTTGTCGGGGGCCAGTGCAAGGAATGCCATGCGGCATACCTTGAATCTCTTGGCGGTGAGGACCAGTATTCCAGCTAGCGCCGCGGCTTTTCGTTAGGCGGGCCGCGAGTCTGTAGATGTTCCAGATTGGAGCAGGCCACCGAGCTTTCTATATCGCGAGTAACTCCTGACTGCAGAAATCGGGCAAAAGATAATCGCGCCCCATGCTACAAGAAATATAGGCGACGGTGAAAGCAATGTCAAAATTGTGATCAGGACTCCAGCGCACAGTCCGATTGAGTTTGCTATTATGCTCCTCTTGGCCTTCTGTCTTGCCATCAGTATCGGGTCGTGTTCAGTTGCCATGACAGAATATGAAGGCCGAATTCATATATTGAATCGGCAGAATGTTCTAATAATAGTGCACAAAGCGAGTTCAATTTTTGGTGAGGTCAGAGCTCTCTGGGGTTCTTGACAGCTTGTCATTGGTTCCCAAATTATTGTGAGCGCAGCTCGTCCCCGTTTAGAAAGCTAGCTGATGGCATTCTCAATTGTTTGCCAGAGCTTACCGTAGAATTTCTTGGCGTTTAAAGCCTTGGGCAAAAATATCGATGCCATGAGCGGGGAAAGAAATTGTATTGCAAGCAAGTATTCAACGGAATTGTCTGGCGGGCGGTTCAGAACTCGCAGGTGAGTGTTGTCCCCTTCCAGTACGACGAGGAATTTTGTCGTTGGCCTCCTAGGACCATAGTCAATTTCGAATAGTGTTAACTTTTTCTCGGGAAACCTGTGTATTTTGTACGTGTTAAAGTCAAAGGGGTCGTCGGACTTTGCAAGGAACTTTTCAATTTCAGAAACGAGCTTTTCCACATCGACATTATTTGCTTCAAGTTCAAATTTGTCCTCTTCTGATGGAATTGCCTCGGATGCTGGTCCCGTCTTCTTCTTGCGTCCGAACATCACTGTATAGCAATAGGCTCTTTTATTTATCCAATCCCACTTTTCCATGGGGCAGGGAATCGCAAAAACAAGTGCCTCGTTAAAGGCCTGCGCTTTCTATCAGAAGCACCAGCTCGTCATACTGCCGGACAAACTGCTTGCCCTTGTCTGTTATCGTCAGGAGGCCTTTTGCCTCGCGCCGAATCATGCCTATTTCCTCCAGCTCGTCAAAGTGTCTCGTCATCTTGTCATACGATAGGCGGGAATGATGTTGTATGTGCGTCGGAAGCGCGGCCCCACTTCCGATGCTGTCTTCCTCTACCGCCGAGAGAATGTCGCGGTATAACTGGAGCTTATGCCTTTTCTCTTGCTTCAATCTCCTGCCTCCTTCTGTACTTCCCGATGCTGACTGTTGCGTAGACGAACACAGCCAACGCGAGAATCCTGGCTGCCATTGAACCTGCAAGCGCAATCAGGCTGTTGTCAAAGTAGGTAACCGTGAGCGAATACTGCTCGAGAAAGAACAGCGCATACGCGGCGGGGATGTAGAGGAGCTTGAGGTTTCCCGCGCGGACAAGCGAGACCAGCGCGCTCCGACATATATAGACGATCACCGCGAGGTTGAAGATTGTCATGCAAAAGCCCACGTCAGCAATCTTGGAGTAATTAAAGTAAGGGGTTGCCGCAAACAGAGAAATCGGGATCACAAGCGGCAGCGCAATCATTGCCGCCGGCAGCACCGACAGGGAAACTCCTGATAGCCGGGCACGAGGGCGAGGTCCATCCTGACGCCATCTCTGACGCGGCGGATGTCCGGGCTCAAAGTTCTTGAACTGGTACGAGACTGCTATCAGCGCAAAGCCCTCTGACTGGAGCACAATCTGGCCCCAATAGAACGACGGGTGCAGGGTCGGGTTGGCCTGCATGACCAGACTCATGTGCTGCGCACCGTATGATAGCGCCAGAAGGGCAAATCCAACTGGCAGCCCAAGAAGGTAGCCGAACCCGGAAAACCTGTAAGATCTGAAAAACCGCCAGGATATCATGCATGCTAGGAATATCGAGACGGCGCTGACGAGCAGGCTGCTCGTGTCGGACATCGATGGCTCCAACAGCTGGAACGGGCTCAGAATGTTGGGATCAAGCGACGAGAGCATCAGCTCATACCACCCACCAGTGAATAGTGTATCAAGAATAAAGATAAGGCTTGCTCCCTTCAAGGGTGTTCTTGCAGGGCGCTTTTCACGCAAGCCCTCAAGGTGAGCAATCGATAATATTTTGACTCTGAAAACCAGTGCGTGAAACGAACTGTCAGTGCAGTATGCACCAGAGCACTCTTGTTTGTCATGGCAGCGGCGATAATTGTACTCCAGCTGCCGCTTGAGGCAAACGCTGCGCAGATCTCTGCAATAATTGTACCGGAGTTTGACAGGGGACAAGGCAAGTTTACGGGCTACAAGTTCTTGGAGGTAGACTATCCGCCCGGTAGCACGCTTGCAAATGAATTTGCCGGCGCAACCGAGCGTTACTCCTTTTACCTGAACGGGACGGAAAACCCTAGCGCGGTCAGCGGAGTCATTTCTGCCATGAACAGAAACCTGAACAGGATTGCGAGCGGAATGCAGGTCAACGGCCTCAGCCTGCAGTACACCGCGACAGTAAAGGGTGCGGAAGACCGGGTAGAGGTTGCTGTGAAGGTTGACCTTGTGCCCAGTTTTTCAAAAGTAATAATCGGCGGCAATTCGACGATGCCCAGTTCGCATTTTGTAGTGGATGCAGACTGGAGGGGCCTGCAGATAAGTGAGCCAGTCTATGTCACGCTTCAGAACGGGACAAAAGTAGACATCAACTCGCCGGCGCAGGCTCTGGGATTTAGGCATCCGCAGGCCCTTGCCAAGATCGCTTCTTCTGAAAGCGCCCGGCAGCTCCTGTACTCGCCAGTGCTTGACTTTGGCGACATTGGGAGGATGGACCTCAACAAGTGGGACTCGCTGTTCGACCCCACAAAGAGCCAGGTAAGCGCCGCAGGCCTGTCCTCAGACGTCAACACCGGTTCTGCAAAGGTGATCTCCGTCTATTCGCTCGGGCAGTGCAGCCTGAAGCAGGGCTGCCCCGGGGATCAGCAGTCGACAGTCAATGTAACCGTGAACGACATTCCGGTTACTTTGCGGCTGATCACCCCTCAGCCAAATGCCCAGATCCAGATTGCGGGGTATGCCTCGGTGCAGGACTTGCAGGGAGCCCAGGTCTTTGACGTAAGTCTGAAAGATGCGGCCCCGCAACCAAACGGGTCATTTCCTATGCAGGTGCTCTTGGTATTTGGCGGGCTGATGGGCGCGATAGCGGCTTTTGTGCTACTAAAGGCAAGGAGGTGAAGGATACTTTCAATCTCCGCTAATTGTTGATTTAACCCCTTGCAACGATCCGGGCAATCGAGAGCAAATTCCAAAGACTGCGGGATGGGGCCATGCGAATCCTGCCCGCCAATGTTTAACCGCGGAATAGCGCGGTCTCAACAGGCTCAACAGGAGGAAATAGGTCAAGGGCCAGAAGCAGTTATTACTTGCCACAGCGCCAACCCGGACAGCACTTGTCTGTGTCAATGTCGAACATTGATTTTGGCCGGTTCACGTGGATTGACATGGAAAAGCCCACTCGAGACGAACTCGAGAAGCTTGCGCAAGTATACCCCTTCCACCAGTTAAATATCGAGGACTGCTTCTCAAACGTCCAGGTATCCAAGATTGACTCCTACCCCGACCACTCCTTTATCATACTGCGCTTTCCTTTTGCCGGGCCAAACGGGAATGACAGCAGTAAACAAGTCAAGGTGGACCAGCTATGCGTCTTTATAGGACAGGATTTCCTCGTTACAGTTCACAATTCACCGCTGGAACTGCTGGGTACATTGAGGCAGTCATACAGCAAAGGTGATGAATCTACCTTGCACGAAATGGGGCGAAGGTCGCCGGGCTTTCTGCTGCACAGAATAATCGATGGCATGGTCGACAAGCTGCTCTCAAACATGCAGTATTTCGAACGGGAGCTCGCCGGCGTCGAAGACGCGGTCGTTGATGGCAGAGCAGACCCGCGCAAGAATATCACTTCCCTGCGGGTCACGATTGCCACGATGACTCGGCTTGTAATCCCGCTGCGGCGAGTCATTGTCGACGTGACATCCGACGCAAAGAGGTTTTCTGACGGTGAAATACTTGCGCCGTATTATTCCGACGTCCGCGACCACATTGACAAGGTGCTCGAGGAACTCGACGCCTCAAAGGCGGCTGTTGAAATCTACAATGACACCGTGTATGTCGCCGGAACCGAGAAATCAAACAAGATCCTCGGAATACTGACAATACTGTTTACGCTTACGATACCTGTGACGGTGCTGAGCTCATTCTACGGCATGAACATCGAGATTCCCGGGAGCGTACAATCCGGGCCATGGACGTTCTGGGGACCGTACACCACCGTGATAATCGTCATCATCGAATCGATCGTGCCTGCAGTCATCATGATATTGTACTTTTACCACAAGAAGTGGACAAAGGTTTAGCCGGAAATGGCTTGTGCAATGCATTTGACCCCTCAGTTCAAACAGCAGGGTGGGAGGCGTTAGCCTTGCAAATATCTTGCTATGCGTGTCCTTTTGACGGACTACTTGCGTAGAACCGCCGTAGCACAATTGCGGCGCCGGCAAATGAAGCGAGGGCAACGATTCCAACTGAAGACGCGGGAAACTCCGGGACAGAAACCGACGAGTATTCAAGCACCCTGCCCTCCGAGTATGGCGGCAGCGTAATCACGCAGCACGGCTGGGTGAGGTCTACGCCGGTGCCCTGAGAGTGGCCCGCCGCCCACAGGTTGCCGTGAGAGTCAAACACCAGGCTAGACGAACTAACAGGCGCTGCACAGGTGCCGGACGGAAGCTTTGCGACGGGGCAGGAAATCGACACGCTCGCATTCTGCCCGTTGGTAAACGGAGGCTGGAAACCGTAGATCGAATCCGTCGCCGCAACCCAGAGGTTTGCGGAAGAATCAAAAGCAGCACTGTTTGGATTCTGCAGGAAAGTAAAGTTCGGGCTGCTCTGGAAGGTCTGGGTAAAGTCCCGCTTGCCGATTACGATGCTGGCTGCCTCGCCGTTGTTAAACGGAGGCAGGAATTCAAGCACCCTTCCCGTGGACTCGGTGACCCACAACGCACCCTTTGAATCAAAGGTGACGGCGACGGGACTGCCGAGGGAGGTTTGAGTCCGCTGGCCGGTACTCCATGTAAAATTGTCTGCGCCGATTACTGTGCTCGCTGCCTGCCCGGTCGAAAATGGCGGCCTGAATTCCAGCACCCTAAAGAATCCCCTGTCGGCCACCCACAGGTTGCCATTTGAATCAAAAGTCAAGCCTTGCGGCGCTGAAAGGCTTGATGCAGTCGGATTGCTGGTTGGTGCCTGCGTCGTAAAGTCCGAATGGCCCAGAACTAGGCTTGCCGCCATGCCATTTGAGAACGGCTGCTTGAACTCCAAGACCCTGTTGTTACTCTGGTCGGCCACCCACAGGTTGCCATCCTTATCAAAAGCAACGCCCTGTACAGCACCGAGAGTTGATTCGTCTACATTACTGGAAAGCGAGGTAAAATCCTTCTGCCCTATGACGATGGTTGCGTTCTCACCGTTGACAAATGGCGGTTTGAACTGCAGCACCCTGCCAAGGTCGTCGGCTACCCAGAGGTTACCCTGCGAATCGAAAACAGCATCGTTTGGATTGCAGATTCCTGCAAACAATGGAACCTTTTGATCTATTGCATAAGGGGAAAACACGGAAGGCTGGCAAATCGAAAGAGAGGCAGTCGTGGAGCTGTCTTGCGTCGCAGCGCTTGCGGCTCGCCACGAAAACGCGGGTGATATCGCAAGCAGAACCAAAAGGAGGAAAGCTGCTGATAGCCTTCCTGTAATTCTTACCGGCATAACCATCTAAAATTCCAAGCTGGGGACAGATACTGAAAAATCTTGCGTTTTGCAGGTGTCTCAACCGACGGCACGCCGAAGAAACGCGTCAGCGTAACTGTTTGCAGCAGCTTCTTCTCTTGCGTTTCTTGCATAGTAGCCGGTGTTGACATCCGGCAACACGTCGTAATCCAGCCTGGCGCCGTAGCAATTTACTAGGTGGTGGTAAAATTCATGCAGGATTGTCATCATTGTTGTGCCCTCGGGCCTAAAGTAAGCAGTAAGCTTATCCGAGTAATACACTGCTAGTGAATTCTCGCAGACCATATCCTTCACCGGGAACCTGTGTTGGAACACTGCCTGCATCGGAGGCACGCCGTAAACTTTTGACAGCATCTCCAATGCAGCCTGCGCCGACTTGACCCTGCATAGTCGGGCAAAGCTCTCGCATATCTCGCGTGGGGGGAGCTTTAGCTCGGCAATGACCTTAACCGGCTGAAAAAGAGTCGCAGGTTCGAGAATATGCTCAGGCGGCTCAACCGCTCCTTCAAGCTCCTTCTGGAGAAGACTGCTAATGGCTTCCGCCATCTTTGAATAGAATTCGACAGTTATCTCCTGCTGGGTATTGTAGTATCTTGCTCCACTCAGGTACAGGTACGGGATGCCACTGACAATTGAAAAGGTGATCGAACTGTGGCAGTAAAGCGAAACGTTGGTCTGGCCCCTGTTCCAAAATCGAGCATCAAAGTGCGCGCGAAGCTCCGGCGTGCCCAGTATAACAAGTCCCTTTAGCTTTTCCTGAGGCTCAATTATCGCATACAACGTCCTGAATAGCCTCTCAAAGGCTGCGTCAGAATACAACGCGAACTGCCGGTGCTGGTTATTCTTGTGGATCCAAATCGTGGGAATGCTTACTCCGTTTTCAAACACTATGGCCTCGTCACTGTCTTCCACGAAAATTGCCGCTCTGTCGTCCAGCAGAAATCCTTCAGTGTATGCCCCCTCGAGGATAGCTTTGAGGCCCGTCCTTCTCCTGCTCTCTAGGACAGGTATTGTGGAGTCGTAGCGTCTCCTCCTGCCTTGGTCTACAAGGGTATCGTATGCCATCTGAATTACTACAAAGACGGCTGGCGCGTCGGGCGACTTGTTGCGGTCAGGATGATACTGCAATGCAAGGCGCCGATACGCATTTCTTATCTCCGCCTCGCTGGCGTTGTAGGTAACGCCAAGGATAGAATAACAGTCATACTTACTCAGGTCCTGGGGGCTCTTACCAGCGTTATCATTTGCAGAGTTGTCCTTGCCTTCAGAACTGTCTTGGGATTTCTTGTCTCTGCCCCATCGCACGGTAGTTGATCTAATGCTGTTGTGTTTATTTAATCATGTCAATAATTCAGTTCTCTTGTTGAAGCTTCTAATTATTGGCTGAGGAACCTAATGATTTGGATTCGACCGAAGACCACGAGATCTCACTGGCTACTGGAAGCGTAAGTCGTATTACTCATCCTTAATCCTTGAATCGCAAAACAAAGGTTAATTTGTCAATGACCTGCTTATTCTAAACATTGCGCGCTTGTAATAATGTCTAACTTCATAGCTTGTGCCTGTTACCGCGGATATATCCTAGTTTGATCCACTATAAGACGCCATGATCTAACAATCCGAGTTAGCAAAATCTAAAATGTTAGATCATGTTAGTTTAGTAGGCTGCCAAGTACTCACAAATAACATTAGTATCGGACATAGACAAGGATTAAAGTCGTAGATATAATATTTATTTTCGCACTTCGTATCCTGAAATGCAACGGGCTCCACTTTCGTAATTATGCCTCTAATTTTGCCCCCATTCTTGTAACTTTGACCGGTCGCAATTGCGGATCCAGCTTTCTATATGCAGCTGCCTAGTTACCTGCGATTGTTGTTGCACATACTGAATCGAGGCCAAAATAGCGGCTAACTATGGCATACTTATCCCCCAGTTGACAGGTGAATGTGCCTCCCTTTGAGCCCAAATTCACGCTCAGTACAAGCACAGTCTATTCTTGCCATCCCTATAGGACTAGCATACCATCCTGCAGGCAAGGGCTCCATAACAGGTGTGCATTCTGGAATGGATATTGTGCAGCAGACCGTCTGCCACAGTTATTCCCCAGTGGCTAGCTGGCAAACTGCAAAATGGCAGTTTCAATGCCCTAGCGGGCCTTTCAAACATGTACATGTTTGCGGCTTTAGCTTAATTGCTAAGATAGTTCCTGCCCATCGTGCTCAATAGCTATTGAGCAGACAATATTAGAAATCTAAAATCACTCAACCTAACAGTGTAGACTCTAAAAGCAGACCTAACAGTATTAGCTAATAACATTGACTATGACTATGGCTGTTAGGCTCTTGGCTAATAGTAGTCTATTAAAAGTATATTAGTATCGTTTATTTTCGCCCCGAGCGATACAGAAATTGAAAAGCTCATGCTCACAAACAAAGAGAGAGCAAATCAGAACTCTGCGTGCTCAAGGCAAAAAGCCCAAAGAGACTGCAGAAGCTCTTGACATAAGCGTACAACAGGTGTATAACGAAATATCCCGAATAAAAAAGGAGGACAAAGTTCAGCAGGCTGTATCGTCAGCTGCAATTGCAGAAGGCGACAAACATGGGGAAGATACATCTAACCAGAGGATTGAAGTCAAACTCGCTGGTAAAGAAAGGAAGTCTGGCAGGCAGCAGGAAGATGATGAATCCAGGAAGAGGCGGTCGACGGCATTTGCTCTATTCCGCGAAGGCATGAAGAATGACCTAGAAGTTGCAATGGAGCTGAATCTATCTGAAGCAGAGCTAGCAGACTACAAAAGACAATATCTGATTATCGTAGGCAGGCAAGCGATGGTCAAACTGTACGAGCGAGAACCCAAACGAGTTGAGGCGTTATTCAAGCTGGAGGAAATGATGGAAAAGGAGAAAATGACTCCGTCTATTTGTGTAGAGGCCATGAAAAACAGAAGACTGGGAGACTTTACAAACAGAAGAATAGAAGAAGCAAGCCAGACTCTTGAGATAAAGCAGAAGGAAATTGCGTTGGCAGAATCAAGATTAGAGCAAATTGCCAAGCACTGCAATGAGCAAGAAGATCTATTATCTCAGGCAGAAAAAAAGCTGAACGACTTGGAAGAGCAGATACACTTGAAGAGATCCGCCGAGAGAGAAGCAAACCAGGCAGCAGCTGAAGCACACAAACAATCGGAAGAAGCAAAAATCAGTTTAGAGGGAATGAAGCACTTGAGTTCTCTCCAAGACCAAGAATTTCAGAATAGGATCAAAGAATTACTTGGCAATTCTGAAATTGAAAGCCAGTTGCTAGAAGGATTGCACGAGTTTTTTGGCAATCCATACGTCAAGGAGCTCGTGGAGCACTCTCAGCTAAGCAAGCCTCTTGATTCGATATCTCAAGAGAATAAACAAGATGCCTCATGGGCGCGATATATGTTTGCAGACTACTTGCTTGACTGTTTGAAGCAGGTACTTAAGACTAGCCTGCATTCGAAAACCGCATGCATAACCAAATAAGGACCAGATGGTGGTAGTACCTTTCTGTTGGGCTATGATCATTGGTTTGATCGCGTTGCATTCATTGTAGACGTTCTGTAAGATGCTTGATGTCATTCCCTGTGGAGAAATTTGCTTATTGTATCCGTCTATGCCAACCCCGCCTGCATATGCATCTCCGAGGTAGTAATTCTTCCAATTATTCCAAGAATCTTGTAGAATGCTGCCGGCATTAGGCGACCATGCCCACACAACATTGGTTGCGCGTTCCTTTCAATGAATCTATTGAACCGCTCATTGACCATATTTCAAGAGCTAAACTCGAGTCCTCAGAGCATTTCCGGAAGCGCATCAAGACGGAATCATTGCGCTCCTCCAAATGTAATTTAGAAAGTTAAATGACAGAGCCACTTGCGAGCCCATCGAATTTCCGTCATATACCATGCCCTCAATACCCTCGCCTTTGTTAGACAGAGCCCTCAGATAGTTGTCAATAATGAAATCCTCAGTTTTTTCACACAGGCAGCCAGAGACCGGAAAGCCGTTTAGAGTGCCTACGCAGTCGGTCCCAAATGACAGCAGCTCTCCTTTTTGCACATATTCTAGTTCTGTCATCGGAAGACCGTCGACTTGCCGCAAAATGTTCTTGGCAACGTTCCTCGCCTGCCTTACGGCGAACTGGGCCAGCTGCGGCGATAACCTTCCGGTGTAATCCAATGGAAACGCGCTGATATCGCCGATTGCAAAGGCGGACTGTTCTGGGAGCCCGCTTTGCAAATCCAGAACCCTTGAGAACCTGTCCACAAGAATGCGCCCCGACGGCGTCCTTCTCACCGCTGGATAAACATCCAGGTCACGGGCCCTGACGCCCGCTGTCCAGACGGTGAGGTCCGTTTTCACTTCGGCTCCGGATTGAAGGGTTATGGTCCACCTGCCGATTTCCTTTATCGCATTTCCTGTCAGTATGCCGACTCCCTTGTTTTCAAGCCTTTCTTTTGCCATTCTTACTATCACCGGCTCCCATCCCGGAAGAATTTCATTCTTGGCCTCAATCACCTTGATGCTATTGCCCCTGTCGCGCATTCTATCAGAAATTGCCCCTGCCAGGCTGATTCCGGTGGCGCCTCCGCCGGCAATGCACACGGTCGACCCGTGCTCTAGCGCATTAATTTTCCTATCAAGCTCCATGCCTTCCCTAACTGACCTCATCGAACACGAGTTTTCACTCGCGCCTTTGATACCATAATACTCGTTTGTAGCACCAAGTGCTATCACCAGGTAATCATACTGCATTTGCTGGTGGCTGTCCATTCCATTCAATTTGACCTGCACCTGCTTTGACCCAAGGTCAACGCCAGTTGCCCTGCCATCGACAAACTCCACGCCGCCTCCCAGGGTTCCCTTTATATCCAGACAAACGTCCGAGGAGCCAAGCTCGCCGGACGCAACTCTATGTAACTTCTGGAGAAGCTGGTGCTGTTTTCCATCGTTAACAAGCGTGACCTCAACGTTATTGTTGCTGCTCAGGTTAGATGCAGCAAAAAGTCCAGCATATCCTCCGCCCAGTACCAGGACTTTTTTCAAGACCGGTGCCTCCTTTGGCCAGCATTAAATGAGGTCATGAAGAGTGGCACTTGCACTGCGGATTGTCCGCCAGAACCCAATTTCATGTCGAAAAAGGGCCCAACGCCGGCATGAGCGCCTGAAGGATCTGGACCGACCTAACAACCAGTCTTTTGTTGGTAGTAAAGAATCCCCTGTAATTGCCTGGTTCAAATTCCTCGGCCACGAGCCCGCACGCTTCATCTTCGGCAAGCGCTATCACAAGCCAGTTATGCTCAAGGTTGCTGCCGGTGTCATTCACAATGAAAGCGTTTGTGGGTCTTGACCCCGCTCCAGTGCCAGCCGGGCCGATAATGTAGGTGCCCTTTGTGAGTGGCGCAATCGTCTCATACTGCTTCCTTACAGCCTGGAAGTTAGACGGCTTCTGGAACAGGGCGAGATATACAAACTTGTTAAACGGGGGCCGCACTCTTGCAATGTTTTCGATGCCCCGGCTTACCTGCAGCATGCTCCGCCTTGACAGCGTATAGAATGACTCCCGCCAGCTAGCCGGTGCGACAAAATAGTTGTTCGGGTAATTGATGGTATTGCGGTAATCAGACTCTATCTCGTCTGATGCCAGATTCCGGCCCTGGAAGTCAAGTATCAGGCGTGTGAACGGCGTGCGGCGGACTTCGTATTCACTTGACGACGCAGCGGCGCTTGTTTGCATCAGCTGACCCTCCTGGCATCTTCGCCAGCGAGTTTCTCAACAATTCGTTTGGTTTCCATGACGATCCCAGTGCGGCAGTAGTATATTAACTCGTGCTAACCGCAAGACCTAGGGCTAACTTCTCTATTTCGAGTCTGAGGTTTCAGCCCCAGCAAGTGTTTGGCACTGTTTAGTAGCTCGTTAGGGACAGCCAAGTTCTATGTGGCTCCACACAAGGAGCTAGGAAAATCAAGAAATCAGTCAATAGTTGAATCGAATACTGCTAGCGGCCTTTATCCGATATAGTGAGTCGTATCAGTCATAGCGTCATTGTCAAGATATGGGGCAAGCTAGCATGCATTACTAACGCGCCTAGGTGGTAGAAATAGTCTTTTGGTCCTATACCAGATGACGTTCAGCCAAATTGAGATTCTAGCACTCGTCACGTTTGCACTAGGCTTATTGATAGTTGCATTTGATTATACCCGCCAAGCTTCAGAAGTTGCAAGGTTTGACAGGGCAAATTGTGGACCAGGTTCAAGCTGTCCATTGCTTGTCTATGCTCCTGATGCATACATGATCGGGGGATTTGTAATGATGGCGGCAAGTACTGTAGTTGGTATAAGCTACTATTACTTGCGCGCTATTTTTCCCAGGCAAAAGTCTGCAAGAGTTTGAGCGTGTATTTTTGCAATGGTGATTTCCTGACACATGGACATTCCATCTGCCCGCTTGTATCTCTGCTTTCATTCCTAATTAGGCAGAGTTGTATCACCTGATTCTTGCGATGCCTCAAGTACAGGTTATCTACAACCCAAGTGTACGATCGGAAGGAAAGATCCTAGTGCCAGAACGATATCGATGCCCGCAGTTGGTGTTCCACCAGCTCTTGGCAGGCGCGTTTTGGTCTTTCAGCAGCGTACGAAATTTCGATAAGGTTAAAGGCACGAGAACATGTTTGAGGCATATGACATCTTTTCAGATGACATGTTCATGTGGAGACTCGATGAAAGTAGACAGCCCAACGCGAGAACAGGCAGTGTCTCAGCTGAAGACCATGATGAATGAATCAACGATAGCAGCTCACATGAAGGAAAAACATCCCGGTGAACCAACTATTCCAGTATCGCAGGTTCACACCATGATTGAGCAGAATCTGGTCGCAGTTTAAAAAAGGCCTATTGCCAGTTCTATCCGCACCGTGCCACGCGTCTACGCGGACGTGGCTGAAATTTTTCGTTTTCAACGGATGCCACGACGGACTGCTGCCAGACACGGCAGGACAAGAAGGCTTAAAATTTCTTAAGTATCCAGAAGGTGGTGCTGGAGGCACCGACCTTGCTAGTTTTATTGATGCCCGAGATGAATGCTAAAAAGTGTCCAGGTATGCTGTCTCTCTGAAGCCTTGAAGTCTGCGAGTCAGTATCACAAGTAAATCCCAGCCATAAGAAACGCAATACTTAGTTCCTCAAACCCAAAAATCAAGCGCTGTGGAGCACCGAATTGGAATAGATCTGGAAATAACCTTTTAACACAAGAATAGAACCCGTCGACATATGTCAGAGGATGTATCCGATACCTCAAGAAAACGCGCTGCAATTAGTCTTGCATCAGCTGCAGTCCTTCTTGCCGGCCTTCTTGTCTTGGCCGGCTTTGCAACGGCTGCTCAGGCAGAAATGATGTCAAATGACGGCTCGTCACACTCCGGCATGACGATGCAAAATGAACAGAACATGATGTCTGACCAGGGAATGACTGGCTACCACGTCATAAAGGGACAGATTTCCAGCGTGCAGCAAGACTCGTCAGGTGCCCCGGCATGGATAGAGTCTGGCATCTGGGTTCTCCGCGTGGATCTTGGCCACAACGCCAGCACAAATATGACGGAGTTAAAGTCAGCGCATTTCATTGCTCGCTTTGCGATGGTCAAGCCGGATGGCACTGCTTTGCACATACATAATATCTATAATTTCCAGCCGACCGGGATCGGGGCGCAGAATAACGGCGCGACACGCGTCTTGAATGGCACTGCAACTGTAACAATGCCCGGAGGCCCGGTCGACAACGTCCCCATCACCATCAAGGTTTTCAACCTGAAGGTATTCGCGTTATGGATAGGGCCTGATAAGGTAAACAGCCACTTTGGCACTGGCCCAATATTCGGCCTCCTCTCGCCCGTTGCAGGCAGCTACGGCGCGATGATGAAGTCGCAGCCCGGGAGCATGATGATGGGCAACGGCATGATGGGTGGTTCGATGATGCACAATATGACCATGATGTCAGGCGTGCACCAGAACCTTACAGCTACAAACCTTCCAGTCAAGATTCCACTGACGCGCGGGTATGAGAACGGACATGAGATATTCTACATTTCAACCGAGGCATCAGACAAGGGTCTTGCGTCGCTAATGACGAACTGGACTGGCGCCAGAGTCGCTTACGCGCCTTCGCTTGCAAGGACTCCATCATCTGCTCTTTCTAACATCTATGCGTTCAAGAACGGCGTTCAGGGCTCCGGCCCACTAGGATTCCAGCCAAACGTTGCCGACTCGCAGCCCGGCGATCCGAACTACAGCCCGCTCTGGAGGCTTGTGCTCGTGGAATGGAAGAATGGCACCTCGCCGACGGAGCTCAAGTCGGAGCAGGCCATAGGCGCCGCAGCTTCGCAGGGACTCGTGACCTTGACGCCTACAACCAATGTCGTCAACTGCCCGGTGATAAAGTGGGATAACGGCTCGCTGATGCAAAGGGCAAACACCACGCTTACAGATACCTCTCCTTATGGCCCCGGACAGGTGCTTTCCATAAGCCCTGACAACAAGGCAGTCACATTTGTCGCGCACAGGGGGTTTGCGCCTGACGGCGAGACAATATACTACATCGCTACTGACGCGTCAAACCCCGATGTCGCAAAGGCGCTGGGAGTGGTTTACGTAAACAAGACCGCCGCGGTGACGCTTACTGCAGCAGCCTCCGACCTCTATGTGTTTACAAACGGCATAATAGGCACCGGTCCGATGGGGTACCAGGCAAGCATAGCAAGTAGCAACGTGGGCGACGCACTGTACAGCCCGATGTGGAGGATAAACGCCGTAACATGGCACGATGCATCACAAGCCAAGTTCCTGACCATGTCGTATCAAATCAACATGGCAGCTTCAAGCGGCATGCTAACGACACAGATAGCAGGGTTCGTGGTCAACTGCCCGTTTGTCGTAATAAGCTAGGCCACGCTCCGGTCCCTCCTTTTTCTTTGCATGAGTCTTTGTCGAGCATTATACTGACAGCGCGTGATTAACGATGAAACCGTTCGTCCAAGTTCTCACGAAAAAGACGATACCATATAACAGTGCGATTTTCAAAGGTCAGCCGACTGATGTTTAGTGTCGCCCTCTTTACTGGGCTTTCAGGTGCCGTCTCTTTGCACCGGACTTGACAAAGAAAACAATTGCACCAGCGCCTCCCGCTATAGTGATAACAGCAATCGTGCTCCAAAAGTACGTCATTTTCGTGGCATTTTCTTCTCTGACTGCTGCTGGCTCGCCGCGAAGTTTCAAAATTGCTTGGTCAGAGCAGTCTTCAAGGCTTATTCCCGCCTGATTACACTCTTTAACAAGAGCAGCCGAGGAGTTTGAAGTTTGAGCCGTAGCAGGTCTTTCAAATAGGGAGACCACAACAAGCCCAATGATAAAAATCAAGAAGACCCTGGACTTGAATTGCATTGCTCTAAACGTAATAGTGGTTATAGGTTTGGTACTATTAGAGTATCCTGTTCGGTCTAGCGATAGGTCGCTTCTTTTGCCATCACGTAGTCCCTCAGCTCCATACATTTCATTTTCGTAATTGTAATCTCTTCGATTCTCTGGAAACCACATGCTCTTTAGCATCCTCTACCTAAAGTTGTATGCTGAAGTGAAGTTCGGCCCGATTCAGTCTTTTGCGATGATCGTAATCACTAGATGCTTGTTTATGTCTTCCATACGTTACCGCAGCTCGAGCATTTAGCCTGCGGATTTGGTGATTTATCCAAGTAAGATACCGTGCCTCTGGATCTGCACCGTGGACACATTATTGCGGCTGCAATTCCAACTACATCGTAAGGAGCAGTCAATGTCTTTCTGTCAAAGCCATGCTGCTCTACTGCATCAAGAAACTGACTCTTGATAGCTTCGAGGCTGCTCCGCTCCGTGGTTAGCTGGCATAACACTTCCTTGCATTCTGATAGATCCTCTTTCAGCTTGGCAATTTTGTGTTCATCGTCTGCTACCTTTTCTTCTATTGCCAGCTCGGCTTGAATAGAGTCTTTTTGGCGTTGTTGACGAACCAATGCAATTCTGTTTGATTCTAAGAGCTTGTCTAAATCAGCTAGCTTGTTACGGTATCGGTCAATGGTCTGCGCTTTAGTGTCAAAATAGCGCTTGTAGACTTCGGTTAGACCATCGTTATTCTTGTCGGTATTCCCTAGTTCTTTTGCAGCTGAGATCCTTTTATTTATGCTAACAATCTCTGACAAGCCAGTTTGCAATGACTGAATGAGATTAGAGGAGGCATCCAACAACAATGCGTAAGAGGGCATTTAGATAAGCATTATCCTTTGGATGCTTGAAGACATTGAATTCCAACATCCAAGGTATGAAATCCGAACAACATAGCGTAGGTTAATGAATAACTCAAAGCTTGGGGGGTCTATGGAAAGGGGCATTCCTGCATCTGTCATTGTTGGAATCGAGGCAGGAATGGCTTTGATTATTTACTCCGCTTTACGATGAACTGGTAATGGCATAACGCCAAGTACATTATTAAAAAAAGAGAAGGGCACTACTCCTCTAGTCAGTTGCCCTGATGACTTGTCATTCTGAGACGATCTAGCCAAAATGAATTGGTGGAGGAGTCTGACCAGTGTAGTCGCCAACAATGTATGCGGTGTATGGACCGAATAATTGGTTTGGTGCGTTCCCAGCGACATTCGTCATTCCGTACTGGAACACAATGTGTTTGCTTGGATTGATAATGATTGCACGGTCGTTGTTCTGATCAGCAATTATTGTGTTCCCGTCTGACAATCTAACCGCGTTCGTTGGTGTAGGGGCTGGATTGCTATGAGGTCCGCGGTTTGTGAAGTACTGGAATACTATGTGCTTTGCGGCATTTATCTCAAAGATCCTGCTATTGCCTGCATCTGTGATCAAAGTGTCTCCATTGGGCAACCGGCTCGCAAACGCAGCTCCGCTAATTCCAGCGCCAAATTGCCAGACTATTTGACCTGCCCTTGTAATCTCTATTACTCTATTGTTTCCCTCGTCGGCGATAAGGATATGACCATTTGGCAGCAGCTCCGCACTGTTGGGACTGTTTAGAGCTCCTGGACCTGAAGTGGGCCCATAAGACCAGACTACATTCTTTGCCTTGTTGACCTCTATTACCCTGTTGTTAGCCTGATCTGTGATCATTATGTCATGGTTAGGAGTTTGTATCGCAAATACCGGTACGTTCAAAAGATTTGTGCCGTTTCCTGCAACTCCGGCCTGGCCGTACTGCCATACGATATTTCCAGCCTGATCCACAACTATTACTCTATTGTCTGCACATGCAGTAGTCCCGTTGACGCCCGGAGGTATTCCTGTTCCAGCTATCAATGTCAGGCCATCGCCTAGACGCTCCGCATCATTAGAACCTATGACAGAATGCGGCCCAGGATTGCAAAGATTAGAGTTGCCCGATCCAAAGCTCCAGACTATCTGCTTGGTTGCAGGATCGACCTCAATCACCCTGTTGTTGAATTGATCAGTTATCAGCAAGTTGCCTGGCTTGTTGAATGCGCCCGCGCTCTGAGTTACGACTCCATCCGCGCTTGCCGCGTAGCCCTGTTTAATCTGGATGGCAAATGCCATGGGCGCTAACAAAAATGCGGCCACGGTCAGAGCGAGCATCGCACTGATTGCCTTTTTACCAGATCGTTCGTCTTGTACAAAAAATCGTCCTCTCATGGTATTGGGTCTACGCTTGGCTAACGATATAAGAACAGATGACAAATACCAATTTCGGAAATCAATGTGGAATCGGACTCTATAACACACTGATAGAAAATCAGCTACGCGAGCTGGCTCGTGATTTGTCCCGATGACACTCCCAGCTCAAGCACTGCGAGCCCTGAACCATGATAGAACGGTGCTTAACACCTTGCTATTGTTGCCGATGACCTGTATCGAATATTTTAGCTGATATATTCCAGATTTTGCTCGGTTATTTTGCATTGAAGAAAAATACTGCATACTCAAAGTAGTTTCGTACCCTGCCCCTCGCCAGCTTGGTAGATTGAGCCAATTTTAAGCGGTACTTTGGAGGGTATCATCGGCGCGTGGTCGTTAGACTGTGAATGTTCTTGGCATGTCATATTATGATAGATTGGCTTATTGTTAGTCTGTAGGCAAGAAACACTAACACTTCGGACTAACATAATCCAACATGTTAGATTGTACTAGTTTGCCGTGATTTGTTAGTGTGTTAGCCAAATTCATTTCTAACAGTCCAGATGTCGATAACTAACAGCTCACCGCATTTCTATGGCCGCTTGAAATGGCTGCAGACACATTCTTTTGCCCCGGCTTATGGCCCTTTTATTGGCCCTGCAAATGTGGTTCCACTTTGCCTGTTAGCTGGCAGGCCTGGTAGTGTACAATAAGGCCTAGGCCTTGAAGAGCTGGCTATGGCCCTATGCCCGAGGCCCTAGGCCTTCCAAAGCGACCAAAGTGCCAAGTGACACTTTGCTGGCACTTTGCAGGCTGCTAAGGCCAAGGCCTCCATTAGACTTTCAGCCGCCATCATGGCTATTGTATTCAAAGAAAGAAAGGTGATTGTATCAGCCAAGCCTACAGACAGGCCCTAGCGGTCAAAGACCCTCCTGATTTTAATGGCTAGTATGGATACAATGAGATTGAGAAAGGGTGATTCTATCACCCAACAGCTAGGGTTTTGCACACAAAATGCGGCTTTGCGGCGTATTACCCCGCCCCCGTGCTCAATACAGCAGGGTAGCGGACCCCTTCTTCTGCTAGAGAACACGCTGTATTTTCGATAGGACCACGTGTAATAGTGCTATGGGTTTGGCGCAGGGCAGGCTGTCAAGGCCGCAAAACTGTGTGGAAAACTGGCTTGGCAATCTAGCAGCTACTCTAGGCCAGTATACTAGGGCCTTAAGGGTCCAGCAGCTCGTTGCAATTGTACCTCCGCACAGCCAGTCCACCAATGGCGGACTAGGTCGTAGTATATCTGAACATTGTACCAATTGTTTCGGTACTGTTCAGAGCAGCTAAGCTAACCAATCTGTCAAATGGCAGGTTTTGCAATAGGTTGGTTAGCTAGGCATACGGCTAAAGTACAGTAATTTCAAGTGCTATGTCTCTAACCCTTTGACAGCGTTAATGCGCTAGTATTAGCAAGACTAACAAGTGTTAGGACTAACAATATTAGACTAACAGTTAGCAAACAAAACAGCCCGCGATTTGCTGCGGCATATGCCCTGCGGGAAACTATATTAGCAACCATATTAGTCCCCTCGCCAGGATGGCAACGCAATCAGCCAAAGGTCGAATAACAAAAGGACAACATATTCGAGATATGTATACCCGAGGCAAAAGCCATAGTGAAATCGCGAAGGAACTTGGTGTTAGTATCGAGTATGTAAATAATGAAACGCGCCGTCTAAGAAAGCTGGGAAATATTGCCCAGCCGCCACTGGAAAATTCTGCATTAGGTGAAGCTCGTTCGAAGGATACAACCAAGGATACTGTGGTATCAAGCGCGGACAAAAGATCTGACAGTCCAATAGTGCAAAGTATGGATAAAGCAGAACAGAACGATACCGCGTCAAGAAAGAGGCGCTCGGCAGCATTTGAGCTGTTTGAACAAGGTTTTCCTGACCTCGATGTCGCCATAAAGCTCGAGCTCTCTGAATCTGAACTTAGCGATTTTCGACGGCAGTATCTGACACTTAAGGGTAGACATGAGGAAGCTGAACTGTACGCGCTAGAGCCTGAGCGAGTAAGAGCGATCCGGAAACTCGAAGAACGAATGGAAGAGGAAAAAATAGATCCCATTCTTTTTTTCGAGTCAATGAAAAATAGACGACTGGTTGACTATACAAACAGAAAGCTCGAAGAACTAAACAACCACTTAAAGATGTCGCAGCAGGAAATTGAAATCAAAGTGTCAGAGAAGGAACAGATCTCAAAGCAATGTAGTGAGCTTGACAATCGCATTGAACAAGGAGAAGAAAGATTGCATGACTTGGAAAACAAAATACATTCCAGAATGAAAGAATTTGTGCAATCAAGCAAGGAACTGTCGGAAGCAAAGGGCAATCTCGAGCGTATAGAGCGTGCATATTCGCTCAAAGGCCGCGAGCTCGTTGAGATAGTCAAAGAATCGATCAACAAGCCTAAAGTTGAAGACATGCTCATTCAATCGACGCAGAATTTGTTGGTCAATCCGGAGATTAGGGTATTCCTAGAGCACTCTAAGCCAGGCGAACAACTTGATGGCGTACCATACGAGAAATGCACGGAAATATCCAATGCATGGTGCATGATTGGATGCGAATTGGTCAGTTTGTTCAAAGATATCGTGGTCAAGGCCATAGAGCAAGATCTTGAACAAACACCACAAACTCCGAGAACGGCTGAAGTAGATCCTGCTAAGAGCAGAGCCTGAGGATGAGTATGTGGTGGATTTCGATGACCCTTCAAGGGTTCCCTAAACTCCTTTCAATCATTCATGCTCCTGACAAGGTGAGTTGCTCGATATTTAGCTACGTTTGTCTGGCATTCAGGAGGTTTTCTGGGAGTGGCAGTATAACGAAATTTCAAATTTAATTCATTTTCCTTTTCAAGAGTATTGATGAATATGGTCTGGGCTGTCTTCAAGGTCTGTAAGGCTAGTTCAAAATGCACCTTGAGTATTATTAGCCGTCCTTCTTTTATTCTAAGATACAATCGGTATAATCACTGAGATAAATCTGACCCAATTTGTCTTCGAACTTACTAAATACCAAGCAATCATGCATCAAATATGACCACTCTGTCTTATGAAATGGAAATAAAGGCCCCAGTGGAAAAGGTCTTCCAATATTGCGCTGACCCAGAGAACTTTATGGAATCATGGCCGTCCGATGTAATCACCGGATCACAGCAGCTTTCTGGAACAAAAGGAGAAAAGGGATCTACTTTCAAGTTACGAGGCATGTACTCGGGCAAAGAAGAAGAGATGAGAATGATGGTGACGGAGAAATGGCCAAATGGCAAAATTAGGACAAAGCAGACCGAGGGACCTTTCAAGAAATGGGAAAGTATTCAAGAATTTGAAGGTCACGACAATGTCACGAATCTGAGATATACGATTCGTTATGAACTACCTCGAACCGGCAGATTCATGAAAATGGTTAGTCATTCTGATGGGGACCATATAATGAGACAGGGTTTAGAAGACTATATTCAAAATGTAAAGCATAAGATGGAATCCCTAACGTAGGGTCACCGACAACTCATTTCGACCATATTGAAGTTTAGGACTGAACTTACGCATTTCTCCCGGATTGGCGCACAGTGGCCTAAATTTTGCGGTTGTATATACTCCCCTGGAGTTGTGAAGGGGATATAGACAGAAATGACATTTTGCTTTCCACGTGAGAATTTGGTTTAGTCAGCTCTCTGGGGGTAAGACAATCAAACTTCCGCGTAATGATGGGCAGCCTGCACCGTGATACGCATAGCTGTCTGGATTCGTAAAAGTAAAGTCAAACATTTCAAACTGACCTAGAAAACCTTGGTTCACACTCCATAGCTTATCAATGTAAACCATAAACTCAAGTCACCGGAAATCGAAACATCTGAATTCGCAGAGTTTGTGGTAGTCCAAGCAGGAACCTATAATACACAAGTACACACTCACAATTTGCTAGAGTGACATGGCGGTAGGAGATTTAGCTTTCGACGAAACTGGAAAATTTTCAGGAATAAGGGCGCTGCCCGAAGGAAAAATTGAAGCAACATATCAGGGAGCTGGCAAATTGTTTGGTGTGGAATATTCATCTGTTTACACAGGCGTCGCAACCCCACACGGAGGAACTTTGATTGCAGAGTTCAACGGAATTTGCACAACCAAAGACGGCGACAATGTAAATGTGTGGGCTCATGGAAGGGGAAAACCTACCGGAAGCGGACTCAAAGCAAGCTGGCGAGGTGGAGTTATCTGGCAGACTTCCTCTCCAAGATTCTCAAGGCTAAATGGCCTGCCGGGTGCATGGGAGTTGGAAATCGACGAAGCAGGCGAGTTCCGCTTGAAGGTTTGGGAATGGAAGTAGTACTAGACTAGGCAGCGATCTTCTACCTAGCCGGATGAACAGACTATCTGGAAAGGGCTTCAAAAAGGCATTTTTCTGCAACACCTCAATGGATTAACGTACGTTCGGCTCGATAGACTCGGCCGGCAAAGGGTTCTTGGGAATTATGGCGGTAATATTTGTGGACTGCTTGGTCATGTATGAAGCATCTTATCTCAGTATTCCTTGAGGATTCGGATTGTTGGGCGTCGAGTAATCATCTTTTGAAACCATGGTACTCTAAGGACTAGTTGGCAGCCGCGCAGCTAGTAGCCGGATAACAAAAGTTAGGTAACAGGCCTCTTTCGACTCTTTGTTATAACTACAGTTAAGCCGACGACGACAGTCAAAGGTAAGACTAGAACCAATTGCGATATGTGAAATTCCGGCATTACATGAGTTCCGACGATCTGAATTGTGTCAGTACCTTGGCTAAATGGAATTGTCAGAGTTCTATTTGAGTCGCTTTTCGACTCTGAAAAGCTCACTTGCTGCTTTGTATCTGACCCTTGATTGTGCGCCAAGACAATAAAGTTGCTGTCAGTATTGTCATTTTGCCGCGCATCTATCAGTTCCCGGGGTTGTATAATTACAAGCTTGCCGTCATTACTAGAATTGAGATTTACTACAAGAGAGTTTGAATCAGGATTAGCAGAAATGCTTGTTATTTTGCCTCCTGTAATTTCTGTGAATACTGAATCTGTGGTGCCGTCAACTGTAATAGTGCCTGAGCTTGTCTCAAGAGGAGTCACGATCGGAGCAGGCTCATAATATAGCGGCTTGGTCGATGCGGCAGTCGCAGTCAAAATTAGGGGTAATGAGGTGACATTCTTGTCGATTGTTTCGGCAGATACGATAGTTATGCCTGGCGTAGTCGCCTGCATAGAAGTGGAGAACTGGCCATTAGAGTCAGAAGTTACCGCTGTAGTAGCGGAATTGAGCACTATTCGCAGGCTTACATTTGGCATTGGTTCAGAGGTTGTGTCATAAACTGTGCCGCTGACTGTCACATCTTGACCGACTAGTACAGTATAATTCGATAGCGATATCGAGATAGAGCCGACCTGAGGAGGCTGCGATCCAGCCTGTGGGTCATCGGCTGAAGACCGCTGCAAAGTTGGAATTTGAGGCTCGACTGTAGGAGTCTCATCTACTAACAGTACTGTAATTCTCTCAAGAGGGTGGCTCTGATCATGAGTGATTATCATTATGCCTGCTGTGTTTGCTACGCCATTGCAGGTACCGCTATGCCTTAGGATGTTCTTTTCAGAACACTTTGAATCAGTATAGTATTGGAATGTACCGCCAGCCAGTGCCTGCTGGTATTCAGTTTGAGAGGGAATAAAGTACTCGTCTATGCCGTAGGTGGAATCAGTTGTGTTGACGGAATAGCTAAACGTATTTACTTTGTTGTAATAATCACACGTTGGCACAAACCAGTAGTAGTTTGGAGCCATATCCTGCTGCCATGTTACGACGCCATAGGTCGCATTGAATGTAGGGTACATGACATCATTAGGATCTGTACTGTGTTCAAGACCCAGAGCATGTCCAATTTCATGTTCCGCTACATTTAGCAAGGTATCGGCAGAGTATGGCTGCCACTGGCCATAACAATAGCTATCGCCAAGCACCATTTGGATATCTTGTTTATAGAATGTCTCGCCGAGATGCGTATGTCCAGAGTCACGTATCCAGGAAACCAAAATATCTGCTTGCTCGGGTGAGTTGGTTTGGTAGAATCTGATATCCGGATTTGCCTTCTCCCATGCCTGAGTAGCGGCGTAAATTGTTCCATTTGCGTAGCTTGGTGCATAATCTGGAACAGGATCGGTGTAAATGTAGTAATCTCTAGTCTGCTGGGCATAAGCATTCAAAGTACGAACTGAAGTCTGTAAAACTGCTGCAGTCCCTAACGTAACGAGTAAAACCAAGCTTAACACCTTCGACCAAAAGAGCAATTACTTCTGGAATTCTCTTCTGTAAGATTTACTTAAAGTTATCTTGAGGCCTGCAATTTTGGGAAGTCATAAGGGGATCATAAACCGTGAATTTCATTATAATCACCTCTTTGTTTTCTATTCACAATCGGTGATAGAAAGCGAGACGACAAGTCAATAACTGGAATTAGACGAGCTGACGGATTTCAAAGGACGAAAAAGATTACAATAATGAGAATGAAATACATTGAATTGAGGGATCTTATACTTAGGACTAACCAGATTTCAAATTCCGTTTGTCCCGTCAGCTGAGTCTGACCACAAAAAAGCTTGCTGAGCCATGAGGGTTTATACCTTCGCTATGGCAATATCGAGTATATTGGATAGTCGAATAACCGATTTGCAGGCGAGGCTGGCAGAGACACTCGATTTTGATGCAGCCTTCGAGCTTGTCAAGTCGGCTGTATTTGCAAAGTTTAGAATGCACAGGGCAGGGCTTAGCCTTATTCTACAGGTAATGCCGGGCCACGTGGGTGCATACCATGTCCTTGGCTCAAACGCAATAGTGGTAAACAGCTATGTCCTAAATGCAATTAAAAGAGCCGCTAGTTCGCTTGAAGAGTATAACGCGTATATATTCATGGTTCTTGCACACGAATACCTCCACAGCCTTGGAATTACAAACGAGAACACTGTCAGGCAAATGACATTTGAGCTTTGTAGCTCGGCTCTTGGACCGACTCACATGGCAGCAAGAATGGCCAAAGAAGACCCGACCAGCCTCTTTCGCAACCTTAACCTTCCTGCCCAACAGTTTGGCAAGCAATTCCAGCTAGTGAAAAAATTCGATACAAAAAATCAGTCCTATATTCAGTGAAACACGCTACGATAGCTACTAAAAGAAGAAGGGTGTAACTCCAATCTGTACGTCAGCCAGTAATCCTAAAGCTTTCTCAATTTACATGGAAGCAAAATCGCTACTAAACAGGAAGACTGCTTTACAATTCTTGTAAAAGTAGAGCTTGTCCAATTTCTCAACTTGCTTTGAAACTGACATCCTTTGGCTAAGAGAAATTCACTACTTAAAGCCATTGGTGCAATGTTCCGTGGACTACACCTTTCCAATCAAATGGAATCAAGAAACACGCTTTATTTCAAAACCTTCGAACATGTTTTGGCACTTTTGAAACTCTTGCAGTTTGTTCACTTTAGCATTTCAGGTCTGTTTCACTTTCTCTTTTCGCACCTCAAGCATATTGAGACTCCATTTCTATGGATGTGTTCATAGCCAAGGGGCCGCATTCATTGCATCTGTATTGGTCAGACGAGGGCTAGTAAGGATAACAAGTTTAGCAGGGTCTGAGTGCCATAATCAGTTTAGGATTGCCATGCGCACATGCACTTCAGCTAATGCATGAGCACGCACGCTACAGTTTGAGATGACGACAAAAAACCACTTTAAGATTACACCGTGTACACGCTCTCTACTCTTCTGCATTCATTTTCATGCGAGCCTTTACCACCTTCTTGATTAGGGGAATTGGAAGTTTCTGGTCAAGCGGAAAGTGGATCGCTGATTTGGTAGTTGTATAATTTGCCAGCTCTTTTTTGTGCAATTCCACTATTGGCGGCCTCAGGTAAAGTCCAATGTGATTCTTCATGAGCGAAAACCATGCAAGCCGACCACAGTAACTGTAGAAAGGCATTCTATAGCTAATACTTTCTGTCGCTTCCGGTGCGACTTGCCTAATCGCCGCCCTAAGTTCTTCAAGTTTTGCTTGAAGTTCTTTTGGAGCAGTTGCTATGTACGAATCAACGTCTTTTGCTGCACCTTTCATATTTTTGATATAGCAAAGGTTTGCACTCATTCTAATAATATGTTGGTTAACAAGTTTTCAAGATTACCTGCATACTGGAAGCCTTGGATAAGCACACTATCTGAGTCAAGAATTGGAAGCATCCTTTCTGGGTTGCAAGGGGGATCTTTCTTTGCATTACCGCGACACACCTGCACATACCTACTCTGGCCGAAACAAGCTGGCGTCAACTACAATCATCGAGGCTTCAGATAGACCTTGTAATCTAGGAAGTTCTGTGTCGGGCTGTCAAGAGCCACCGTCACAGCACCGCCTTCTTCCAGCTGCGCCAACGTCTTGAGCAACTCTATCAGATTCACGCCGGTCAGAAGGACGATGTCTGAAATCCTCATACCCGGTCTCCTGCCGACAAGCTGAAGGATCTTTACTGATTGCTCAGTCAGTGATGCGTGCATCAGTTAACTGCGACTGCCCTGCCAGCCAATAAAAAATGTTGTGCAGCGTACTTGAGGTGCGCGGATAGAACGGTATATGCTCAGCTCACAGCATTATGTATGAGCGAATGCCTTACAGAGCCCGGCATTACTTTACAGGAGGTCAGATGGTTACCGGAAGATGGTGAAGTATAAGATTACGAAGCTAAAGAGTACAGAAGAGACTTCAAACTAGACGAAATGAGGACAAGAATAAGAAGACGTAATATTTTTCTAGAGCTAGAAATGATTGAGCTTACAAACCATTTCAACTCCTCAAGTGTGACAAAAGTTTCGAACTAGCCTGTTGGAAACATTATCATGCTATTCTTTGTTCTGAATGGAAATGGTGCAACCTCTATCGAGTCTGAGACTGTGGCGATGATGTGAAAGAAACCCAGAGAACTGCTTGGAGGGGTTTTCCTCGTCGATATCCACCTACCGTCTGTTAAATCCGGGAGCCTTCTAACGGCAAATGTGAGCAGCGTCTAGTCGGTTATGGTTTTATGAAAACTGCAGAAATGCAATTTTTTGAAATGGCCGCGCCTGTTCCAAGAAAGGCGCTCAAACAAGATATCGTTCGTGCAAAATTTGAGCGCCCGAACTAATATTCTAGCTGCTCTTTCAGTTCTTGGGATATCGGAGTCAGTGATGTTCATAGTATATTCTTACATAAGCTTTATCTATAGTAAATATGCACAAAACATTCTTGCGAAATTTCAAGGTGCCTATAATGGCTGTTATGGCAGGAATTCTCGTTTCAAGCTTTTGGCCGCATATCCCTGTCGCTCTTGGGTCGTCCGCGCCTCCTGGTGCATTATGGTACACCGTGGTCGCTGGCGACGACATTCAAAAGATTGCGACCAAGCTCGGACTTGCCGACAAGACGCTCCTTGCAACTTGGAACAATATTCCTTCTCCGTACTATGTCTATTTGAATGAACAGCTCTGGTATTTGCCTACTAACTTGGCGTACAGCTACTATACGGTAGTTTCAGGGGACGACATTCAAAAGATTGCGACCAAGCTCGGACTTGCCGACAAAATGTGGGTGGTATACTGGAATAATATTCCCTCTCCATATTACGTATACCTTAACGAGGCTTTGAAATACATTCCATCCGGGAGCTCTGGAACCAGCAGACCCAGTGGGACACTAGTCCCGACGACAGGAGTGCTGCTAGGGGCTTACGATGACAGCGGAATTTCGCATTTTGAGGGCCAGCTTGGCAGGTCAGTGGTCATTAACCAGCACTTCTACAGTGGACTTCAGACCGTCGGCGTTGATCTTTCAAATATTATGAGCAACGACTTTGCAACCGGTCATATCCCTCTTATCACATGGGATATGCCTGGGACCACTCCTCTTCTCACCTCCATAATATCTGGCAGTTACGATACAGGTCTGAAGGCTTATGCCAATGTGTTCAAACAACAAGGTAAACACGTATTTCTCAGATGGGGCTCAGAGATGAATGGCAACTGGATTCCTGCTATCGATGGCTCGCACAATGGTGGTTCATCGACCGGTCCTTCAAACTTTATCGCCGCTTACAAACACATCCATGACCTATTCATTGCTCAAGGCGCAACCAATGTAATTTGGGTATGGACGCCTAATGCCGGCAGTGTTCCACGCGATTCTTGGAACAACTGGAAGAATTACTATCCTGGAGACGCATATGTGGACTGGGTTGGCATAGACGGGTACAATAGGGATCCTTCGCCGTGGGTAATGACATCCAGCATCTTCCAGAGCGTATACAATGATTACAAGGCGACCAAGCCTATAATGATAGCCGAAACTGGAACTATAGAAGCCGGAGACGGCGGCAACTTGAAATCTGCTTGGTTCGTCGACGCCGCAACTTCCATGCAGAATTCCATGCCTTCCATTGCAGCATATGTTTATTTCAATTCCAATACCTCAACACACGCGTGGAGGATAGACACCACCTCGACATCGCTTACAGGGTTCAAAACGGCATTTGCTCATAATGCGTATTATTCTGTGACTGTTTCTCCTTAGCCAACACAGAACTAGTATCTGATGCGTAAGACAGAAAATCGACGCATTCCTTTAGACATCGTGAGCACAGTGCCATGTTAACATTTGAGCGCGAATCTAGGCAATAGTTATTTCCTGACACATCGACAAACCATCAGACCTCTTGAACCTGTTTTTGAACGTACACGTCCTGAAAGATCATGTAGGGTCTCGACAGTCACTTTAAGTCTTTGAAATTGCAATAACTCGTAATGCCAAAACTATGTCCTAAATGCCTAGGCACTGGACTGCTATCAGGAGGTGGTCCATCAGCTCGGCTTTTGAATCCAGCACAAATAGCAAAGTGCATGACATGCGATGGGAAAGGCTGGCTTCCTGATAGTGACTAACTGCATCATGACACATCGCAAGTAACTGGCAGATTTCTTGTTTAAAAAACAAAGTTACTGTTGCGTTGCATTTAGTGAATACCCTTGAACTTCCAATCCAGTTGTGCCAGTCACGCTCCAGTAACCCGACATAGACGCACAAGTGTAAGTCCCCTCTAACCAAGAAAATTGAGATTGGTCAATTTCACTTGTTGAGTTGTATCCAACAGCTAATGGCAGACCTGCGCAGAATGAGTCAACTAGTATACGATATACTCCCTTTGAGTTGCTGTCAGATGTCAGATTGTAAATCGAGAACGCTCCTGAAGCAGTCACGTTCAAGACTTTGCCTGTGACATGGACCTTATTTGTCGGATTGGGATCAGTTGCATTGCTTGTAAAGACTCCGGTGTCACCATTCAGATTACCTGAAGGTCCTGAATCTGGATGGTATTGCAGACATATCATTGCGGACTGTCCCTCATTCATGAGAAAGACAGGAGTGCGAATTGTCAATATGCTGCTATTGGAAAATGCGTTTTCATGATACGGATTTACGCAAAGCTGACTCCGTGCCAAATCAATCTGTGAAACGCCAGCGTTTGAACCCACTGTTGCTTTGGTTACCACAAAGTTCTTCTCAGCCATTGCATTTCCAAACGTCACTACGAGTGTATAGTTCCCCGGCTGGCTAATAGTAAAGCCATGCTGGTTCATTCCAAAAATGCCCAATGCATAACGGTTCGGCTTTTCATTAGCAGCGCATGATGGTGAAAAGTACGAATCACCCGCTATTGATTTTGTACCATTATAAGGCCTGACATAAGCATGTCCTGTGAAGCAGCTAAGCCCATACCCTTCAACGCTTGCCGCAAAGTGAACCTCTTGATTGACTAAGTAGGTGTCATTTACGCCACTTATGGAAACCTTGGAATAGTCTTGTTCTGCGGGCATTTGTAAGGTCGGTGAAAGTATTCCAATTGCAACAATGAACATAATTCCTGCTGTCAAACCAGCAACCACCGCAGCAGTCAAGGTGTTACCCTTAGGCACAACTGCGTTATTGAAAGGTGATAGAATTGAATCTTGCGAGTGATAAGTCCTAATGCAAAATCTTCTTTTGAGACTGGATTCCAAGAAAGCAGGTTTTCTTATGCAAAAAACATAAGGGCACCAACCTGATTACCATCGCATGCTCAAGCAGTGTGTGAGATGTACCGAGGAATTTGTTTGCTTTGACACTTTGCAATGTTGGTGCAAAGATCCTGATATTCAACGTTCGTCAGTGATAGACACAAATGCTTGTGTCTGCCCTGATTGCCTGCTCTCGCCCAAACGAATATCCTATATCGTTGAATAGTCAGTTGATTTCTTGCGTTCTCCAAATGGAATTATTTTCGCTCTGACTTTCTGTGCTTTTGCAATATTAGTATAGTCATAACTGCTGAAGCAAATGCAATTGCTAAGGGAAATGACTCGAATTCAGGCGCCGCAATTCCGCTGTCTGATATTTGGAATATGCCTGTTTGACTATGAATGTACAATTTGTTCGTCGAGGTATCAATAACCACCCCTCTATAGTAGGGGGGCACAGGATTTGCCAGTGCATATGCGAGTTGATTTGTCCTCCCGTCAAGCGTCAGTATTTCGCTATCACCTTGAATAACGTAAAGCCGGTTGTTGTTCGGATTCATGCTGAGTTCAGTATTCAATCCGCTTATCACGGTGATACTTGGGTTTATGATCGTGTTTGAACTACCGTTAACTGCCATCAAGTGATACTGGGAAAGAGAAAACTCACCTTGCTGCGCTGACGAATCTATGGAATTTAGCAAATATGCGACGTTTGTATTTGGATTTACTGCCAGCATGAACGGTCTAACTGTGCTCCATGACTGCGAGGTATTTGAGTAGCTGGTACTCCCAACTGTAATTCTTGAAATTATTGCGTTTGTTAAGCCGTCAATCTTGTAAAGTGTATCATTGTTGTCAATTGCGTAGATAGTATTCGTGTTATAGTTTACAGCGACGTCCGATGCAGGGACATTGATAATGCCTATTGCCCTGTCGGCAGAGCCATCGATAACGGTAATGGAATCGGATGAGGTGGCGTACACTCGATTCGTATTCTGGTTCACGGCTATCCTTGAGTACGGTATGCTTGCATTCTCAATCTGAACTACCTTCGAGCCGTTAAACCCCTTTGAGAAATCTATTACACTGACCGAATAACCCGCTTGGCAATTGCAAGCATGTGTGACGTATACCTTATTCGTTGCAGGGTTGACCGCAATCCGATACGGATATCCACCTATTGCAATACTCTTGGTATGATTTTCTTTCATGTCGATCGCGACTAATGCGTGATTGTCATCATCACTGAAAAATAGCAGACCGGAGTTTGAATCGATACCAACATCATATACATTAAGAATTGAACCGAAAGGAAATGACCTCTCGATTTTCATTGGAATTTGCAGAGCATATGCAATATTGAAAGAAGCAATCACCGAGAGGGACGCCAGTACTGCAAGTAGTGCTTGCTTCCAGTTCATCCTTACTCGCAAAAGACCCGCAACCACCGCAGCTGTTAAGGGATTGCCTTGAGGCATAATTGCGAGAGCGCCAGGACATAGAAATGAAGCTTGCGAGAAGTCTATAACTATGTAAAACATAATTACTGTGATTGATTGCCCTATCAGCCCTGTTTTCAATCGTCTTGGCTAGCGATTTGTATGGCGGAAACCAAACTCTGCCTAATGTATGCATTGGAGGACCGGGAACGGTTTGCGGCGGTTCCCATGCTGCATCAGCTCCTGACCCATTCATTTCTGCAGTCTTGATAGGTTGTGGAGTGGCGCTAATTATGGGCATATTATCTATCAGACGGATTAGGAAAGCAAATAGGGCATTAAGGTGAGATAGGTGGGACACCTAGCGTATCCTGCACTTTGGCACATTGCTATCAGTTGAAACTAGCACACCAGTCGCTACCTGCTTGCGTTTGCAGCAATTTGCCATTAATCAAAGCTATGACGCTTAATGTAACCGGGAGTCAAAGCCGTTCGAACATGAAATGGAGCGTCTCACTAACGCCGTTGAATCATGCAGATGAATCGTCACGAATGCTTATAGCTGCGTCTAGCTTGGTAACTACTACATACTGACCCACATGCCAGCATTGGGGTCCGTGTGAAGAGCTAATGGGGACACTTACCGTCGAAATGAAAAATAAAATCCGGGAAGTCTACCAACTTCACCTGAGCTACACCAAGGTAGCAAGGGAGCTTGGTTAGGATGAGAGAACTGTTGCTAGGTGTATCAAGGATACGCAGACAGCCTCTCCAGCACTTCCGGTTTTTCTTTACCAAACGGGTCATTGCTGCCCTGCCTGAATACTAGCCTCGTATTCTGTACCCTTACCGACAGCCCATAGCCTGTCAGAAATAGCGATTTCACTGCCGCATTTGCTGCTATGCTATGTACCTAAGCTTTACGAGAATACGCGGATTTTCCCGCACAAAAGGGGGGATCTCTATTTTTATTGAGGCTCGATCGTCGCCGGTGGCTTGCTTGACACAGCGTACGTTACCCACGTTGCGCCTTCAACTTCGTTCGTTATCCTGTTGCTCATCTTCTCAATGACTTCGTATGGCAGTCTGGACCAGTCCGCGGTCATGGCGTCGACCGACTCGACAACCCTTATCATCACAATGTGCCCGTACACCCGCTCGTCTCCAAGCACCCCAACGGCCCTGTCGTCCCCTACTGCCGCATAAGCCTGCCACACCTTGTCGTACCACCCCGCAATGCGAAGCTCGTCCTCGACAATCTTGCTTGCCATCTTGCATACCCTAGTTTTTTCCGGCGTGACCTCGCCGATAATCCTGACGGCAAGGCCGGGCCCGGGGAACGGGTGCCTCTTTAACAGTTCATCCGGCACGTCAAGAAGTCTTGCAGCCTTGCGCACCTCGTCCTTGTACAGGTAGCGTAACGGCTCGATAACCTTGAGCTGCAGCCACTTGGGAAGGCCTCCCACGTTGTGGTGGGTCTTTATCACCGCCGCCGGCCCCTTTGACACGCCGCTTTCAATCACGTCGGGATACAGCGTGCCCTGTGCAAGCCACTGGAAAGGCCCTTCCTTCTTTACCACGTCAGCAAAGACATGGGCAAACTCTTCTCCGATTATCTTGCGCTTTTGCTCCGGGTCCGCAACCCCCTTGAGCTTGTCAAGGAACTGCTTCTCCGCGTCCGCGTAAATGACTTCTATCCCAAGGTGGTCGCGGAACAGCTTCAACACTTCATTTTCCTCGTCCTGCCTCAGCAGGCCGTGGTTCACAAACAGGCACCTGAGGTTGCTGCCAATTGCCCTGTGCATCAGGGCCGCTACGGTTGTTGAATCAATGCCGCCGCTTACGGCGGCAAGCACCTTTTCATCTCCCACCTGGCTGCGGATTTCCTGGATCGCATTTTCGATAAAGCTCTCCATGTCCCAGTCCGGCTTGGCGCCACTAATCTGCTGCGCAAAGTTCTTCAGAATCTGCGTGCCCTTGTCCGTATGCACCACCTCAGGGTGGAACTGGATTCCGTAGAATTTCTTGGCCGGGTTTCCAATCGCAGCCGAAAAAGAGCTGTCCGTGTGCGCAAGCACCTTGAAGCCCTCGGGCAGCTGCTCGGCCGCATCGCCGTGGCTCATCCAGCAGTTGATGTTCTGCCCAACGCTTTTGAATAGGTCTGACCCGTCGTCAATCTTCAGGCCCGCGCGCCCGAACTCCTTTGTCGCGGCCTTTTTCACCTTGCCTCCGAAGCTGTCCACAAGGACCTGGTGGCCATAGCAGATCCCAAGAATCGGCTTGTCCATCGCAAAGATGCCATTGTCCGGCTTGGGCGCGCCTTGCGCATAGACGCTTGCAGGGCCTCCGGATAGTATGATGCCACTTGGATTGATCTCCTTGATTACCTTCAGAGGCGTGTTGTATGGCAGAAGCTCGCAGTAGACGTTTGCCTCCCTTATCCGCCTGCAGATAAGGTGGCTGTACTGTGAGCCAAAGTCAAGTACTACTATCTTGTCCATGGCGGCCTACTGACCGCCCTTTTCCAGCATCCTGGTAAATACCCACGAGCTGGTGTTGAATATCTCATTAAGCCTCTCCTTGTCCCTGTAGTTGTTTATCGTTATTTTCCTGATAACGTTTGCCGGGTCTTCCTCCACGATGTACGTAAGGGCGTCTGACTCCTTGAGCGAGCCCTGCGTAACCAGCGTGGCGTCCTTGCTCTTCATGCCCTCGACTATTCTGTTGATAAAAAACGACTTGAACGGGGGCGTGTTGGAGTTCAGGTTTATTCCCTGTACCGGCGTAATCGTGACTGCTGCCGGCGTCACCTCTGCGTTTGCAAGCATCATGTCGTCCTTGGCCCTCTTGAGCGGCCTGACTTCCTTGTCGCTTGACTTCATTGCAGGCAGAGTTGCCTGAGGCGGCACCGCCGTTGAAGCTGCAGCCGGATTCTGCCTGGAAGGTTGTGCGGCAGGCGGACTTCTCTGGGTACCCGAGAACGCTGCGGCAGCCCTGAAGCTACCCTGTTTTAGCAGACTGTCAATCACCGACAGCGTGATGCGCAGCCTGTCGACCTCGTCCTGCTTGTCTGAAATCTGCTTGACAAGCCATTCCCTGATGTCGGCGGCGCGCCTGATATCCTCTTCAGTATAACCTGACATCCACTGATTACGTCCAATCTCCTGTTTAAATGATATTTATAATATTGCCGTCGTTACCTGCCGGCCTGCCGGTCCTTCTTTTTCTGCACGCTGGCGCGCTTGCGCCTGTTTATGGATATTGCTATCGCACCCGCGCCTATCCACAGGATGGCTGCCGGAAAGTACTGGTGGTAATACCACGCCACCGCGCCAAGTACTGCAACGACCATCCCAACTATGGACAGTGCCTGGCGCTGCTTGACCATGGCTAGCGCGTTACCAGCGGTGCAAAGCCCCTGATTGGCTTTTTGGAGGCGTCCGCAAGCTCTGAGCGCGACTGCTTTGCAAGCATCTCAAGGAGGCGCTTGCCTGCGTCCATCTTTTTCTTTTTCAGCTCCGGGTCCTTGACATCTTCCTTGGAGTACTTGCCCGGAGCACTGCCAAAGTCCATGCCGACAAGCACTATCTTTTTGGCGCCAAACTCTTCAGCAAGAAAGACCGCCCTGTCGCCGTCCGTAAAGCCGCCAAAATTATGCACGTTGTCAAGCGGCATTACCTGGGTCGTGCCAACCAGCTTTTTCATCTTGGGTACAATCCTTTTTATCAGTTCGACGTTGTCGCCGTGCGCATGGACGACCATGATGGCCCCGCGTTTTTCCGCGTCCAGAAGCGCCGAAGGCCTGCCGTCAAGGTCCGTAACGACAATGTCCGGCTTTATCTTGTGCTCAAGCAGAAACAGCGCCGCGCCGTCTGCGGCTATCTTGACAGCCACCTTGTTCTTCTTCAGATACTTTACTATCTTTTCACTTTCAGCCTCGTCGTCCAGACTGGGGCCAGCCCCGACTACAATCACGTTCTTGCGGGAGATCTTTTTCTGCAGGACCTTGGTGTCGCCTGGTGTCTTTTTCTTCCTTATCAGTTCCGACAGGATCCTTGCGGCTTCCTGGTCCTTTTCTGTGCTGTAGCCAAATTCCGCCCGAATTCCCTGATAGTAAGGGAACCAGTCTGCAAACTTCACGAAATGGACTGCGCGGAGGTTAATATTAATATCTTGTGCACAGGGTGCGAGGCGGCGCGTTCTTTTTGCCACCAGCCAGCCGGCGACACCTTTCAGGTCAACCTTAATAACGGCACCAGGTTCAGTGAGGAAAAGCACGGAACAGAGATGCCAGAACCCAAGATCCAGTCGACCTCCTGGAACCCGGAAATTGAAAAGTCTATACTCAAAAGGTGGCAGGACGATAATACCTATGCATTTTTGCCGGCCGACAGGAGCAGGCCCGCATTTGTCATTGACACGCCGCCTCCCTACCCATCCGGCAGGCCCTGGCACATTGGAGCCGCGGCGCACTATGCCCAGATAGACATGATCGCCCGCACCGCAAGGATGTCTGGCAAGAACGTGCTCTTTCCCATAGGCATTGACAGAAACGGCCTTCCAGTCGAGATTTACACCGAGAAAAAGTACAAGATCCGGATGCGCCAGATGGACAGGCAAAAGTTCTTGGACCTCTGCAAGGGCGCGCTGGACGACCTTGAAGCCGAGATGCTCGAGATTATGAGGAGCATGGGGCTGTCAGGGGATTTTGCAAATTACTACAGGACTGATTCTGACGATTACCGCTCGCTCACCCAGGCGACCTTTATCCGCCTCTGGCGGCAGGGGCTCGTCTACCTGGCAAACAGGCCGAACAACTACTGCCCTGACTGCGGAACCACGATAGCCGATGCCGAGATTATCCACGACGACCTGCCCACAAAGCTAGTGCACATGAAGTTCAAAGTTGCGGAAACCGGCGACACGCTGACCATTGCCTCGACGCGGCCGGAGCTTCTTTTTGCCTGCCAGGCGGTAATAGTAAACCCCGAAGACGATCGCTACAGGGCGCTTCAGGGCAAGCACGCCTCCATTCCTATCTTTGAAAGGCAGGTGGAAATCCGACCGCACCACTCGGCCAAGCCCGAGTTTGGAACAGGAGCCGTAATGGTGTGCAGCTATGGCGACCAGAACGACGTGCAGGTATTCCGCGAGCTGGGGCTCAAGGAGATAGTGGCCCTGAGCGAAAACGGCGTCACGACGGAGGCCGCCGGGCAGTACCAGGGCCTGCGGATAAACCAGGCGCGGACGCGGATCGTAGACGACCTAAAGGCGGCGGGGCTTGTTGAAAAGGAGGAAAGCATCATGCACAGCACACCGCTTTGCGAGCGCAGCAAGACCCCCATCGAGATTATCCCGCTGCACGACTATTACGTCAAGCAGCTAGAGTTTGTGCCAAAACTCAGAGAGCTTGCCATGACGGAACTCAAATTCCATCCCGAGATGCACCGCCAGATACTCCTCAACTGGCTCGATTCGGTTGCCATTGACTGGCCCGTGTCGCGCCGGAGGTTCTACGGAACCGAAATCCCAATCTGGTACTGCAACAGCTGCGGTACGCCAAACCTCCCATCTCCAGGCGGCTACTACCGGCCGTGGAAGGAAAAGCCGCCCTTTGAGCGCTGCGAAAAGTGCGGAGGCTCAGATTTTACCGGCGAGGACCGCACCTTTGACACCTGGATGGATTCGAGCATCTCGCCTCTTTACGTTACCAGGTACGGGCGAGACGAGCAGCTGTTTTCCTACGGGTATCCCACGGCGCTTCGGCCGCAGGCAAAGGACATCATTCGCACCTGGCTGCACTACACCATGCTCCGCTGCGTGCAGCTGACCGGCAAAATCCCGTGGCATGAGGCGTGGATAATGGGCTACGGTGTCGACGAGAAGGGCGAAAAAATGAGCAAGAGCAAGGGTAACGTCATTGACCCATTTCCCGTGATTCAAAAGTACGGCGCTGACACGTTCCGCTTCTGGTCCGCGAGCGAGACAGGCCTTGGCTATGACTTTCGCTGCTCCGAGCAGAGGATCGCCGGAGCGCAAAAGTTCCTTTCAAAGCTCTGGAACATTGCGCGCTTTTTGTCCTCATTTCCGGTGGCCAAAGAACCAGCGGAACTGGTGCCGACAGACGCATGGATTCTTGCCGAGCTAGGCAGGCTCGAACAGGAGTGCAAGCGGGGATATGACGGGTATGACTTTTGGATACCGGCCAACGCAATCAGGGAGTTTACGTGGAACGTCTTTGCGGCGCACTATGTCGAGATGGTCAAGGGGCGCGCCTACGACACCGCCCATCCGGGCCACCAGTCAGCGCTCTATACGCTGCACAAGTGCTTCTCTACAATACTCCTGCTCCTTGCACCCATAACGCCCTTTGCCACGGAGGAGCTCTGGGACAAGATCTACGCAGACGGCAAGAGCATACACCTCCACGATTACCTGAGCTCGATAAAATCCGGCTCGCAGCAAACTGGCCAGAGCGAGACCACAAAGGCCATCACGGACTTTAACTCCCTTGTCTGGAACAAAAAGAAGGAGACCATTTCAAAGGAGACGGGCAAGCCGCTCTCACTTAAAGACTCGATTGACATCGAGGTGCCGGAAAAACTCGCCCCCTTCAGGCCCGACCTGGAAGCAATGCACAACATCAAGAGACCTCAATGAGGGCCGCCCCGTTTTTCGAGCATGGGCCCGCCGGCGTAATCAGGTACCATGACTCGTTTCCCGACCCTGCGGCCGTCAAGGGCAATGTAGCCGTCCGCGTCGAGTGCTGCGGCGTAAACCATCTTGACATCTGGACGCGCCAGGGCATACAGGGCAGAACGATCCGGCTTCCACATATCTGCGGCTGCGATATCGTGGGCCGCGTCGAGGGGGCCAAAGGTAGGACAAGACGCGTTCTCGTTTATCCCGGCATCAGCTGCGGCAGGTGCATCGCATGCAGGTCAGGCGCGGAAAACCTGTGCAGCAGGTTTGCGATTATTGGCGGGATGAGCGACTATGACGGCGGCTATGCGGAGCTGGTGTCAGTCCCGGCGCGAAATATTATTGACATTCCGAGCTCGCTTGGGACCGCGGCTGCGGCGACGCTGGCAGTCTCGTACCTCACTGCCTGGAACATGCTCAGGACCAATGGGGCGGGCAAAAACAGCACCTTGCTGGTTTACGGTGGCTCAAGCGGAATTGGAATGGCAACCATACAGCTCTCAAAGGCTCTGGGGGTACCCATGGTGATTACCACCGCCTCGACGGAAGAGAAAAGGGATTTCTCAAAGGACCTTGGCGCAGACTATGTCATTGACACTACCGGAGACATTGCTGCACGAGTTTCCGAGATCACCGGAGGCAGGGGCGTCGACATCGTGATAGACCACGTCGGTGCCGCTACATGGACTGCGAGCATCAGCTCCCTGAAGCAAGGCGGGCGCATGGCGGTTTGCGGCATGACCTCGGGCAACGACGCCGTTGTTCCAGTACGCGCCTTTTACACCAAGCAGCTGATAATGACCGGAGCCCTCCTTGGCACAAAGGCCCAGCTGGCAGAGCTCGTGCGGTTTGTGGCACGCAAGAAAATCCACCCGGTCATTGATTCCGTGTTTGCACTCAAAGACGCCAGGCTGGCACAGGAGAGGATGGAGAGTGGCAGGCACATGGGCAAGATACTGATAGACTGCAGGAGCATGTAGCCCCGCTAGAATCCTTTTTTTCGACCTTGTGAAGTTCACGTACCAGATCCAATAATGCATCTCCTCTCAATTTAATATTGAGGCAAGACCCAGAGGTAGAGATGGCGAAGGTTCTTTCGCTAAACGTGGGGCTTCCATGCACCGTCGAATTTCATGGAAGGCCCGTGACCACCGGAATCTTCAAAGAGCCAGTAGAGGGGCGGCTGAAGCTGAGCAGGCTAAACTTCGACGGTGACAGGCAGGCTGACCTGACTGTTCATGGCGGATTCGACAAGGCCGTGTATGCCTACCCTGCAGAACATTACGATTACTGGAAAAAAAGGGTGACTGGCCGCAACCTGCCATGGGGCATGTTTGGAGAGAACTTGACGACTGAAGGTCTGCTTGAAGACCAAGTCGATATCGGTGACATATTTCGGGTCGGCTCGAGCGAAATAGTCGCCACGCAGCCCAGAATGCCTTGCTACAAGCTCGGAGTAAAGTTTGGGAACATGGAGATTGTCAGACAGTTCATGGAAAGCAGGCTTACAGGCATCTACTTCAGGGTTCTGCGGGAGGGAGATGTTGGAGTCGGAGACGCGATCGAAAACATACATCGCGATGAGAATGATATCAGGGTCAAAGATGTCGTCAGAATTGCAGCCGGGGAACGCGTTGATACCCGGATGCTTGAGCGCGCAATTCGCGTCAAGGCGCTTGCAGAAGGCTGGCGGCAAGAATTTCGTGAACTGCTTTCAGGCAGAGTGGACTAGAGAATTCAGAAAGAAAGCGATTCCATCAGCCCGGGCTGCTCGGTAGAGGTCGTGAACGAACAGGCCCCAAAAAATTGACTTATCCGGCTCTCGTAACAATTGTGGCAGAAATTCAGATGGTTGGACTCGCGCTCTCGTCTAACAAAGATGGTGTAGCATACCTGCATGGCAGAAATCTGCCTTCCGCACGCCCTGCATTCGACTGGAAGGCCGCTACCAACCAGTCTTCTTAACAGGTGAAAGCGGTATGTGCCGTCTTGATCGTTCAACCGATCGGTAACAGGCAGGATTTGTATTTGAAGTTGGTGGCGTGGCGTACGCATTCTTCAGCGCGAGAAAGTCCGGTTCTGCTTTTAGCTGACTGCATGTTGCTGCGGAAGAGATCTGGAAAAATCTATTTAGGATGGTATTTGGCCGGATCCGCATGAAGGTACCTGCCGCATTAATTGGTATTGCCTGCGTAGCGGTCGCCTTTGTTGTCGTCGCACTATATCCAAGCGGCGAGGGATCCTCCGTCGTAAGCAATCGGCAGATTTCGCAGCCAAAGGTTCCCGTTAACCAATCCTCGCAGGCCGCCGAACCCAAGGCGAGCCCCGCGACGGTAACACTTTCGCGCAACGCTACTTCCGCGACGGCTTCAGTGGTAGTGGACGAAACGCAATTCAGAAAAGCGCCGAATTTTGCCGGGATAACCGGCTACATAAACACCGGTCCAGTAAACATCGGCGACCTGAAAGGCAAGGTTGTTCTTGTAGACTTTTGGACCGTTGACTGCATAAACTGCGAGCACACGATGCCCTACGTTGTTGACTGGAACAGCAAGTATTCGGGCAAAGGGCTGGTTATAGTCGGGGTGCACACTCCCGAGTTTGGCTTTGAAAAAGACATGGGAACTGTGCAGGCGGCCGTCAAGGGATTTGGGATACAATTTCCGGTCCTCCAGGATAACAGCTACCAGACATGGCAGGCATATGGCAACCACTACTGGCCACACATGTACCTGATAGACTCCGCTGGATACATCAGGTACGATCACATTGGAGAGGGGTCGTATGATGTGACCGAGAACATGATCCAGACGTTGCTGGCGGAACGCCCTGTTCAGTCAGGCTAGCCCGTTGCCAACCAACGTACTAGTATTTCAAGCAGCCTGCCTCGTGGCTGTCACGCTGACAGTGTGGTAGCCCGACGAGCCTGAAGGAAATGGCGGCTGAAACCCCATCCCCTGCATATTTCCGCTCCCATCAAAAGCTCTCACGGTTATCTCGTACCTACCTTCGGAGGGTGGGCTCCATTCCGCGGACCACAGGACCCATGTATTGGCACTTGACAGGGGCTGCTTTATGTGGGCCGGCTGCCAAGTGTTCCCTCCGTCAGTGCTGAGCTCGACTTTCGATATTCCCCTGTCTCCAGCGAACGCAACGCCTGCGACTGGCACCTTGCTTCCAACTTTCACCGTAGTCGGCACACCCAGGTCGCCAAACCTTTTCGCCAGGGCGTTTCCAGGCACCACTATGGTCGAATGAATTTTGTACATTGCGTCGTTGCTCCATCCCCTCCTCTGCCAGAACCCTTCGTATTCTGTCCCGACAAGCTCGATAGACGTTATCCATTTTGGGTTCATCATTCCGTAAAGGCCTGGAACGATTGCCCTGAGGGGGTAGCCGTGGTCTCTTGGAAGCGGTGATCCGTTCAGCTCGTAGGCCAGAAAGGCCCCGCCAAGGCCTCGGTCGAGCGGCACTCCGACGTCGTAGCCGTCGTAGCACCTGAATACAATATAGGTCGCTTCATTCTTTATCCCCGCCTTCTCCAGGACGTCTTTTAGCATAACACCTTTCCAGTGCGCGGTGCTCGTGAGGTCTCCTCCAACTTGGTTGCTGACGCACTCGAGAGTCACGTAACGCTCGACCGAGGGCATGGACTTTAGATCCTCATAAGAAAGCGAGAGGCTGTTGTTCACCAGCCCTCCCACCATCAGGCTCCACATGCTCGCGTCGATAAGCGGAGTGACAATGTTCGTGTCAACCCTGTAAAACTCATCACTCGGGGTTATCTCCGAGCGGTAGAGTGATTGTACCGCGGCGGGCAGCATGGACGTGGAATTGGCAAGCGACGTGGGAGAAGCTGGGGCAAGGGGAGCGGACCCTGCGCCTGCATTCCCGCTAGAGAACCACTGGTAAAAGAGCGCAGAAGCGATGGAGCCTCCAGCAATAACCCCCATGATGCTGATGAATTCCTTCCTGCTCACCTTGCGAGATACATGGCTCGCTGCAAGGTCAGGCTGATCTGTCCCGGCGCGTACAACCGGTGACGGTTTCTTGCGCCTGGGAGGTGCTGCAAACAGGTAATAAAATACCAGGCCGAAAGCCACGTGTGGGGGCACCAGAAACAGGGCGATCAAGGGCAACGTAAGAGGCTGCGACGCGATCTCGGTTATTTTTGTAAGGACTACCGCTATTGCAAGCATTATGGCAAACGGGACAAGCATGAATACCAGCATGTTGAGTGCCTTTCCCCTCGACTGAAGCCGCCGGTAGAGAGGAAGGAGCAACACTCCAATTGCGCCATACACCACTAGGCAGCCCACTATGGCGCCTGAAAACGCGGAGTATTTCGCGAGGGAGCCAAGCTCTGCAATGGCCTGCGACTCGATCGTGCCTGGCGTCACCGAGAACAGAGCTTGCGAGGCAAGTTCTGGTACAAATATTCCTCCAAGCGTGCGGAGATCATATGAAAAAAGCAGAGCTACGGCGCCGGCAATGACGCCGACTACAAACACCTTAATGACAGAGTGCAGACCGATCCCTCCCTACGTCCGTAGTTACTAGTCGATTAGAATAAATGCCAGGGATACGCTGGGGCGCGACTTGCTCCAGACACACCGCCAGAACAACAGCGGGAAGCGGGGCTGCAATTCTGTACAATGCAGAGGCTAATTGCGCGACTTATTTATCGATTATTCCAGATCTTGGGCCCAAGTATCATGTCTGAGTCCGCGCAGGACGCAGTCCTTAGGCTTTAAGCAGCTGGTTCAGCAGCAATAGAGTTGCGGCGACTGCAACAAGCGCCCCTACTATAATCCTGATCCTGTCATGGTCAAACTTGAATGCCCCAAACCTTGACCCGATCAGCCCGCCCGCAAGGACCACCAATGCAAGTGGGATCACGAGCGAGAGGTCAACTGGTTTTCCAATCGAATGCCCCGCGAATCCGCTTATCGAGTTTGCAAGTATGAAAAGACTAGCAGTGGCAGCAGCCTTTTTTGGATCCGCCAAGCCGGTCAGGATAAGCAGCGGAGAGAGCCAGATCCCGCCCCCAATGCCAACTACGCCGGCGAGGACACCCAAGGCCGAACCCGTTGGCACGCCTACCACCACAAGTTTCATGCGACTTACATTGAGTTTCATTACCTTTTCGCGCTGCCTCTTGATCAAAGTACCCGATATCAAGAGGGCTGCGGACGCGGCATACATCGTTAACACAAAAATGAGTGCGAGCTCCTTCTGCGTGAGCACAATGAGTGCGGAGGCAAACGCAAACGGCACGGAAGAAAGGAACGGGGCGGACAGGCTGAGTGACAGGTACCCCGCCCTTGCATAGTTAACCAGCGCCATCGATGACGCCACTATGTTCAGGATCAGTGAAATCGGAGGCACCATGAACAGGCTTATTCCCGCAAGAACGAGAATTGCGATATAACTGCTCCCGCCGCCAAACCCGACGCTGGAATAGACAAAGCTTACCCCGAAGAATAAGGGGGCGAGCAGAAATATCGTATTGGTTGCCGAATCGTTCACGGCGCTAATGATTGTGGCCCAGTCCTTCCATCATTCTGTATAGGTGCAGTAATCCTGGAAACACTGAATCAAGCGACTCCGAGACTGCTCTTGTGCTACCCGGCAAATTCACAATTACCGTCTTTCCCCTCACGCCCGCAACCCCTCTTGAAAGCATGGACAAAGGAGTCCTCTTCTGGCCGTGGGCCCGCAGCGCCTCCATGATCCCGGCCGCCTCTTTTTCAATTACTGCCTTTGTTGCCTCCGGTGTTACATCACGTTGACCAAAGCCCGTCCCTCCAGTAGTCATGACAAGGTCAACCTTTAGATCATCGCAGAACTCCTTCAGCTCGGCCGCAATGCGATGGACGTCGTCAGGTACTATCTTGAAAGAGACGACCTGAAACCCCTGCTCGCCGAGCCTCTTGGCGACAACCTTGCCTGACACGTCGTCCTTTTCATGTCGAGAGTCGCTTGCAACCAGCACTGCGGCCGTGAGCCTTCTATCGAACTTTTCCGCAAAGGAATTGAGGCCTCCGCGCTTTTCTATCAGCTTTATCGACTCTATAGATAGACCGTCATCGACTGGCTTTAGCATGTCATAGACGGTGAGCGCGGCAATCGAGGCTCCTGTGAGAGCCTCCATTTCCACGCCGGTCTTCCAGACAGCTTTCACGCTCACCGTGATTTCAACAGACAGGTTCCTGGCAGCAATGTCAACTTTTATCGAGTCCAGCGGCAGGGGATGGCAGTACGGCAACAAGTCCCATGTCCGCTTGGCCCCCATGGTGGCTGCAATCCTTGCTGCGTCGAAAATGTTTCCTTTCGGGGATTTGCCTTCGTTGATTATTTCCATCGTTGCAGGGGAGCCTATCTTTACTGTCGCCCGTGCGACTGCCGATCGCAGCGTATCGGGCTTGGCGGATATGTCTACCATGCCGGGGGTGCCTTCGCCTGCCATGTCAATCACCCTCTGGCAAAACTCCTTCCGCCCACGCCGCGCCATTTTCTAACACTTCTTTTTTCCAGATTGGAACGCGGGCCTTTACGGTATCGATTCCGTACCTGCACGCGTCAAAGGCTTCCTTTCTGTGCTCCGCAGACACCGCGACTGCGACGCTGGCCTCGCCAACGCCAAGAGTTCCGATTCTGTGCACAATCAACACTTTCTTTACATGCCATCTTTTCATAATCTCGCTTTCAATTTCGGCGATCGCTTTCTCTGCCATCTCTCTGTATGATTCGTAATGGATTTCAAAAACGCGGCCCTTTTCGCTATGATCCCTGACGCTTCCTACAAATAATGCGGTGGCGCCGGCAGAGGCATCGCCCACCTCGGCGAGCATCTTGCAGACGTCAATGACACTGTTGACTATCGAAATGAACTTCGCTAACCTCCGCTGATTGGGGGAAGAATGGCCACCTCGTCGCCCTGGGTTATGAAAACCTTGGATTCGTCGATTACAACAGTGTGATTTACGGCCAGCACAAACGGTACCTGTTTTGACACAAGTTCTGGATACATCGCAAAAACCCTCTCCCTGAGCTTCTCTGCCGACAGCCGGGTGCCATCCAGTCTTATCAGCACCTCGCCTCTTCCTGCCATCTCGCGGACAGATGCAAATAGCCTTACCTTTACGCCTGGATGATCCTGCCCATCTCTGTCCAGCATTTCTGCCATCATCCTCCTATCTCGTGCATCATATTCAACTTTGGCCTGAGCCGACCAAGTCTTATGATGGCGGCTATGCCTTCAGGCTTGTTCCTCATGCCCTCCGCGATGTAGTCTGCTATCTCGCCATCACTTTTTCCTCCGCGAAGCAGGTTCTTGACATCATGGCCGGGGTTTTCAAAGAGACATGTCAGGAACCGGCCGTCCGAAGTTATCCTTACCCTGTCGCAGCCTCCACAGAACGGCTCGGTGATAGAGGGGATAAAACCTACAATCCCGGTCCCGCCGATCGAGTAAAGCTGGGCAGGCTCCGAGCCGGGATTTCCAAGAGCGATCGGCTCGCCCAGAGCGGCCCTCAGTTTTTCAATTATTTCGCCTTTGCCAAACACCAGGTTTGGCGCCCAGATCCCGGATCCGTCAAGCGGCATGAATTCGATGAACCTTACCGCAAGCCCGGTATCCACTGCAAACTTTGCAAAGTCAACCACCTCGTCGTCATTCCAGCCCCTGATTACCACGGTATTTACCTTCACTTCAAGGCCCGCGTTGCGGGCCAATGAGATGCAATTCACGACTCTTGCCACGCCGTCGACGCCGGTCATGGCCTCGAACCTTTCGCGCCGGAACGTGTCGAGACTGATGTTTACGCTGGCAAGGCCTGCCTCTTTAAGCTGATTGATTTTATCTCCGAACAACAGGCCATTAGTGGTGATGCTGACTGACCTTATGCCATCAATCTTTGCGAGTTTGCTTACCATCTTCTCGATTCCGGATCTCAGCATCGGCTCCCCTCCGGTGATCCTTATCTTTTCGATTCCAAGACTCGCAAAAATCCTGGCAAGCCTTATGATCTCTTCATCGTTCAGAACCTCGGCAGAATCGATCCATTTGTTGTTTCCTTGCGGCATGCAGTAGACGCACTGCATGTTACACCTGTCGGTAATTGAGATCCGCAACTTTTTGGCGACCCTGCCAAAGCCATCGACCAGCTGGCTAGCCACGCCGTCCGTCCTCCTGAAGCAAGAATCTCGTCATCTAGTCGATGCTCCTGAATGGAATAACTTCGACTTTCTCACCCTTCCTCAGCATTTCCCTGTCGTCTACTATTACCATGCCGGTAGCGTCTACCAGAGTAGACAAAAGCCTGGCACCGGCGGCGCTTATTGGCTCCGCAGCGTAGCCACCTGCGAGAGAATCACTTATTCTTGTCACCTTTACTCTGATGAATGTCCGCATCTTCGCATGCACCCTGACCGACTTGGTGAGTTTTGCTACAGGGTTTGCCTTGGCAGGGCCGGAAGTCTGCAGTATCCTCTGGAGCACCGGCCTGCCAAAGGTGTAGAAAGCGACAAAGGCCGAGACAGGAAATCCAGGAACAAGAATTACCGGCCTGCCATTTACTATTCCAAGCCCCGTAGGCGAGCCCGGCTTCATGGCAACTCCATGAACTACCAGTCCCGGCTTTCCCATAGCATTTACGAGCTCTGGCACGTAATCTGTTGGCCCCACAGAGGTCCCCCCGCATACTACGACCATGTCGTATTCAGCCGCCTCCTTTAGCCTGGATGATATGGCAGGCCTGTCGTCTTTGCACAATCCCAGATCGATTGGCTCTGCGCCGCACTCTTGTACCATGCAGGAGATCATGTACCTGTTGCTCTCAAAAATAGAAGTCCGGTCAAGCCTGCCACCCGGCTCTACGAGTTCGCTGCCAGTAGCAATTATTGCTACCCTGGGCTTTCGAAAGACAGGAACTTTATCGAGCCCGATCGTGGCCAAAAGGCCGACGTCCTGCGAGGCCAGCCACCTTCCATTTTTCAACATAACGCGGCCTTTCTTCATGTCCTCGCCAACGAGCGAGACGTTTTCGCCGGATTTCACCTTGTTAAAGATCTTTACGTCAGACCCACGTAGGCGGGTATGTTCAGACATAACCACCGCGTCAGCTCCCATAGGGAGCCGTGCCCCCGTAGCTATAGAAAGGGCCTCCCCGTCTCTGATTTCGTACGTCATCGCCTCGCCTGCACTCAACTTGCCAATTATTGCAAGGATAACAGGTTCTTTGTCAGACGCAGTGGCTACGTCTTTGGACCTTATCGCATAGCCATCCATTGATGCTTTGGCAAAAGAAGGGATATCGAAAGGTGTGATGATGTCTTTGGCAAGGACCCTCCCGTGTGAAGCGAGCAGGCTTGCCCCTTCTATGGCAGGCTCCAACTTTGACCAGTTGATTAAGGAGAAGAACTTTTCTGTAGCCGCATCAACGCGCATGTGGCCTTTGGGGCCCTTTCTAGGCTCGCGCAAACTTTCAATCACCTAGAGTCTTCGAAATCGCGCAGCAGCGAGTCATAGCACGACTAATAGTTCTAGATTTTAGCAACATTGTATTGTGCCCCCGGCCACTACAAATTCGAGCATTCGCGAAAAGCAAACTACATCGCCCTCGGAAGCTATAAAGCCTTTTTTCCAGATCATTCTTTTAAGGCAATCCGTCGGCGATTTCGGATGCTGGGCAGTCAATTTCAAGATGATCTGGAAGCCCGAGATCGCCTAGGAGGGTTCGACATATTCCTTGCTTGGTTACCGCGGCCTTGCCTGTTGATGTAAATAATCTCATAAGTGCCGGTAACCGTGGATATTGTGATAGCCAAATTAGCAAATGAAATTGCTCAGGAGGTGCTTATGAGATGGGTTCTAGGCATTTGACTGAATTCTCCTCTTTGCTACAAATGCATAGGAGAAGGAAGAAGAGATTACTGTTGCGGCCAAGACCGGCCCTGACCACTCTGGAATGTCGAAATTTGCAAACGCGCCTATTCCTTCTGCTATCGCCACGGTGAGGGCGACCCCGCTCAGCCCGTACGCCATGTACCGGAAAGCCTTGGTCTGGAATATCTTCCAGAAAGCCGAGCGGATAAGAACGCTGTTCAGGGTGTCCATCGCAGTCATGCCGATGCCAAAGACGGCTACCAGTGTGAGGGAGACCTGCAGTCCCTGGGTCGCCGACGCGACGGCGGAAAGCGAAACTGCAGCAATCAGCGAAGCAGTCTCAAAGCCTATTCCAAATACATTTCCTGTAATGAATGAAGATCCGTAAGGGCCGAGTTTTCCAGTCCTGTTTAGCACCTTGCCGGCGAGCATGGCGGTGCCGGTCCTTCCCCACTTTTTCATTGCGTATAGATTAATCAGTCCAATACTGCCAAGTGCAACCGCGCCAAGAAGGCTGCTAAACAATCCAAAACTTTCGCTCCTGGCGATATTGCCAACTACAAATACCACGATAAGCAATTCCGCAAGGACTGAAGCCATGTGGCCCGCGCTGAAGGCCGTGCCTACCAGTCTCGTCCTCTTTGACGCGTTGTGCAAGCGCACCAAGCTATCGATCGCAGAGATGTGATCGACATCCAGCCCGTGACGTAGACCGAGGATAAGCATTGTGGGCACAGACACTGCCACCACAGCCCCCAGGTCTACCATAGGTGTTCACAGCCCAAAGTCTGATATATAAGAGCTTGAACAGTTTATCCAACCTGTCCTAAGTTATCCACGCCGGCAAGTCAATGGACGACGTGCTTTTCGTGGGCTGATACGGTCTCAAGAGCCGCTCGCTTTGCCGCAAGGTCTGCAACCTTGGGGTCGTTTGCGCTTGCTATGATTATCACGTCTCCGTCCTGAGGGTGCATTCTTTCTATCAACGTGCCTGTCAGGGCAGAGTCACTAATTGGACTCCCGTGTCTGTTATCAGAGGTGAATAATCTTCCGTCCTGAAATACTATGGTGCTTGCTCCAAGCGCCCCCATCTTTATTGCAGCGTCTCGCTGGAGTATCCCACTACCCACCTCGTCAGAAATACCTCTAACCAGCACCGCATGGTTTGCTCTTCCAAACGATATGTAACTTTGATCAATTTCGGTTTCCGCCGGGATGGCGGCCTTGATTTTCGAGTAAAGCGCAGTCCCCTTGGAGGTAAGCGTCATTCCGGCGTTGGTTGTTGAGATGAGATTCTCCATCTTTAGATGCTTCACAAGGGTCTTGATTGAACCCTCGCCTAGTCCAAGCTTTAGGATCAGAGTCGCTCGGCTAGTCTTGGCATTTGTGTCCAGGAGCTGGAGCACTTTGAAGATGTGTGCTGGCTCAAACGTCAGCATCCTGCTTGGGTAGTAGCGTTGCGATACTCTGTCAAGCAGCTTGACAACGTTGTGCATCCGATCCTGATGTGAAAGTGATTTCTATAAATTCCAATCCTGCCGCGCTCGGTGTATTTCGTTCATTGATGTAGCTGGTGGCAGCTATTCCATGAGCCGATATTATCTGCCAGAACGTGAATTAGGAACTCCCTCTGCCATAGTTGCCGTCCCAAAGTTGGAACAGCGCAAGCGAACAGTATTACATTTGACAATGTGCCAGTCTCATTGGGCCATGCTTTTCGCAGCCCATTTTATTAGCACTTTATATTCATACACATAAGAATTATTAACATAAGTATATATCCTTAATAGCCGTTGTCGACGGTATGAATACTAACTTAGTGATAGGTCTTTCATTTGGAATTGCAATTGCAATCGCTGCAGTAGTTGCATTATCGGCGGGAGTCGGCAAACCTGCTGGAATCGGCTCGAACATATCAAACCAGACCCAGAACGCGGCTAAAGGCTCAAGGCTGACAATTGTGGCCTCTTTCTTTCCAATGTATGAATTTACCAGCGCCGTAGCAGGCGACCGCGCAAATGTTAGTTCGTTTATCCCGATTGGGGATGAGCCACACGGCTGGGAGCCGACCCCACAAGAGATTCAAAAAGTCCAGGACTCACAGCTCTTTGTTTACAACGGCTATGGGATGGAAGCATTCATTCCAAACTTTCTGGCTAATGGTTCAGACACATTTCAGCACACGACCTTTGTCAAGGCATCCGAAGGAATACCGACCATAGCAGCTGACACAAGCAGCCTCCCAGAAGACGAGGCAAAGCCCATGATAGCGCAGGGAGGACAAGACCCGCATATCTGGAATGACCCAGTGTTGGCACAAAAGGAGGTACGAAATATAGCAAATGCAATGGAAAAAGCCGATCCGGCTAACGCGCAGTACTATGAGGCAAATGCCCAGAGCTATATCTCAAAACTAGCCAAGCTCGACAGCGACGTCAAATCACAACTTTCAAACTGCCAGACGCACACTTTTGTTTCATTTCACAATGCCTTCAGCTACTTCGACCGACAGTACAACCTGACAGACTATTGGCTGTCTGGACTGGCGCCGGACTCTGAGCTGTCGCCGCAGGATCTGGCCAGGGTTGAAAGCGCCATTAAGCAGAATAACGTTAGTGTTGTTTTTAGCGAGGACCTAGTTGACCCCAAGCTGGCAGAGTCGCTTGCTTCAGACGTCGGAGCGCAAACAAAGGTGCTCAGCCCACTTGAGGGAATTAAACCGGAAGAACAGCAAAAGGGCGTGACCTTTCTTGACAAGTGGTATGAAAACCTCGACAACCTGAAAAATGCGCTCAGATGTCAATCATAAAATCTGCTACCTTTTTCTGGCAGGCCTACTCATGTAAGAGGATATCGAAGAAATCAGACGGATGTTCGTGGCGTATTCAATTTAGAAATGGAGGGCCACACTGCATCGGTAACGCTATGCGACCAAAATGGTGAACCTCAGGTACCTTTGAACATGGGAATACCTGATGGTATCTTGACACATACAGCTATAGTGTAAGCAGCTCATATCTATTCCAAAGCGTAATTTCAGCCTGGAATCTCCTGCTACTTCTTGCCATCCAACAATTCCAGGGTATCTTCAGCAATGTCCATCGCGGTGTGCGACTCGACGTTTGGCTCAAGCGTCACCACAAGGATCTTGTCCTTCATGTAGAAAGTAAGGATGGAAATCTTTTCCCGCTCGACGTAGGCAAACCTCGCCGTCCCCATAGTGGAGTCAAAGCGCTCCCTCATGCTCCTGCGAAGGGCGGTCTGCGCCAGAAACAATTCCTCGTCGGTCTGTGCGACAAGCGAGTCTAGACCGTTCCGCATTCCTCCGGCAACCAGCGCACCTCCTGAATCAATAACGCCCGCATACCGGATGTCATCGTCGAAGGTGAGTACCTTTTCGCACAACTGCGTCAGGTTAATGCCATCGTTGTTCATTTCTCTCTCAAGCTGCCCCTGGTACTTCTCTTTCAGAGCCTTGCTATTGAATTTTGCCACTCAAGTCATAATAACAAAGACCTGCAGTATACAGACATGAGTACAGAGAGAAAAAATCCGCTCAAGCGAGACCAGGCGCTAAATGATGCGACCGCAGGCCAGCTTGGCGAGCAGCCAAGAGCAGGGCCCGCTCCGACCCCGGAGGACAGCACGCGCGACCTGGCGCGCAAGAAATCGCGCCAGCTGTAGGCACCCCCTTATCTTTTGGAAGCCTTGATTGCCCTGGCCTTCATTTCCCTTGCAGCAGCGGCAGGGTCATCTGCTTCAATTATCGACCTTCCGACAATCAGGTAGTCGCATCCGTTCATAACGGCATCCTCAACCGACGCTCCCTGCGCTCCGATTCCTGGCGAGTATATGGGCAGGCTGTCACCGGATGCCGCAAGTTCGGCGAGAATCTGCTTTTGCATAGCGCCCACGACTATTCCGTCCGCTCCGGCTGCCTTAGCCCTTTGAATGAATATCCTGTACAGCGGCATCTGCTTGCCATTTTGATGCACGTCAAGGCCGTATCCTTCCGCCGCTCCTGGGTGGGACATGTACGCAAGGGCTACGACTCCTGCGCCCTTGGCATGGGCCTTGCCTGTAAGGGCCTTGAGCGTCTGTGATCCCATGAATGGATTTGCAATGACGCCGTCAAAGCCCATCGAGACAAGACTATCCAGGGCAACTTCGTTTGTGTGCTCGATGTCGTTTAGCTTGATGTCTGCTATTGAAAGCAGGCCGTAGGAATGCGCAAGGCGGTTTACCGACGCAAGCTTGGTTGCCGAGAGGGGAAGCAAAAGATGAAAATTGAGCTTTATCGCGCAGACGCTTGCATGCACCTTGTCAATGATGTCCGTCGCAGACCTTTGAATCCCCTCCAGCCACTTCTCCGAAGAATCTGGAGCTTGCGTTCCGGACACGATATCAAGTGCAACAATAATCGGGCTCTCAACTGCAGCCGATTTGATTCGCTCTCGAAACCCTTTGGAACTAGCCATACAGTTTTACCAGAGGGTGGTCGCCCGCAAGATGAATCACCTTTAGGTAAATGTAGCCGTGCTCGTCAAGCCGCGACGAAAATGTCGGCTGCTCGGCCTTTTGGCTGCTGTACCGCAGAAACGGCTCCTTTGACTCGCCATTGATGTCTGCATAGTAAAAGTACGAAATCGAGTCGTTTTCGCTCATGCTCATTGCCGCGCCAAGTGCATGACTCGTGCCGTCGTTGAAGTAAAAGAGCGGCAGCGGCGGCTCCTCATAGAGCGTCTTGTATGCTGCAACCTTTGCAAGGCTGGCCAGGTCTTTGAGCTTTACCGACACATAGCCGGAGGATTCTTTTTTCTTGCCCTTTGTCTGCCGCATTGTCTTTGTAAGTATTGGCGGTAGTTTGTCGATATGCAGGAGTGGCGAGTACACGTACGTCGGGTTTACCACGCCATCAGAGGGAAAGACTTCCTCTATCCCGTTGCTCACTCTGTATGCGAGGTAGTGGCCAGCCGGCTTGTCGGTGACGGCATAATAGATGACGGGTCTCCCGTCGATGATGTCAAGCTGGACAGCATAGATGTCGCTGTCTCCAAATCGAAACGAGAAAGCAGGAAGCGGCGCCCGCTCAAGCGCGCAGACGAGTCGACCAAAATCCCTCAGCTCAGCCAACCTTACGTACCAGGGAGTCTTGAGGCGCAATCGAATAGACATAATAGTAAGGGTATTAAAGTCATCCGAAACGGCAGAAATGGCGAGAAGTAAGCCGTCAGACACCGGCGATCTCGAAAAATCCGGTCCTGATGACATCCAGGCAGAGGCTCTTGCAAAGGTATTGGAGCATGTCCGGTCTGCCGCATCTCTTCTTGAAACAACCGACAAATCCATTGCAAAAAATCAGGCTGACCCGCAGGCAGCTGAATCGTGCTGGCGCGCCTATGTGTCGCTTGAGCGGGCCATCTTGTACCTGAAGCTGACCAGCCACATTGAAATGTCACCTGCCGGCGCAAAGTCTGCACCTGCCAGAAACACGTATCGCAGGCAATCAAAAACGGACGTCTCGGAGCAGCTCAGACGCAAGCTGTCAGGACTTGAAGAGCAAATCGCGGCCCACGAGCTCCGCGATCCTGCAGGGCTGCTGGCACTTCTCAGGGATTGCCGCGACGCTGCCAAGTTCCTTGTCGCAAGCTACGACTTGTCTTCTCGCCGGTCCACGATGTCGTAGAGTTCAGGCCCGGTTCCAATGAGCGTTACCTGCAGGCCAGTTTCGCCTTCAATGTTTTCAATGAATTTCCTTGCTTCCGATGAAAGCCCGTCAAAAGTCCTTGCGCCTGCGCAATCTGGATAGAGCACGTCGAGTTTTGTCACGGCAAGCTGCGTCGCGCTGTTGAGCCTGATTGCCTTTTTTGCAAGCTCCATGTCAAAAGGTGCGGACCTTCTCTGCCTTCCGGTGACGCTCCCAAATTCCTGCCAGCCGCGCTGTTTTGCCTCCTCCTCGGGGAGCTCGTTTTGCAGTGGGCCGCCTCCCACGCGCGTAACGTATGCCTTGAAAACCACAAGGACTTCGTCAACCCGCTTTGGGCCAAGACCAACGTCTGAGCAGATCCCCGACGCGGTAACGTCCTTTGATGTCACAAACGGGTAGCCGCCATGAAAGAGCGACAGATAGGTGCCCTGAGTCCCTTCGACAAGCACATTCTCGCCGCTGTCAAGCGCGTAGTTGACCGAGTTGCTGACGTCCTCGACGTAAAGTGAAAGCTCCGGGACGTCTCTTGCCAGCTTTAAGGTTCGAAGTGCCCGGTCCGCATTAGCCGGCCCCGTTCCGGTGCCGGTCGTCCCGATGGTGCCCTTCAAGTGGTCTCCTTTGTCCCTGTCGATATGCGACTGCTCTATAATGCCGCACTGCGAATCGACAAAGGTCCTGTCGTCTGCCTTGAACATCTGGACCTCGCGGAGGAGTATTTCCGGGTTCACGAGAACGCCTGCGCCTATCAGAAGCCTTGTGGATGGGTTTAGCGCCGCGCTTGGGAGCATCCTTACCTTGTACTCGGTGCCCTCAAAGGTGAACGTGTGGCCCGCGTTTGGACCTACTCCGCCCCGCACTGCAATCGCCGGCCTATCCTTCATTGCCAGATACGCGATAATCTTGCCCTTTCCTTCGTCTCCAAAAAAGCCCCCGACCGTAACCAAGCTTGGCATTAAAAGCAAGTCTTTGCACCGGACGTGCCTATTTAATTCTAGTTCGCTTTTCTTCTGTCCAACAACTCATTAATACGGCCGAATACAACCTGCAGCGCTTTTCAGGGTCAAGATGTCAAAGAATTCGAATTCCGGCAAGGAGCGCCAGGCAGCCGGCAACATCATACAGATTCTCGCCGACCTGCCCGACTTTGTGCGAAAGCCCATGCTCCAGAGCCGGCTAAAGGAATTCTATCAGATGGACCCGGTCACAAAGAGCGATACCATCCGACTGGCACTGTCAGCCGCGCCGACCGTCGCCCCTGCAAAACTTGGAGTCCTTCTGAAGACTTGGCTCGAGCTTTTGGCGCAATTCGACGCGGACAAGAGGACGCTTATGTTTCATACGTACTGCCAGGAACTCTTGAAGCTGCAGCAGTCAGAGATTGAGAAACTCGACCTGCGCCTTGTAAGCAGCGTGTTTCTCTCTGTTGCAGAGCCGGCCAGGCAGGTCCTGAAGGACTCGATACACGAGGTCCTACTTTCAACGCCCAACAGGGAAAGGCTCCTGCGGGTCGCGCCCGGTTATCTGCTGTCCGCGCTGGGTCTGAATTAATGCATGTGGCCGCTGTGATCGTCGGGTTTTTGCTCGGGGTTCTTTTGCAATTCGCCCTCGGCCTTTTCAAAGAATAATTTCTCGTACTTGCGCAGCGCCTTTCTGTGCTCCGGCAGCGACATGTCAAGCCTCATCTCGTTCATTACCATAACTGCATAAGTGGTCCATTCCTTCCAGCAATCCGGGCACGCAGGATATTTTTCTGCAGCAGGGTCGGGAATCTCTTCAAACGACTTGCCGCACCTGAGACAGGTTTTGCTCATCCGAGAAAACTAAATGAACGGCTATTTTATAGGTTAAGAATTCCGAAGAAAAGGCCGAACGTAGAAAAGATGTATTTGAAGTTTGCTGACGCTGCAAACCGGGACAAACATAATATCATAAAATTAAGAATTTCGCATAATCATTAAATAATATCGTGAGGTATGACGATTGTGCCTGAAGGCAGGACCTCAAGCATCTTGATAGTGGCCTCACTGGCAGCCCTTGGTGCCTTTTCTGCTCTCGTTACCATGTTTTCAAACGTAAGTGCGCTAGAGTTCTCGTTCGATCCAAACGGGGGATACCCGCTGTCGTCCCAGAACTTCACCCTGCCTGTCCTGCTCATTGGCCTCGTCTCTCTGGGCGGTATCTTTATCATCGCCGGCGAGCGCAAAAAAGCAAAAGGCATCTGGTTCACCAATAAAGAGAACCTGAGATAAGCCGGCTGCCATTCGCCACTGGGCTCCTTTGATATCGGCGCATAGAGGCAGATGAATTGAGTGTCGACAATTGGTAGCCTGTTGAGCCCCTGAAGAACCGTGCCTCAAATGGCAATAACGGTTCCACTTGAAATCTAGAAACTTACAAAATCAAGCGTCGTGTGCCGGACCCGGTAAATGCCCTCTGTAAGTGCCTCAGAAGAGGGGCTTTTTCATGTGAGAGCCGCACGCCCTGCACCTAGAGCCCGTCATCTCGGCGCCGCATGAGAGGCACACGTACTTTAGCTTGGGGTTTTCGCCCGACATGAACCCTCCGCCCGCACTCTCGCTGCTAAAGCCAAGCGACTTTAGCGCCTTGTTGCGCCTTGAGCGAATGTAAAACGAGACGGCGATCAATAGTCCTACGTTTACGGCCATGCCTATGATGAAGCCTAGGAAGAAGGTCGCCACAAGCCCTGCTCCCAGAACTGCTCCAAGGAGCATCAGCTGGCGCTTGTAAGTCGGGCCAAATGTGCTATTCATTTTCAGCTCAAACTATCCATGCCATTCTTGGCTTATCAATCTATTGCAATCATTTTGACAAGTGCTTATATGATTTGACCACTGAATCACAATAATTTAGTGCATTACAAGTTTATTGTTGACAACTTTATAGTATTATCTGCCTTTTGGACGCTACTGCCTACCTGATTACTATGGACTTGACATTCTTTAGGAAGTCTTCACTGCTTGCTCCCCATGGTTGCAGTTTATTTCACTCCGCCTTTAAGGCACCAAGGAGATTATTTCTCTAAATTCTTCTATCAATTCATAGCTTTCATTTTCTTTCTAATATTCTAGTTAGGCGGAGTAGATTCTGCATAAATCGTTGCACATTATTTCGCAGATCGAGGCGCTACCAATGCCTTTACCGAAGTATGAAAAACAAAGACTGAAAAACAAAAACACTCTCATGGCATCGTCTGCGATAGGCTTGCTTCTTTTGCTGTCACTGGCGACAGGGACAGGCGGCAACATAAGCAAAGCGTTTGCCATGGGACAAGGACCTTCATGCGACAATACTTACGCTGGAACAGTTACAGGGCTGACAATCTCAAACGGAACAACAACTGTGGATGTCTTGAAAAATCCGAAAGTAATGGACGTATATTCTGGCAAGACCTACGATGTATCGCTAACAATGCAGTCTGCATCAAAGAGCGCGCAGAACAACACTTCAGCTGGCAACATCTGGATAGACGAGGACATTGCAAATTATTTCAATGGCGTATGCGTGCCTGTCTCTGGTGCGAATACATCAGTTACGCAAACAATAACAGCTAGTGCACCGTTTTCTGCGGGGTTCTTACAGAATGCTTCAATTTGTGTCAACTATCCTAGCAGCACATGCGAAAGCTGGCAGATACAGTGGACCGCTCCCACATCGTCTACTACATATCAACTCACCGTTAATGCATGGGATTTTGCCGGAAATCAAGCACTTAATGGGTATTACACGGTGCTGTATCAAAATGGTGCAGTAGCAAATTCGGGTTTTACCCCGGCAACTTTCAACCTAAACGCCAACCAGCAATACATAGTCGAACCACAAGACTACGGACAGTACGTCTTTGACCACTGGGGCGTTGACGGCAGCACAGCGAGGGATAGAGTAGTAACTCCTACATCCGACCAGGTATTGCAGGCAGATTATAGAAATGTCAACAGTCCGCCGCCTGGCTCTAATTTGGTAGTCAATTCCGTTGACTCGTCCAATAACCCTCTTACCGGTTACTACACAGTGCTGTACCAGAATGGCGCGGTAGTCAATTCCGGCTTTACACCGGCTACGTTTGAAACAACATCTAGCCAACAATATACCGTAGAAGTGCAGGACTTTGGTTCCTATCACTTTGACCACTGGCAGGACAACGGCAGCACTAACAGGGAGAGGACGTTTATTGCCCCAGTGCCACAGCAGATGCTAACTGCAGTGTATAGCACGGGCTCAAGTGGCGGCGGAGGGTCAGGAACCACATCGCAATTGTCAGTCCAGACCTTCAATGCAGCAGGCAGTGAAATCAACGGCTACTATGTGACATTATGGCAGAACGGCAATGTCATTGCAAGCGGCTTTTCTCCAACTTCGTTTACCATAAACAACAACCAGCAGTACCAGGTAGCTGTGGCAGACTATGGCAGTGAGTCATTCAACCACTGGGAAGGCGGCAGTGCAGACAGGATGTATCCAGTAGACATTACCGGAAGTGCAAGTACAAGCGTAATAGCGCATGCGTACTATAGTCCATAGCAGACCTCAACTCCCTTCTTTTCTTTTTTCTGATTTTCAGTTTCCCTCAACTACTAGTTTTTTACACTTTGAATGTATCAGGGCAAGAATGAAAGCCAACCTCAATACAGAGATTTCAGCCAATCCGCAGACACCGGGAAAGCTGTGCGAGGTACTGGGCGACACGGACGGATTATTGACAAGCGAGTGCTACTTTTTGGATGATAGCACTAGTTATGAAACGTGCACTGCAAGTGAAACCTTCAGGCTGTCAAGGTAGCAGAAAGTGGAGGGAAGCCTCAGTTGACGGCCGAAATAACATCGTGTGAACTAGACTCTTCTTTTGCTGCTAAGATTAATTCCCGTAGCTTCACGAAGTTTTGACTTGAAGCTTGAGTCAAGGTCCTCTAGGTTGTCTTTGTAGATGGAGATGAACTTGATTCCATTTTCACGATATCTGTCCATTTTCCAATTCATTGATTTTGTATATTCTTCTCTCATGACTGGATCATAAGAGTCCGCCAAGCCCCAATACTCTACGAATACATCAAAATCAGGCAGGTAGAAATCGGGCCTGCCTATTGGTCTTGCAGTTGAGTACTCTTTACCGCTGCGGACGCGGCGTCGCTGTCTTTCCATTACTTTCGTTTCATATTCATAATCGATATTATTCCGAAAAAAATAATCGGCGAGCGCCTTTTCCCCATAGCTCTTTACCACTTCGCCTCTCAAAGTAATTTGACCAGAGCCATATCGCTGGGTTTCAGTGCGCGGCAGGCGATATTTGCTCTTGATACCATCCTCTGCGGTCCTATTCTGTCGTTTTTTTCTTGCCTGGAGCCTATGGCGGATGTACAGCCCCGGCAAAAGGACAATGGCGTTAACGAATATCCAACCTCCGAGCCACCGAGCTCCTGCCATGGAAGACGTAAAACCTAGTAAAGCATCAACCAGGAGAATCCCTGCAATTATCTTGGCCTTGAGGCTAAGCTGCACGTCTGACAGCATTTGGCTCATGTTAGTAAAGTTTGTCTGTCTCTTCTCCCACCTGCCCCCAGCAGGTGTCGAATTTGGATGTAGAATCGGCCGAGCTTTTTCGAAGCTCCGCGCTAAATCAAGCAAGTTTATTATGACTTTGTGGATAATCCATGGTGTGAAAATCCGCTGTCCTGACTGCAAGGACATAGCCGAGATGGGAGACGACTTTTCGTACGTCAAATGCTCTCACTGCGGGCTGGACATGACATACGGCGATTATATCAGGTATATAACCCACAAAGACTCACGCTACCGCGACATCCTCAGCGACTACGAGAAGAAATAATATATAAACTCCCGACGCTCCGGCTGGCAAGCTGACTCAATGCCGGACATTTCCTTTGCACTAGTCATGAACCTCCTTGGTCTTGGCATTTCGGTGTTTATCTCAAGGTTCGCCTTTGCCGGCTATGCCGCGGTCGGCAGCCCGAACCTGCTCCGCCTGACGTTTGCTTTTATCTCAATCTCGGCCGGCTTTGCAATCATTGTCGGATCGCTTTTTGTCCAGCCGGCATACAGCCAGCCCCTGATGACGGCAGGACTTGCAGCGCAGACAATCGGGTACTTTTTCATTGCGCTATCGCACGGGCTCAAAAAGTCCTTTGACTTTGCCCCCGCGCCAAGGTTTGCCTTCATCCCGCTCGCTCTCACGCCGTTTATCATTCCGGGAAATTCAATTGAGCACCTCATTAGGTCAATTTCTTTTATTCTATTAGTATATGTGTCAATAGAAACGATGGCAGCATATATGCAGAGCAGGAAGACCAGCACCCTGATGATAGGTTCAGGGCTTGGACTTTTGGCAACGGCAGAGCTCATTGCATGGTATGATTTCATTTACCCCGGCATCTTTGCGTACCCCGCGCTTGCCATCAAGGTGGCGGGCTTTGGCCTGCTCTTTATCCCATTCTCAAAATTCGGACTCTCGACCGGACTTGGAAAGGTGAACTCTCAGATTGGCAGTGGCGTATAGAACTCACGTAAGCATCATCGCGGACGTCCTTGCGACTGCAAAGGAGTACAGCTATGAGGGCTACGACAACGGTGCCTCAGTCACCCACCTCATAAGAAAGGCAAACGTGCCTCACCAGAGGCTCAGCATGATTGTAAGCCAGCTAAAGCAGTCCGGTCTTTTGCAGGAGGTGCCCAGCCAGTCAAAATACAAGATTAGCGAGAGGGGCCTGGAGTTTCTTAATGCCTACAACAACTTTAAGGGCTTTGCAGAGTCATTCGGGCTTAAAGTCTGAGTCAAAAACTTTAGACGCGTTGAACTTCAATTTCGGACGGACCGAAGTCACATCGCGACTCTAAAAGCGGCCTTCATTCTTCGTCGCCTTCGTCCGCGTCTTCCTCTTCGTCAAAGTCGTCGTCAAAATCCTCGTCAGCAACATCGTCATCGTCGGTACTTGACATGCCCGTAACGAAAAGTTCTGAGTATTATAAGCATTTTGAACGCGTTCAATGAAACAAATTGACAGTGCACCCAGCTGTCATCGGATTTTATACTCCTCGATTCATTATCCGCGGCATTCCATGCCAGTCGACACCATCGTGGTGCTAATGCTCGGGCTTCTTGGCCTGGCCATCGGCTTCATAGGCGGCCTCCTGGGCTTGGTGCTTGGCGTTATCAGATTTCCGATAATCTTGGCAACCGCCGGCGCTGCCGGCACTCCTGTTGCCGTGGTCGCAGGGACCAACATCGGTGTAAGCACACTTGGCGCAACGAGTGCAGCAATCAGGCACTTCCGCCAGCATAACGTGCTCCTCAGAATTTTTGCCATCATGGCTACAACGGGAGCTGCCGGGGCATTTCTTGGTTCGATGCTGACGAGGTACGTCCCATCGTACTTGCTCTTTGCGATCATCGGCTCAATTGTGTCATACGAAGCGTATTCTTTAATCAGCGCATCGAGAAAGAAAGCGCAGTCTAACTCGCCGTCTGAAAAAAAGACAAATATCGCGGTTGAATCGCTAATCGGCTTTGGCGTCGGAGTCCTCGGTGGCATGGTCGGACTCGTCCTTGGTAGCATCCGGATGCCTGCCATGATAACCGTCCTGAAAATACCTCCCAGGATTGCCATCGGAACAAACCTTGCAGCATCGTCCATAATGGGGGCGGCGGGTCTGGCAGGACACATAATCAATGGGGAGGTTGATTATCTCGTCCTTGCAGTCATGGGCTCAACCGCAATGGCCGGAGGCTATATCGGCGCAAGATACACCAGCCGGTTCCGGCCAGACACTTTAAAGATGCTCATAGGCATTGTCCTGATTGCGGTAGGCACAGTCATGTTCCTAAAAGCCGGCGGCATACTGTGAATTATGCCGGTTTGTATTTCGCGACGTGGAAGGGGATCACACAGGAGCAAATGCCGACGATGCACCTTCTTACCTCCCGGCCATCTATCCGCGAGACAACCTCGGTATGCAGGTTCTCAGGGTGCAGGCATTTCTTGCAGAGCGGGTCATTGTAAAGCTCCATCGGCGCACCTCTAGTCCGCCTGCATCAGTCTATTAACGTAGCTGGCGTCCATTCTAGTCAGCTTTTTATACTCTCAAGCGTGATGCAGGCTTATGGGCCAGGTAAACAAGGGGGTAAATTGCAGCGTTGGGGGCTGTGAAAATCAGGCCGAGCGCTCTATGAGCGGAACAAAGGCCGCAATGGATCCAGACTTAGGTCTTGGCGGAAGCAAGCGCGTCTTTCTCTGCAAGGAGCATTACAAGGAGTGGAAAAAGGCCACCAAGGAAGACCGCGAAAACGAGCGCGCCCGCTGGGGCTAGGGCTTCATGGCTTAAATTAGCATCGGGCTCTGACTCTGCCGTATAAAGAAATGCGGCTGCTGCAGTTACACTCTGATTTTATAGAATACGAGCCGGTTGCCAAGGAGATCAAGCAGGCCGAGGACATTGAATCCAAGGCAAAGGTAAGGCTTGAGGACCTTGTCGTTGCCTTTGTCGCAGTCGAGGCCGGCGACGACGAATCCGTTGTCAAGGGCGCTTTTGCAGAGATAAAGAAGTACCTCGACACTGTCAAGGCAAGCCGGCTTTTGATTTACCCCTATGCGCACCTGAGCTCCGACCTTGCAAGCCCGGCGGAAGCGTCAAAACTTGTCAAGTCACTCGTACAGGTCGCCAAACAGTCGCTTTCAGACGTTCATTCCTCGCCCTTTGGCTGGACCAAGTCGTTTCAGATAAAGGTAAAGGGCCACCCGCTTGCCGAAAACGCCAAGGAAATCCACGCCGGCGCGCAGCACTCTGAAATGCACCACGACCATGACCACGGGGTAATTGCCGCGACCCCGATGCCGGACAAGGAGTCCAGCGCTCTCAAGGCGGAGGAAAAACTCCAGTCATTCTGGTACATACTGCAGCCCGGCGGGCAGATGACGCCGCTTTCAGAATACCGGTTCAAAAAGCAGGACCAGAACCTGCAGGTACTGGCAAACTACGAGGTCGCCAAAAAGAGGGCGGTCGACCAGGAGCCGGCTCATGTCAGGCTGATGAAAAAGCTGGGCATTGCAGACTATGAGCCCGCGTCAGATGTTGGCAACATGCGCTACTACCCAAAGGGCAGGCTTCTAAAGTCGCTTATCGAGCAGTACGTGACAAGGCGCGTGATGGAGTACGGCGGCATAGAAGTCGAGACTCCAATCATGTACGACTCGAAGCACCCGTCCATGGAGAGCTACTTTAACAGGTTTCCTGCCAGGCAGTACAACATCAACTCCGACAACAAGCAGCTCTTTCTGCGCTTTGCAGCGTGCTTTGGCCAGTTTCTCATGGCAAAGGACTTTACCATATCCTACAGGAACCTGCCGATAAAGCTGTACGAGCTTACAAGGTATTCATTTCGCCGGGAAAAAAGCGGCGAGCTCGTGGGGCTGCGCAGGCTGCGCGCCTTTACGATGCCGGACTGCCATGCCTTTTGCCGGGATATCGGTCAGGCAAAGGAGGAATTCCGAAAGCGCTTCGAGCTGTCAATCAGCGTGCTTGCGGCTTTTGGCCTTACCATAGAGGACGTTGAGATGGCCATCCGGTTCACCGAGGACTTTTACAACGAGAACAAGGACTTTATCAACGAGCTTATCGGGAGGTTCTCAAAGCCTGTGCTTGCCGAGGTCTGGAAGGAGCGGTTCTTTTACTTTACGCTCAAGTGGGAGTTTAACTTTGTCGACGGCCTGGGCAAGGCGTCCGCTCTCTCGACGGACCAGATAGACGTCGAAAACGGAGCCCGCTACAACATCGAGTTTGTTGACGAGGACGGGAGCAAAAAGAACCCGATAATCCTGCACAACTCGCCCTCCGGCGCAATAGAGCGCGTAATCTATGCGCTGCTTGAAAAGTCGGCCAAGATCTCAAAGACTGGGGGCATACCCTCGTTTCCTCTGTGGCTTGCCCATACCCAGGTGCGGGTGATATCAGTCGGCAGGGAGCACTTGGAGTACTGCGACAAGCTTGTAAGCGAGCTTGCGGCTAAGCAGATAAGGGCGGACCTTGACGACCGCGACGAAACCGTGGGCCGGAAAATCCGCGAGTCTGAAACCGAGTGGATCCGCTACTCTGCAGTAATCGGGGATAAAGAGATAGCATCCGGCAAGCTGGTTGTCCGCGACAGGGAGCAGGGCAAGCAGAGGGAAATGACCGTAGACGAGCTGGTACAGGAGGTCAGGTCGCAGACCGAGGACAAGCCATACCTCCCGCTCAACCTTCCGCGCAGGCTGTCGATAAGGCCGCAGATTATGGTCTAGTCGCAGATCCCTTTGCGACGGAAGGTGAAAGCCGTGGATTCTTTGATTATTATCCTGTGTGCTGTTGCCTAGCTTGAACTGTAAAGCTCGCGTAAGTGTTTGGGGTCAAAGGCAGATACGCTTATAGTTAAAGTGGATATAGCTAGCTTGTCTTGAATAGGTACCATGCGGCTGCAATTGCGCTTATTGCTGCCTTTGTTATTCTAGCTGGTATTGTTTCAATTAAAGAATCTCCTTTGCTGTCCGGGGATTCTAGCGCCTTTCTTGCGGTGAACAACTCTCATAGCCATACTCTGAACGCATTCATGGTAGCGCTCACCAAATACGGAAGAGAGGTCTTTTGGATTGCTGCTATAATCCTGCTCTTTGTTTTCGGCGGCTGGTCAGGCAAAAAGGCCGCAGTCATCATGGCGATTTCCATGGCCGTTCTCATAGTAGTCGGCACGGTAGCCAAGGACGCTATCGGAAGAGAACGTCCTGTAGTACCAGCCCAAGACGTTATTATTACATCAGATACTGACGGCTCATTTCCTTCTGGCCACGCAACTATAGTTTCTGCGGGCGCGGCGGTCGCTTGGGCGTTGTTTAGAGACACTAGCCGAAAGCTAGCTGTAACAATTGGCCTAACAATCGAAGCGGCTCTGGTGTGTATCTCTAGAGTGTATGTTGGCGGTCATTATCCTAGCGATGTTATTGGAGGAATTCTCCTTGGCGTAGGCGTAGCGTTTGTTTTTGTCGGGTTAGCGCCGCGTATAGAGAAGGTGCTAATGCCAGTAGCCAAGACCTTGAAGATCAAAAAATAAAGTCACTGAAGTCGCAATAAAGCTGTCTCAGGAACGACATTCGCCTCCATTCACACGAATCCCCAGAAAGACTGTTGAGGAGCTCCCATGTAGTTCCTCTTCATTTCTTTGCGAACAGGATAGCAAGCAATGCGGCTGATATCGCGGCAAGTAACATGCTATAGATGCTGGCGGCCAGTATACCATTTGAATCCCAGAGAAAGCCAAACACCACTCCCCCTGCAAGAAGGCCGATGCCTGTCACCAGGTTGTAAAGGCCATAGGCCGTGCCCCTTTCCTCCGACTTGACAAATCTGGGTATGATCGCCCTCTGCAGAGTTTCGGTTATGCCTGCATATACTCCGTAAACGGCTGCCAGCAGGTAAGCATAAGGTACTCCCGGCCCGCCAGCAACCGGAATGGCCATCATTAATGCCGACACAACAAATACCCCGTAGCCTATCATCAGCATCCTTGGCTTGCCAATCCTGTCCGAAAGCGTGCCTGAGGGGTAGCCTATTGCAGTGTGTGCGATATTAATGACGGCATAAATGAGCGGACCCGCATTCTTGTCCACCCCGTAGTCAGTCGATCTCAGAATCACAAAGGAAAAGTTGAACGCGCCGGCGGAAAATATTGCGGTCACGACAAGCAATAGAACAAACTGCCTGTTCTGCCTTAACAGCCGAAGAATGTTGGCTGTGATGGCAACCTTTGCCGACCTCTTGACGGCAACTTCCCTGACAAACAGGACCAGGACGAGCACGCCTATCAGCCCGGGAACAAGCGAGAAAAGGAAAACCCCGCGGATTCCGATTAACGAGACCAGGGCAAAGGCGACAAGCGGTCCGACCACCGCGCCGAACTGGTCCATAGTTCGGTGAATCCCAAATGCCTTGCCTGAAACCGATTCGGGCACCGAGTCCGCAATAAGCGCATCCCTTGGAGCAGTCCTGATTCCCTTGCCCATCCTGTCAGAAACCCTGACTGCCAGGGCGCCAAGCGGGGTTTGTACAAACGCAAAAAGAGGCTTGGTAAACGCCGAGAGGGAATAGCCGAGGACGACAAATATTTTCCTCCGGCCTATCTTGTCTGATGCGGAGCCGGACACCATCCGAAATGCATAGCTTACCAGGTCCGCAGAGCCTTCGATGGCCCCAAGAAGCGCCCTGCTCCCGCCAAGGCTTGATATTACAAAGATTGGCAAAAGACCAAGCACCATCTCGGTTGAAAAGTCGGTGAAAAAGCTGACAATGCCCATGGCTTTGACATTGCGCATGCCACTCCGAACCGACTCCTCTTCCCGCTTTTCAGGGCCGCCAGGCGACTCGCCCAATGTCTATCAGCTGTCCTGCCGAAACTTAGCCGGTCAAACTAATCAAGCATTCGAAACGTCAGCGAAGGCTGTTTGCCCACTTGTGCGCAAGAATCCGGTAGAGCGTTTGGGTGGCAAGCGCACCCTCCCGGTAGTCGCCGTTCTTCAGCCCCACTTCAACCATGTCAAGCCCGATGAGCCGTGCAGTAGGATTAATCGCGTCAATCATCGCCGCTACCTGGAATGGATCAAGGCCGAAAGGCTCGGGCGTGCCGGTGCACGGAACAAAGCAAATGTCATATGCGTCAATGTCAAAGGAAATGTAGATGTTTCTTTCTTGCGTTGCTTTTCCAATGTATGCAAGCACCGAATCAAAATCATCGTGCACCTTCCATGCGTCAAACGTGACAACGCCGTTTGACTTTGCGATTTCGTTTTCGCTCCTGTCTGCCTGCCTTATGCCGATCTGAACAATGTCGCTACCCTTGATGGATTTGAGCAGGTGGTAGAACGGCGTTGTGTGGCACATTTCCATACCGTCGTACTCTGGCTTCATGTCCCTGTGCGCGTCAAAGTGAAGGACCAGCGGCTTCTCTGACGCAAGCTCTTTTAGCTGAAAATAAGAAAGAGTGTGCTCCCCTCCAAGCATCAGGGGGATTTTCCCCCTGCTTCGCAGTTCCCGAGTGATAAGAGTCACGGTTCTGTCAACGAACTCGAGAGCCTTTTCTGCCGGCTTGGCCTTCTGGGCAGGAATCCTGACGTCGCCCAGGTCGTAGAGCGAGCAAAGATCATAGATGTCCCTGCCCTTGTCGATAAGAAATGTCTCTATCTGCCTTGCCGAGGCAAGCCGGACAGCTTCGGGCCCCCTTGCAGTGCCCTTCCCAAAACTTGTAGTCGCGTCAAGCGGAACCCCGTAAGCTGCAACCTTGGATTCTTCAAAAGAAATGCTGACAGGCGTGTCCGCAAAGGCATAGCCCGCCGCGGTTTTCTCGGGCACCAAGAATCTAGACAGGAACGTGTCCAATGTAGATGCTCTGAAACTGGTTGTAATAAATTTTGTATCCGGGCCGACAATCCTGGTTAGCCGGTTCAGGCAGTTGCTTCTGCCACAACCAGGCTCTGCGGTCCTGCAAGCTGCTTGTAGTCGACGAATTTCCAGCCAGTCTTGGCAAACCACTTTTTGGCATCGTCCACGCTGTAGACATCTCCCTCACCACTCATTACAAGAAACTCTCCCGCGAAAAGTGCGGCAATTGCGGGTTTGGTATGCGTGGAATCTGTCCAAAAGTCGACTAGCAGTAGCCTGTCACCGGTCTTGCATGATTTTCTAATCTTGGACATCAAGTCGACATTGTGATCCGGTGATAAAATATGAACTACGTTTGCCAGTATCAGTACATCATAGCCCGCTGGAATTTGCCCTTTCATAAAATCGCCTTCAATTACTTTGACCTTGTTTCCCAAGTCATCTATGGCAAGCCTCGCCTTTGCGACCCTGGCAGTGTCGGGTAACTCAAAAAGCGCACATTCTTTGAGGTGCGCGTGGCGTCGAACGAGCGGAAGAAGGAACGAGCCGGTGCCTCCCCCGATATCCAGCACCCGCATGTGTCTTTCAAACTCGTATGCGCTTGCAAGTGCGTTGGCGGCACCTGCAGTCAGTGCCTCTACTCCTTGCGAGAATACTTTTTGCTGCTCTTCACTCAGTTCTCCAAAGTGGGAGGACTGCTTGGACCTTATTGCCTTCTCCAAATTACTCCAGTTAGGGTAAGCAACTCTGTCAAACAAACGAAGCGCAGGACGGAGGTCGGCCGGAGTCCTGCCCGCAAGAAATGATGCTGCCTCGGCGCTGTTGCGGTAAACGCCGTCCTGCTTTTCCAAAAAGCCCAAAACAACCATCGCATCGGCAAGAATTCTTGTGCTGCTCTGTGACAGGCCGGTATTCTCTGCGAGCTCTTGAATTGTCGATGGATTGTCAGCAAGTCTCTCGAAAATTCCGACGTCGCTTGCAACAAAAAGGTGCTTAGCCGCCATAAATCCTGTCGCTACCTGCAAGATCTTGTCAGGTGAAATTTCGGGCAATTCCTGTTAGGGGTGGTTCGGCTGGTATTTCAACTTAAACTAGCGGGCATTTTGAATACTAGCTAGCTTATCTATGCAGACGGCTTGCTCCAGAAAAGCTCGTCCAGGCTCTTCTGGCGGGGCTTTCCAAGCAGCGACTTGAAGTCCATGTCAAGCGTCGAGAGTATCTGGTCAAACGTTGACTCCATCGCTTCAAGATACTTTTCCGTGTCAATCTCCTCCGGCCTGGCAAGCTGCACCGGTTTTACGCCGTCCGTAGTATTGGTCTTGACGTAAGAGATAATGTCCCCTGCCTTGATGGTTGTTCCCTTTTGCTCCAGCATCTTGGCTGCCTTGATGTGCTGCGGAAGGCCCTTGTACTGCTGCTGGCCCTTGTCGTCCATTGAGCCGGAGCCGGAGATCTTTTTTCCATAGCTTGCCGGGGACTTGTTCATCATGACGTTAAAGCTCAGGTCATCCATTGGAATCTTGCGCGCTTCGAGATTTTTCGCATTTTGCTGGATAATGCCCTTGATGTTCTGCTTTGCAGATTCAAAGTCCTTCTGCGAATTCACCCTTCCCAGGATTTCAAGGATTTCCTTGAATGCGCTTCGGATAAAAGGTGGCGTGTGGGATTTCTTGCCTGTCAGCCCCTTCACGTCGACCGTCCCGTCGGGTTTTACTCCGAGGTAGTTCTTTTTGAGGTTGCTAAATACAACGTAACGGTATTCCTTGTCGACCTCGAGGTCGACGCCCAGGCTGTTTCTGGCCCAGTTTACCACTTCCTCTATCGCATCCGGCTTTGGGTTTTTGAGAAACAGCGAGTCGGTATCGGAATACACGACCTCGATTCCGACCTGCTTGCACTTGTCAATGGCCTTGTGAATGGTGTTTCTTCCAATCGCGGCTATCGAGTCTGCGACGGGCAGGCAGTACAGCGGGAATATGTCCGCCCCCATGACGCCATAAGCCGCATTTAAAATGACCTTGATAGCCTGGCTGACGACGCTGTACAGCTGGCGTTCGGAAGGCGGAAGCGTCTTGTCCTTTGACAGCTGCTTGTAATAGTTCACGCGCAGGTCCCGGAGCGAGCCTATCAGGAGCGATGTCAGACCGCGCCTGCGCTTGCATACCCAGTGGGTAGTCCCTTCAACCGGCGCTGTCTGTTTGCACTCTTCGTGCGGGCAGTTTATCGTCTCGTACGAGAGGTTGTGGACCTTGATTATGCTCGGGTACAGGCTCGCAAAGTCCAGGACGACAACGTCAAAGTGGATGCCCGCCACAGGCTCGACAACCTCGCCGCCGCGGTATTTCTTCTCCTTGATAACTGCGGAAGTCGATGCCGTGCCCTTTTGCTCCAGTTCCTTCCTGCTTGGTATAAGCTCGTTTCTCTGCCTGTGCTCGTAGTATAGTATGCCCCTGATCCACTGGTTCACGCCAAAGCGGGCAATGTCGTCAACTGAAAGCCGGCCGATCCTTGCAATGACCACAAGCAGCTTCATGAGCAGGTTGTCGCTCTCGCTTGTCAGCCGAAAAGTGAGCTCGGCGTCCTTGAGGCAGTACTCTGCCAGCTTTTGCACGGGAAGCTCGCTGATATCGCCTTCAAACTCTATCTTTGAGTCGTGCAACAGCGCCTCGCTTATCGCGTTGAGCGTTTTTTCAGTGTACGACCTGTTGTAGGCATAAATCTGAATCGACCTGTTGTCAAACGTTCGGAAAAGGTCAAGGTGAATACCGTGCCTGATGCTTACCGGCTCGGCCTGCATCCCGCGCTTGATAAAAGACTCTTTCTTTACGACAATTGGTATCCTCTCTTTTGGAATTACTATTCCTGACGCGTCAATGCGGGGGTCCTGCGACCTTGCGTAGAGATACGGCAGGTCAAAGTCGTCGCCGTTGAAAGTTAGAAGAATGGGGTACTCGCCGATTACTTCAAAGGCCTTCTCGATAAGCTCCTTTTCTGTTTTGCAGATAATCGCGTCCGCAGGCATGGGGACATTCTGTTCTGCAGGCAGGCCGTCGAGAACATACACTTTGTGGAGGCCGTCGCTTCCCACGAGGCCGACAGCAGTCACGCGCCTGTCGTGGTCGCGAGGCGTTGGCATGTGGCCCTCCTCTGACTCGACCTCGATGTCAAGCGCCACGCGTTTTAGGTCCGGGATGGGCTGGTTTAGCAGGTTTGCCCATGCGGTGATGTACTGCCTGTACTCCTTGCCGGATTCGCCAGACTCTTTTATCTTGTCCCAGAGCAGTCCCTTCAGGGCCTGCTGGACCTTTTCAGAAATCGGGTACTCGAAGGGGGCCAGGTTGTCTCCCTTCCTGATATAATAGGCGCCGGGAATCAGCGCCCGGTCGTAAAGATAATTTTCATGATACTTGATGTCCGCCTCCCACGAAGTCACTTTTTCCCTGAAGCTGCTGTCGGTGCCTCCGATGGACAGCGGGTCGGGCGCAAGAACCTTCAGGACGTCAATTTCCCTGTCGGCTATGATGTCGCGCTTTTTAGTGTGCTCGAGTGAATACTTGGGGTCGCTTGCCATAACCTGCTTGACTTCGTCTTCAAATTCCGTCTTGGTATAGCAATAAGGCCTGTGTCCCGTCCTGTCGCGCCAAAAGTACACCTTTTTGTCCTGTTCATCGTAGAATTTCAGGTAGACCTTGCGCTCCTCGCCGGAATACACCGCGGACATCAACAGCAGCGGCCTTCCCTCGGGGATCTCCGGCTGGTCGTCCAGCCTCCTGCGTCTAGCGTCGGATATTTGCTGCTGTGCCAAGTGACTGCTCAAACCTTGCCGGCGATCAATAATAAACGTTCCAAGGATTTATCAGACGCCAAATCGCTAGCTGTCTAAAGGCTGGGCATGCTTTCGTGTCAACCTTCAAGCTCGCAATAATCGGCGGCGGCCTGCTCGGTATCTCGATTGCATATTTCCTATCATCGCACACTCGCCGGCCAGATTCGGTGGTACTGCTCGAGCAGGAAAGCAACGTGGCGATGCACACGAGCAGCCGAAACACGGGCAAGGTGCATGCACCATTTCTGTACGACCCCTCGACCAAAAAGACCCTGGCAACGGCGGCTGCGCTGGGATACGATATGTGGCTAGAGTACTCCAACAACAAGCACCTGACTTTTGTCCGTGATGGCGTCTTGGAAGTCGCAACCGACGAAAAGGGAATTGACAGGCTGCGAAGGTACATGGTCTGGGGCAAGCAGAACGGCCTTTTGGAGAACGAGCTTGTCCTTCTAGACGCAAGCGATGTCGCAAGAATCGAGCCGTCCGTAAAGTGCTCTTCGGCAATATTCTGCTCCAAGGACGGCTCTGTCGATTACGGCGCCTTTGCGCACGCACTGCTGGCAGACTGCCAGAATTTTGGCTGCAAGATAATGCTGGGCGCCAGGGCCAGCAGGATAGCAAAGAGTCAGGGCTCCGGGAGCCATACAATTGTCACTGCAGACGGAGCAGAAATTCAGGCAGATTTTATTGTCAACTCTGCCGGCGGAAACGCGGTCGACATTGCGCATGCGATGGATATTGCCAGAGACTATACCGATCTCCATTTCAGAGGCGAGTACTGGCAGGCTCCCGACAAGTACAAGGACCTTACAAGGCTTTCAATTTATTCAGTGCCCAAGCATCCCGAATACCCGTTCCTTGACCCGCACTGGATAGTGCGGTCCGATGGCAGGCGGGAGGTCGGTCCTAACGCAGTCCCCGTCTTTGGACCGTACGCATACGGCTGGGAGAAAAATCTCGCCGACATGATACCCAAAATACTAGAGTCTTCACGCACAGGCGCCAAAAAGATGGTCCTTGACAGGCAGTTCCTGTCGCTTGCAAGCGCGGAGCTGAAAAGTTCGCTTTCAAAGACCGCAATGGTAAACAGGGTCAGGGAATTTCTGCCCCAGTTGCGGCCTGCTGATTTTCAAACGAGAGGCACCTCTGGCATAAGGTCCTCGGTTGTGGATAGCCGGGGAAGGTTCGTTCCAGACACCATAATCCTGGAGCGAGAAAATTCACTTCACATACTCAACTACAACTCGCCGGGTGCCACAGGGGCGCTTCCAATGGCAGCAAGAATCGCAAGCACCATCTTTGAAGCCGGCGTCCTGCAAAGGTCGGAAGACCGGGCGGGCCTGTGGGACGCGAGCCGGCTCGCCGAACAAATGAAATAAAATCGTCTAGGTTTTGATCCGCGCCCGATAGTGCCTTCAGTTAAAAATCACTAAAGTCCCGCCCCATGAACGCAGGTAATCTGTATCGCAGCCGACCAGTCTGCCTTCAGGGATAAGCGTCAACAGGTGCGTTCCGCTGGTTACGTTTCCAATGGTGACGATTCCAGTATCAAGTGGCAATGCTGGATTTCTGCCCTCATATCCAAGCCAGTGCGATAAAGCTACCTCTTTTCCATCAACAAGTATCTGCACCCTGGTGTCCGAACAGTGGAAGGCATCTGGAGTGAGGTCATTCCGGACGTCCACGTAGTATGTGAACCTGATGGATTGACTTGGACCAGCCGAGAGTACTTCATTTCCCTGGCCTCCTGCCTGAACCACGGTATCAAGTCTCAGATTGGGCTGGACCTGCCCATCAGCAGCCAATCCATCGCCTCTGAAAAAAGATGTTTCTTGCGCGATTCCCAGTGACCTCAGGGACTCGATATTCGATATTACGTCTTGTAGCGGCGGTGCTTGAGTGGACGTATCGTTTAACGGCGAGCGGTAAATCCGCAGGTAGTCTATGTAATTGATGCTGTCCCACGGCTGTTGAAACTTGATGCCAGTAAGCACTGAATGCTTTATTTCCAGTGTAGCTATCTGCACAAAATGGTTTGAATACCAGCCTCTGGCAGCATCATCCGGCTTGACATACAATGTGGCCTGACTATCAGAGAGTACAATTCTAGTAACCGCCCAGTAGTTAGCTGTCGCATTGTTCCAGTCTCCCGTGCCCGGGACAGAGTTATCCATAATGCCAGTCCAGCCACCAAAGTTCCAGCCGTGATGCTGCAAGTCGGGCAAATCAGTTACTATCAGCTGCGTGCCATTTTCAAATGATATGATTTCCAACGGAAGACGATAGTTCTTTCCCCCTGATTCCAGTTTCATCCTCTGCTCAAGTACGATGCCTGAAGAGTTGCTTAGTGGAATTGATAACTGCTTCCACGCATAATCATTAAACCGGCCATTCGAGCCAATGTAGATGCTGCCATGTTGAACAAAAACAGATTGCGGGTCAGAGACTGTCCAATTAGAGCTATCATCTGCGTGTCTTGAAATTGTTGCAGTGTTGGGATCATGATAATTGGCGCCAACAGCATCTGGGCTTGGGGGGAGGGAGGAGGGAGCGCTTTGAGATGTGGAAGAGAAAGTCGGCTGAGAAGGACTCAGGCTAAAGAAGATAATTGCAATTGCCGGAATGATAATGGATGCCGCAATCACCGGGCTAATGCCTGCCAACGACGATTTTAATGCTGATGACTAGTTATTAAGCAATTGAGAACCTGAGAATCAATGGCGGCAACTAGCCTGACAAACGGTTCTAGCCGGTGTCAAACTTTTAAGAAAGCCAGAACACGGTATTGAGTAAATCTTGTTAAAGGAAGTTTACCGCTATGCCCTGAAAAACCGTGATACCAAGGTCCGCAAGATAAGGGATTCCAACTATGACGGGATCCTTGCAGAGGCGGCTGCGCGGTGGACAATGTATACTCCGCAGCAGAGCCCCTGCGTTTCTGCCGGAGTTGACAGCAGCTGGAACAAGAGGGCTTTTCAGGGGCTGAACCTCTATGCGGTAGACGCGGTCGCGGTGACTTCGGCTAATGAGCTGCTAGCAGTGGAATTTGAAGTCGACGTTTCCGATTCCGCAAGAAACGAAACTCTGGAATCAAAGGCGATGGCGATGGAAGCTTCCGTAGCAGCAAGGGCTTTAGAGCAAAACGGCAAGGCAGTGGTGGACACAATTCTCATTGACGGCTCGATAATCCCCCGGCTTCGGGGCAAGAATCCGCTTGCCGCATCCGACTTGGTTAGGCAGTACGGCGAAAAGTCCGCTGTTTTTATTTCAAAGAGTTCCGAGAGCAGGGCGCAGTTCGGCGAGCTCGGTTCGCGTGCAGGCGACATTTACTACTACGGCAAGGCAAGCAAGGACTCGCCGGGGTTCAGCGCCCCTGCGAGGGCGTCAAGCGAGTCTGTAAATGTGACGGAGGTTTATGCGCGGCTGCGCATAGGGACTCCGATAATCCGATTAGAATTTCTGGGAAGAGTCGGCGAGCAGGACATCAAGCGCAGCATGGATTTACTAAGCTACAGGAGCGTTTCCGGCTACCCGTACTGCCTAAAATATGCCCACAACAACTGCAAGATATCAGACGACGACATCGACAGGCTTGCCAGCGTGTTTGGCCTGCAGCACGAGCCGGGTGCAAGGGTGGTCCTAAACGAGTAGCGATTATCCTGCCGACAGGGTGGAGCTTGGGATTGTCATCGGAACGTCCAAGCCGGAGCAGGTAACATTCGAGTCGCGCCGGCCTGTCAGCATTGGCGAGTACGTGGTACTTCTCTATAACCGCAAGCGGATTCTCGGCCTTGTTGAAAAATCGTTTATCACAAGCGACGCGCTTGGGGCCACAATCCGCAACTTTGACGAGGCGTTTGAAAGCCGCATGATTGCGCTTGAGAACACCCGTGACAAGAGCTACAAGGGCACCATCAGGGTTCTCGGATTGCTTGACCAGCTGAACAAGTGCAAGGCGGTAATCCCTGCTCTGCCACCGGAGCCCGGAACCGAGGTGTTCGAAGCCGCGCGCGATGACCTTCTGGACATTTTCTCGCCTGCCGCCCACGAATGGGTGCGCGTCGGAACGCTTCTTCGAAACACCGAGGTGGAAACCAAGGTCAACATTGACAAGATTGTGTCGCGCCACTTGGCAATACTTGCCATGACTGGCATGGGCAAGAGCAACCTTGTCTCGCTGATTGCAAAGGAGGTTGCCGCGATAAAGGGCACGATGGTCATATTCGACTACCATGACGACTATTCAAGCCTCGACGGCGCAAACGTTATGAATGCAAGGATTAACCCTCGCCTCCTTCCCTCTGACAAACTTGCCGACGTGATAGAGGTCCAGGAAAACGCAACAAACCAGCGCCACGTGCTGCGTGTTGCGCTGACAGAGGAAGTAAAGCAGCGAAAGGGAAACGACTTTTGGGACGCGCTGCAGGCCGGCGCCGCGGCTCTCGGCGCCGACAAGTCATACAGGGAGGCGTCAGAGCGCGTCGTGGACAAAATTGACGATGCAAGGCGCAAGTTCAGCAGCATTCTTGACGCCGGGCTAGAAGATCCGGTGAGGCTGATAAAAAACAGCAAACTTAACGTAATCAACCTGGTAGAACTTACTGAAAGGCAAGCAAACATCGTCGTTTCTTACTACCTGGAGGAGCTGCTCGACGACAGAAAGGCAGCCACGCACCAGAAAAAGAATCCGAAAAAAGCCCCCAAGTTCCCGGCGCCGGTGCTTGTCGTAATTGAGGAGGCGCACGTGTTTATCCCAAAGGACGAGGACACCGAAACCAAGTACTATGCTTCCAAGGTGGCAAGGGAAGGCCGCAAGTTCGGGCTCGGACTCGTGATCGTGTCACAGCGGCCCCGGGGGATAGATTCAAACATCCTGAGCCAGATGGGTTCGCTTGCAGTAATGAGAATGATTCAGCAGGACGACCAGGCGCATGTCTCGGCGGCAAGCGAGTCGCTTAGCCGCGACCTGATAGACCAGCTGACCTCGCTTAACCCAGGCGAGGCGATATTTGCAGGCCAGTGGGTGAACCTGCCGACGTTTGTCAAGGTGGCCGAGGTCAAGGACCGCAGAGTGGGGGCAGACCTCAAGGCAGTCGAGGCGTGGAAGCAGCTTGCCGCAATGAGCACGGCGGCTGCAAGAGAATCGTCTGATTCGTACATACCATCAGGGTACATTCAGGACTGAGCATCTCCGCAATGCTAGTTTCGCACCTCTCTGACCTGCACCTTGGTTACGCGCAGTTCAGCCTTGAGGAGAGGGAGGAAGACGTCTATGAAGTGTTTCAGGAGGCGGTGGACATTTCAATCGCCGAGGGCGTAAAACTCGTGCTCCTTGCAGGCGACATTTTCCATACGCCTCGGCCATGTGGCAAGGCCATAGTCACGCTTGGCAATGCGCTAAAAAAGCTCAAGGACAAGGAAATAACAGCGGCGTTTATCCTCGGCGAACACGACATCAGCAGGATCAGAGACGTTCCGCTTGCCTACGTATTTAGCAACCTCGGCGTGGCTAAAAGGCTCCGCATGGACCAGCCGCTGGAGCTCGGTGATGATGCCGTGATATTTGGCGCGGACAAGGAGCGGAGGAACAGCATCGACCAGCTGGTAGAAAGGCTCAAGGGCGCCGGCAAGATGGCAAAAGAATATCCCGGCAGGGCGAAAAAAATCCTTGTCCTGCACCAGGGCATCACCGACATCAACAGGTTCGCCGGCGAACTCAATTCCGCGGACCTGCCTCCAGAGTTTGACTACTATGCGATGGGACACTACCACGACCACGAGAAAAGGCGCTTTGATTTTCTCGGCGGGCCGCTCATGTACCCTGGCTCAATCGACCTTACGCCAAGCGAGGGCATCAAGGACATAAAGAAAGGCTTTGTGATAGCCGACCTGTCCGGCGAGGAGGTCTCGACCAACTTTGTCCCACTGCTGCGGCGCAGAAAGCAGTTCGCGACAAGAATCAGCTACGCCGACATCGCTTCTGAGGTCGAAGACATTATCCGGCAGTCTCAGTCTCTCACGGAGAACGGAAAAAAGCCGATAGCCAAGATTGACATCGCAGGCTCGGCGCTCGATTCAAGCGTTATCGCAAACAACCTGCGCAGGCTGAACGACTACTGCCTTCACTACATCTGGAGGCCGCTCGAGGAGGGCGGAGCAATGCCGGCGGACGGGCTTGTGCTCGACGGAAGACCAGAGGACATTGACGGGGAGCTGTACAGGCTATCACGAGAAGCTCTAGGTTCAGATGAGCTTGCGGCCCTAGCAGTAAGCGAGCTCCTGCCGCGAGCTGCAGAGGGGGATGCGGCAGAGTCGCTGAGAATAGTCTGGGACGCCTTTCAAAAGAAAAGGAGCGCTCCACAATGATAAAGGACATTGAAATGAAGGACTTTATCGCCCATCATGACACCCGGCTCCAGTTCTGCAGGGGCATTACAGTCTTTGTGGGCCACAACGGCTCCGGCAAGTCGTCGGTCATAGACGCGATTACCTTTGCGCTCTTTGGCAAGCACACGAGAAAGCTTGGCAGGAACCTGGTGCGCCGGGGCGCAAACGGCGCGATGGTCAAGTTGCACTTTACGATAAACTCGCGCGAGTTCTCGGTTGTCAGAAACATCTCTGCCACGGGGACCCTTGCCCATTCGCAATTCGAGCTTGTCAGCGACTCGGGCAAGGCCGTCTCTAAAAAGATTGCCGGAGGCGAGAGGCGCTCGCTTGGCGGCGAATCAATGAGCGACGAGGTCGCCAAAGTCCTGGGGCTTGACTATGAAAAGCTCCGGATTGCAGCCGTCGTGCAGCAGGGAGAGCTGGGCAAGATTGTCGAGGCCACTCCAAAGGACTTCAAGCTCTTGCTAAACAGCCTGATAGGAATCGACCGCCTCGATGCAGCGTATTTGACCATGGCAGACGTGCTTCGGGGATTTGAGGACAGGGTGCGAGACGAAAACTCGGGCTACGGCCCGCAGGACATGCCCAAGGTCGAGGATGCAATAGCTCAGGCGCGCTCGTCCATGGAACAGTCCGAAAAAGAGCTTGCAGAACTTGAAAGGCAGAGAAGGGAAGTTTCCGAGAAGGTGGCATCAATTGACCTTGAAATTGAAAGGCTGGGGCCACTGGCGGCAAAGGTTTCCGAGCTTCAGCGTACGGAAAAAGTGCTTCTGCAGCAGGTAAATAGCGTGATGGACTCGCTGTCGTCCGAGGTTTCACGGCTTGATCGCCTGGTTATCACCGCGAGGGTTTCCGCTGAAGCATTGAAGTCAAAGCCCGAAGTTACGATGCAGCTTCGGATGGTATCTGCGGAGCTTGACGACGTCCAGTGCAGGCTGGTAGAAAACGAGGGCCAGCTTGGCAAGCTGCGCGGCTATTCCGAGTACGCCGGCAAACTTGTCATCACCGACGGCAAATGTCCCGTCTGCGACTCGCCAGTCCAAAAGCTGAACAAGGTCTTTGATGGCGTACATGTTGCCGAGGAAACACGCCGCAAGAACGACGAAAAGTCAAAACTGACCGCAGAGCGGAACAAGCTGAACGCGGAAAAAAAGCAGCTTGAAGCCCGGAGCAGCGAAATCGCTGCTGCGGAAAAGTTTCTTGACAGCAATTCTATCATTCTGGACGCGCAAGGGGGTCCCGGCAATCCGGACAATCCTCGCACCGGGCAGGGCATGACAGTCACAATGCTGGAAAAACAGCTGGAAGACAAGAAGTCTCTTGCGGCAAAACTGCCCGGCAGGATTTCCCGAGTCGACGATCCCGCCCGGCTCGTTGTGGACGAAGTGACGCGGACGCTGGCAGCAACAGTACAGTCGCTCCGCGACCAGACCCAGGGCTTTGACCAGCAGAGGTTTTCAAATGCCCGGCTTGAGCGAGACTCGCTCTCCCGGAGGCTGCAGCGCATAAGCGAGGACACCGGCAGGTATCAAAAGACTCGCGACGATTCAAAGGCAGCCGTCGAGAACGGGGAGAAGATAAAGCGCCAGCTCCAGAGCGCGTCAGAGTTTGCCAAGTTGCTTGAAAAAATCCGCACTACCGTCTACAACAGGGACGGCCCAATCGGGATCAGCCTGCGGTCGTGGGCGCTGAAAATGATCTCTGCAAAGGCGTCCGAGTATGCGGCACTGTTTAACATCGGCATATCAAGGATAGAGCTTTCAGAGAAGGCACGCGAGGTGGAAATCACCTGCTATGGCCGGCACGGCGAGATTGACACCGACTCTATGAGCGGAGGCGAAAAGGTGGCCATCGCGCTTGCGCTCCGGCTTGGAATCGCTTACATGATGGGCTCAAACAAGCTTGATTTTATAATCCTCGACGAGCCGACCACTCACCTTGACGAAGAGAGGCGAAAGGCGCTTGTCCGGATAATCTCCGAGGCTTTCCGCGAGGGCGCCGGACCGCTTGCTCAGCTTATCATAATTACGCACGACACTGAAATCTTTGAAGACTCGGAAGTGGACCAGATTTTCCGGTTCTCGATGACATCGGAAGGCTCGCAGGTCTAGGTCGAGTGATGCTCAGCGCTTGTAGTCGTCTTCCAGCCTGACGATATCTGACTCGTCAAAATCGCCAACCGAGATTTCAAGGATTATCGCGTTTGTTCCGGCTCCCATCAGGCGGTGAACCGATTTTTCAGGTATCATGATTGACTCGCCGGTTTCAAGCGTCCTTGTTTCCTTGTCAAGCTGCACGCGAATAGGCCCCTTTATCACCTTCCAGAACTCCTTTCTGCGGTCGTGGTACTGTAGTGAAAGGCGCTTGTCGCCGTCCAGATAAATCAGTTTGATTGTGGAGGGCTGGTTCTGGGTAAAGCGCTCGAATCTGCCCCAGGGGCGTTTTTCAGTTGCCGGAGATATGGAAGGACCAGTAGCAGCATCCAAGTCTGGATAACAAGACGATTGCATCTACAGGTTATCTTTATACTTAGTTATTTTCCTGAGGCAAAATGTCTTTAGATCTTTTTTCCATGAAATTGATACTGAAAAATAAGAAGGGGAGGTAGCCTCGCTACCGGTTACTTGCTGTCGTCAAACCACGGGTACGGCGGACCTGCCATCATTGCAGTGTGGGTCGTCGTCGAACTCGACGAAACTATTCTGTAGACCGCAATGTTGTTGATGCTGTCGCCGTTCATTGCAAAACTGCGCACCGGGTTCGTGCTTCCGTTGTCCTGCCAGTGGTCGAACTGGTAGTTGCCGTACGAGTCCATCGCTATTGTGTAGGTCTTGTGGTTGAATATGGTAAACGGAGTGCTGCTGCTGTCACTGTATGCGCCGGTATAAGGTGCAGTGGCTCCTGGAGGAGTAAGCGTTTCCCACATTCCTGGGTTCGCAATGAGGGTACCGTTTTCTGCCGAACCGCTTGTGCCGCCTATTAGGTTGCCGTTAGTGTCGTACGCGTGCACGTTCAGTCTTGCCGCCTGCGCAGCTGGTACGTCCTCATAGACTGCCGTATAGGTTATGCCCTTTGTCGGATCTGCATTGAGGTAATGGTACCGTGTCAGCGTCCCATCGGTGTAGTGCCTGAAGTAATACTCTCCATACCAGTATGCCACCACGACATACTGCTGTCCCTCCTGCAGGTTGAACGTCACGGGCGTGTAGCCTGTTGCTATGATGTTGCCGTTGAGCCGGAGGTTGACGTACTCTCCTGTCAATGGGTTGCCGTTAAGGTCTGTGCTTACTACAGTGACTGTGTCGGGAGCACCCTGCGTACCGCCGCCTGATCCCCCGCCGCCCTGCGTTGTAGAATATACAGCGGTCAGTGCGGTTGTTTTGGAAGCCGATATCGTGGCAGCGTACAGGCGTCCTGAAGTTCCATCGCTCCAGTGGTTAAAGTAATACCCGCCGTAGTCGCCTACCCCTACGTCGTATGTCCCGGCTGGAAGGTTAAAGGACGCAGGAGTGTACCCAGAGGCAACCTTTGACTTTCCCTGGTCGACTTCTACGTAGTAGCCTGTAAGTGCGTTGTTGCTCGAGTCGACCGCATTTACAGTCAGGCTTGCTCCGGAGCCGCCCCCGCCTCCGCCTTGAGTGCTGGTATAGATGGCCATCAGCGACGTGGCAGTTGAGGTCGCCGTTACGGTCCTGGCTCTCGATGTAGATCCATCGCTCCACTGGCTAAAGTATGCGTTAGTATAGTCGGAAGGAGTGATGGTGTACTGCTGGCCCGAGGTAACAGTAAACGTCTGCGGCGTAAACCCTGAAGTTGTTGTTGACCCGCTTTGAAGCTGGACGTACATTCCGGTCAGTGCCCCGCCTCCCGCGTACTGGCTTGATACCGTTATCGTACTGCCGCTAGACGAAGAGGAAGTAGAGTACACTGCCGTCAGCGTGACTGCTCCCGAAGTACTCGCCGTGACCGAATGCGCTCTAGTGGCCGTCCCGTCGCTCCATTTGCTAAAGTAATAGCCTCCATAGTCTCCGACAGAAACGCTATATGTTCCGGCCGCAAGGCTGAATGACGCTGGCGTAAATCCCGAGGATACCACGGTTCCGCCCTGGCTAATCTGCACGTAATAGCCGTTGACTGGATTGTTCGACGTGTCGATTGCATTGATAGTAAGGTTTGGTGTGTTTGCCATTGCACTAGCCAAGGGGGTAACAACAGAGGTCACCGCCAAGAGTAGTGCCGATATTGCAGCAATAAGTCCGGTACTGGATCGCATCCTGTATCGCTTGTGGCAGCTCAATAAAACAAAGCGCGAGAAATGCCGCTATAGACTATCGCAGAAGTCAGCTCTATTTACTGACCGTCGGTAGCTTTATCTATGATGTCCGAGATAAGCCAGCGTTGCGCAGCGCAACGCCGAGCACATGATCCCAAAATACTCTTGCTACGAATGCGGCATGTCGTCGTCTAGGAGGTATAGCGTACAGCGCCACATCCGCCTGGTCCATAACGGAGCCGGCAGCATTGTGCTCTTTCAGGATTACATTGCAGGCAGAAAGAATTCTCAAATCAAAGCTTCCACCCTCCAGCCGAGGGAAAGCCTGCTCGACCCCGAGTCAATCTACAACGAAGAGTTTATGCGAGAACTGGCCCGTCTAAACGCCCAGATATTTCACAAAAAGTTCCAGCAAAACTCGCGCGGCTCTGCTGACGTTGAGATGCTAGAAATGCTCAGGGAAATGAAGTTTTTTGAAGGCAGAAGGATATACCCCGGACACGTCAAACGGTCCGGCAGCCCCGGCAAGCTCTAGATCTGTTGCCACTAGTTTTGAAGCAGAATAATCAATCTTCCGCAATAAAAGCGCTCCGCAAAATTGGAAAATTATGCGGAAAGATTACGGACTTAGAATCGACACAAAAAAGCTTCTAACACTGTCATTAGCAGCAACAATGCTCGTATCCGTACTTAGCTTCGTAGCGCCCAGTCCAAAAGCATACGCCGCCTTCTCGAATTCATACAGCGCAGGTTCAGGCACAGGGACAATCTTCCTCACCCTCCACAGACTTCCAGAGAGCTACTGGCCGTGGTGTTTTGCCAAAGACTGCCAGCAATTAGTCGACGGTCAGGTCGTCAATGTGACAACTGGAACTGGCACTTGGATGAACTTCATTGTCTATAACAGCGCAGGCAAAGAAATCATAGGCGGAGATGGTCAGGCATTTGCGAATGAAGATGGCGTCTTCATTACAGGCCTTACCGTAGGGCAAACCTACCTTGTATCGCCATTGTACTTCAATACAACAGGAATACCCGGCGAAATGGTCCCCCACAAAGTCATCTTCAACAATTGGGCGGATTGCAGTAGTCCCTATGCCATGGCGGACCCAAGACCCTTCACAATAACATCAAACACAATAATCAATGCAGCAGGATACTACAGATATGTTCCAGACGGCATGGATCCTAACGCACCACAGCCTTGCTATGAGGGCGCACCCGTTAAAGTTCCAACAGGCGCAACAACTCCGCATGTCGCTGCGCACCACAAACACAAGTGGAGCGTAGACATGGACACAGTATATTCGACACTGAACATGAAGCAAACAATTGTAAACTCAGTTCTCAATGGGCCGACAGGTGCCTTCACTACTGTTGCATCGACAAACCCCTCAAATGTCACCGCTCTGACTGCCAAGAACATACCTAGCACCAGCCTATCCGGAATCCCAATTGGACCGTCAGGTACAGTCGTGTACTACAATTCACTCTATGACCTCCAGAACTCTGATTCTGATGGAATCATGAACGCCATGAAAACCGCCCAAGTACTCGGCATCGACTGGAACAACCTCTCTGACATGCAAAAGGCCTACCTCACCCTATCACTTCAGTACAACACACCCACCGGTAGTATGATTCCCGACAAGAACCTGTCTGGTTTGCCACTGGGCCCTAGCGGCGTCAAAGTGACCTACAAATCGCTATACGACGTTCAAAACGCCGACTCTGATGGCGTAATAAAAGCAATGCTCGCGGCGGACGCGTTAGGCATCGACTGGAACAGCCTCTCCGACATGCAAAAATCATACATGGCTCTGACTCTTGACTATGGCTTACCTTCCTCACAGGTTTGAGGAGAGCCTGCCCCTCCTTTTTGTCCTCATATTCTGACTACATTTACTATTTTAGCCCCGATTATTACAATAAATTAAGCATAATCCGTTTAGCGATTATCTTTTTATGATGTTTTTTAGTAAATCTTTAACACTCTTGTTATTATCTATTGGCAGATTCTCCCAAATTCGTAATGAATGAACGTTTTGTTCATAAGTCTTATATATCGACTTCAGTAACCGCGCTCGTCAAACGGTGACGTATAGTACATGAACATAGATGTTAATCCATTTGCCAAAGGCAGTGGATACAAGAAATCGGCGAGCATTGCTATTATCGCCCTGCTTGTTTTTGGAGCAGTAGGCATAGTCGCATATACGCCGAAAAGTGCTTTCGCAGCAGTGACAATCACCACTAGCAGCAGCCAGTTCTATGGCCCTGCTTTGGAGAGAGTCCTGATTACGGACACTTCAAAAGATACAGCTACGGATACAATCGTACCACACGTAGCAGTAAAGCGCGGTTCAACCTCTCTATTTGAGCAAGACATCACAGTTCCAATCATTGGAACATCAGGCACATTCGAGTTCTATCTGACCACCTCAAACAGCCCATTCAAACCAGCAAGTCCATCATTCACAGCAGGCCCCCCAATTATCGTCAGAATCAGCCAGACCCCCGTAATTAACGGCACAACTGAAGCGGCCGCAGGTTTTGGCGCCATTCCATCTGAATACTCATTCCCAATCAGCTCAAGCTCTGCCCCACTGAAGGACGGCGATTCAATCATAATCACTTATGGTGGCCAAACCACAACAGTGCAATTTGCAAAGGGCAATGTTAAAGCCAGCATCGACAGAACAGTAGCTGGTAATGGAAACAAGGTTACACTCACACTCAACGACCAGAACGGCAACATCGACCCGACAGCAATTGACTCTTTCAACGCAACCAATGCTATCGCAACAGTAGTGGGCGGCACCATGAACCTTACAGGTGCTAAATTCATTGAAGAGGGACAGAACAACGGCGCCTTCGACCTTGTGCTTAACGTGACAAGCTCGAATTCTGGCACAATTCTAAACCCATCAAACGGCGGACGAGTTGGCTCTGCAACATTCCCCGGAACGGCACAGTTCACACTGCACGGATTTGATGTATATCCAACCGACTTCCCTGCAAGTGCAACAGCCCCGTACAACGCAGCAATTCCAAACCCCTCAGTAACCTCATCTCAGACAGTTACACTGCAAAATACTGACGGTCAGCTCACACTTCAGAACACTGTAAACATTCCAAACGGCATCGCTATCCAGATTAACGATCAGGACAGGAACATTGACACCAAAACAAGGGACAACTTCACAAGTCTAGTTTGTATCACGATGGACAATGTTACAGCATCGGCAACTTCCGACAACAAGTTCTGCAATGTACCAATGAAGGAAACCGACTTTAACAGCGGCGTTTTTGTCCCAGACACAACTGATAACAAGATTGCAATCCAATTTACAACAGGCGACTCATTCTTCAATGACAACGCAACTAAGGGAACAACAGGCATATTCCTCAACGCCTCAACACTTTCACAAAACAACAACCTCTACATAAAATACACAGACCCCGCAGCCGACCCGAACATACTCGGCAAGGTGTTCCAGCAGGTAACTGTGGTGTCACACGTGGTAGGTAAGGTTAGTGCTCCACAACCAACAGTAAGCCTAAACTCAAAGTTCCCACTCACAATAACTGACAATGACCAAAACCTCAACCCAGACACACAAGACTCATTCACAATTACATTCAACAGCGCAGACTCGAGCGCACTGAATCCATCTCAGTTTGTGCCTACAGCAAGTGTGGGTAACACAGCTAGCTTGGCTGCACTGACGGTCAAAGCTGCTGGCGTTGGTGTGAACTTTGGCGGATCTCCAATGACTGTAACCTTTGTCGAGACAGGTGCTAACACAGGCGTCTTTACGGCAAACAATTTGGACATGCAAATTATCAACACTGCATACAAGACAACAGTCCCTGCCGGTCTGAAAGACGGTGACCAAGTCGAGTTCAAATATCGTGATTTCTCTGAAAGACCGTCACAAACAAGCACTGTCGACATTACGGTAGGCAACCCTCCAGTAACGATTGACACTGACAGAACAACAATTCCAAACCCTGCAGCTCCGGGTGGACAAGTAAAGTTCACAATCACAGTAACCGACCAGAGTCTGAATATCAACCCAAGCAGCATTGACAGTCCGCTTCTCGGTCCAGCTTCTGCAAACCCTCTGACAGTCGCTATCACCAAGAGTGATGGTTCTTCCTTAGCAGGATCGATCGGTGGTTTCACAAGCGGTGGAAACGCACTAACTCCACAGATATACACTGAAACAGGCGCAAGCTCAGGTATCTTCACATACCAGTATGTTCTTGACAACACGGGAACCGCTAGCATTGCCGATCTTAACAACGCAAAAGTCAAATTCACATACACATCTGGCGGAACATCCTCAAGCATATCTGTCACTTTGAAGGACTACGATGGTGCTGTAACATCATCAAACTCAATCGTCAGAAACGGTGACAACATCACACTCACACTCAACGACCCAGACCTGAACAGAGACAACACGATTGCCGAGCAGGCTAGCGTAACTCTACACACAAGCGACGACACAGTAAGCTCAGACACAGTCATCTCCAACTTGCAGGAAACAGGACCTAATACTGGCATCTTTACAAAGAATATCCAGATAGGCAAGGATGTCAAAATAGGTGACCTGCCAACAAACAAGTTTGCAACAACCCTTGAAGTACACTACACCGATTCAGTTGCAAGCGACCTGTCAGTAAACGTCGACAGAGAACTTGACCTCAAGGTCGGAACATCCACAGGTATGGTCACAGTTACGCCAACGATCGTCGGTCCAGGAACCAAGGTGGGCATTGATGTAAAAGACAACGACCTCAACGTGAACCCACAAGGTGTTGACCTCACTGATCCGACAGCTGACTACTTGAGAATCACTTCAGACGCGACTAATGCAAACGTCCTTTCGACAGGTATCCAGGGTGAAGAGACAGGCGCAAACACAGGCATCTTCCACACCAAATTGACACTGACACCAGCGGTTGGCACCGCAACTAGCGGCGCATTCAGTGGCGCAGGCAAGGAAATATTTGGCACAGCACTTCCGGGTGACACAATTTCACTGCGATACACAGACCAAAAAGATGCAAGCGGCAACAAGGTAACAGTTGCAACCACATTCAAAGTTCAGAGCTTCGACCCGACATTCTCTACCGACAGACAGACAATCGCAGCGGGAGATTCATTCACCTTGACCGTTAGCGATCCAGATGCAAACACTGACGGCGAAGCAGTCGACAGCATACCAATCAGGGCATACTCGACCTCTGACGCGGTAGGCATCACACTGTCAGCATTAGAGACTGGACCGAACACCGGCAACTTTACCGTTAACATCCCGACAACAACCGGCGTTTCAGCAGGTTCTGTTTCAGTCAAGACAGGCGACACACTGACCGTCAAGTACAACGACAAGTACCCCGCAGACTTCGCAACAAGAGTCAAACAGGTAGCTGACCCAAGCAAGGACTTCTTCTTCAACACTGTCATCGGCTCAAGCAGCGGGTTAGGCAACAACAACGCAACATCAGTAACCGCACCACAGACACAGAGCATTGCAGGCACACAAGTCTCACAAATCACAGCAGGCCAGCAGGTAGTATTGGCAACCACAGTCCAGAACAATAACAACAATGCACAGCCATTCGCAGCAATCATTGAAGTCCGAGACTCAAACGACGTGACCGTATCTCTGACGTTCCAAACTGGCACCCTCAATGCAGGTGGAAGCCTTAACGTAGGTAGCTCATGGACTCCAGACACATCTGGCACCTACACTGTAAGGACCTTCATTGTGACCAACATCGCAACGCCACAGCTACTGTCACAAACATCAACATCCACGGTCAACGTAGTATAGAGATAGGAGTGAATGACTCCTATCCTTCCCTTTCCTTCTCTTTTTTTGAAAACAGCAAATCGATACAATGTCTGAACTTTTTGAAGTCTTTATGTAAAATACCGAATTCCTGTCAAAGTATTGAAAGCTCATGGCAATTCTAACCAATATAGGCAAGCTGCTCAAATTGGCGCGGAGTAATCAAGGCGGCTTTGAAGTTGTCAGAATAATTCTTGCATCCTTTTTAGTTGTGAGTGCGATGGCTTGTATTCCAGATTTGAATTCCAGCGCGCTTGTAAAGAAGGCGGACGCGGCAGAGTTTCTTTTCCGAACAAACCAAGGCGCATTTTCTGCAGGCGATACTGTGGTAGTTTATGGCAAAGGCGCGGCAAACGACACATTGGTAGCTCGCCTTGTAGACCCTGCCGGAAAGGTCCTGAGGCAAGATATTCTCAAGTTAGACAAGAATGGAATCTTTACAGCGCAGCTATTCACTTGGCCTCCAGCCTCCAACACTTATCCATACGGCATATACAACCTTGAAGTGATTTCAAGCATCGGGTCACCAAACACCCAGGAAATTCCGATAGTCTTTACACAGAACGCAGCGGTGAGCCAGATTCCGCAACAACACACACTTGCCGCAAAACTCGATTCGCCAACGCAAGTTTCTACTAATAGCACTTTTCGGGTTTTCGTTCAGGTAACGTTTGATGGCGCTTTGGTAAACTCTAACGGGACCGATCTCTTGGGAAGCTCGCACATACACTACGGAAGCGGAGGCAACCAGACGATAAACTTGGGCAAGAGCTTTGTACAGCTGCATGAGGGCTTGTACTATGCAGACGTCAAGCTTGCGCAGCAGGGCACCTATATCATACATGCAATAGCCTTTTACAAAGGATACCTTGCCCATGACTCTAAAGTGATCACGGTCAGCAACAGCTCCATCGGCTCAATACAGCAGTCGGTTGACCAATTAAACACAAAATTGAACACTACAAACAAACAGCTTGTCAACCTTCAAAACCAGCTCACCACCACTAATGTAGTTTTGAACAAGACGGGAGAGACACTCTCAAATTCTGTTAACCAAGCCAAGTCGTCGATAGACACAGACATCAATAGCCTCCGCGATGCATCGGGACAGCTCAACTCTATCATCTTGCCTATACTTGCTCTCATTTCAGTAATCATTGCCTTGCAGATCTCGCTGTTTGCAAGAATACGCGCTTCTTACAAGTAACGTCCCTACGGAGGCTAAGGATTTTAAGTGGCTTCCAATCCAGTTTCTGGCTGTACAAGCTATGGTAAGCGATAGCCAACTGCTCGAGCTGGTCAAGCGCGCTAGAGAGGGTTCGCCCAAGCGCAAGTTTAGCCAGTCCGCCGAGTTGACACTTATTCTGAAGGATATCGACGTAAAGAAAGGTTTCAACCTTAACGAGGTGGTGGCCCTTCCCCACAAGCCAAGCAAGCAGCCGACCATTTGCGTTATTGGAGGAGGAGACCTCGGGACCCGGGCCAGAGCCGCAGGGATTGACAAGGTGATGGCTCCTGAGGAACTTGACAGGCTTGGCACAAACAAGCGCGAGGCCCGAAAATTAGTCCGCGGTCACGACTTTTTCCTTGCCGACACGGGTCAGATGGCCTCGGTTGGTCGCTCTCTGGGTCAGTTCATGGGTCCAAAGGGCAAGATGCCCACGCCTCTTCCCTATGGGGCGCCGGTCGAGAACATTGCCAACAGGTTCAGAAATTCGGTGCGAGTAAGGGCAAAGAGCCAGCTGAACGTTGCGGCCAAGATAGGCGACGAAAAGATGGAAGACAGCCAGCTAGCGGAAAACGCAAGTGCCGTAATTGCGGCGATTGAGAAGAAGCTTCCGCAGGGCGACAAGAACATCCGGAACGCCATGATAAAATTCACCATGGGCAAGGGCGTCAAGCTATCGTCTCTAAAAGAGGCCAAGAAGGAGCAGGAATAGGACTTGGCCCAAGTAGCGCAGCAGCAACGCAAGCACTACCCTAAGAAAAAGCGCTTGATGTACGAGGAGCTCCAGCAGCTACCCGAGAACTACAACGTAATAGCGCTCTCGAAGATGACCAAGGTGCGCGCAACGCAACTCATGATGCTGCGCAAAAAATTCCGAAGTGACATAAAGATAAGGATAATCAAAAACAAGGTTGCGCAACGGGCCTTTGAGAAGGTCCAGGGCGTTGCAGGCATGGAGAACCTGAGCAAGGAACTCGAAGGCCAGTGCGCGCTCATGTTTACAAACATCAGCCCGTTCAAGCTCAACCTGATCTTTGCCCAGAACAAGGTGTTCCTGCCGGCCAAAGGAGGCGACATTGCAAGCAAGGAAATTGTGGTCCCTGCTGGCAACACCGGGATTGCTCCCGGACCCGTGCTTTCCGAGTTCAAGGTCGCCAATATTCAGACGAAAATAGACCAGGGCACTATCTGGGTGAACAAGGACACCGTGGCCGCAAAGCCCGGCGACGTCATCTCGCAGGCACTCGCCTCGCTTCTCGGCAAACTGAACATAAAGCCGATTGAGGCGGGCATCGCGGTCAACTTTGCGATATCAGAGGGCCTGATGTTCAAGGAGCGGGACCTCCAGATTAATCTGGCCGAGTACAGGGACGAACTGATCCGTTCGTTCCAGCAGGCACTCGCGCTTGCGACCGAGGTCGGCTACATGACGCCCGAGACCGTTACTCCTCTACTCGTCAAGGCAGAACAGCAGGCACGCTCGCTTGCCGCAGAGTCCGGGTACCTTGCGCCTGATACCGCCCAGTACGTTCTTCCAAGGGCAGAGGCCAAGGCTCAGGCACTGGCTAACGAGGCAAAGAAGAAGGGCTACACGCCACAGTAGCTCTCCTTCACTCGGCAAATCTAACTTCCAAAAGATGTGCACAGATCCGAGGGACTTTCTAAGTCTTCGACCCCTACAAAACTGACCAAATATGTCTGGTGCTATTCTCTATCGTAGGAAATTAAGTATTTGCCGTTTTGCGTATGACCTCGTTATTGAACTTATCGATCAAATTTGCGCGAGCCAGCCTTATTAGGTCAAGAGGCATTCCCGCACTCGACTGTACCTCTGCTAGTAGGGGTAGGAGCAGGTGGAAAGAAATCATTTCTTGCATTTGCAGTACAATTTTTGAGGTTGAGGGTGCTGCCAGATCATAGAAAAGTGGATATGAGAATTGAGACTTGGAACGCGGATCTGCAACTCCAAAACCGATCTTGTTATTGGCATCCGCATTTTTTGTTTCATTCAGACTGTTAGGCTCAACTGATGATCGCGTATACGCCTTCGCTTGAACCACGGACTGCTTTCTTTTAGCTGCATCTTGTATTGCGTTTGGATGTGAAGCTATGTAATCTGCTTTCAATCTTTCCGCCTGTTCGTATGTCAGGTGTCTCCCGATCGTAAACAGGTAACATTCTGACGGGAAATCTGAATTTTTGAACTTTATGGCTCTATCTTTGCCACTGTGGACCCAGTAACATTTGCCTGGTTCCAGCGGCATCAGGATGAAGTTGCCATTCGACCTTACCTGATTAATCGTTGGTCTTGAGCCTTTGGGAAAAGCCCTGCCTTTTTGCTTATCTGATGTAAGTGCCGACATACCTATCTTGCCCCTATCCGAACGACCATTTCCAGTGTCATAACACTTGCCTAGTCGTTACTCTGTCATCCTATAGCCTAGTAAGGCTAATTTTTTTGACTCGCTACCAGTAGCAGACTAAGCTACCAGTAGCGCTACCCGTAGCGTTGTATCTGCCAGAGTTCACTATGTCACTAGGCTATCCTAGAGCTTTTCAAGATCTGCGCCCCTTGCCTAGGTTCATTGATCCTCTGTAATAGAGGCTGCAATGGCACTTGGTCCAAGAAAGGAACCAAGCGGTCGGCAAAAAGCGCAGCCGAGCTAGCCCCTATCCGAAAAGAGCTGGTCAGGATGATTATGTGTTGGCCAACATGACTAACTGATGTCGCCAGTATTTGGATTGAAGGACTATGGTCTCCCGCACGGGAGCGTGCTAGGGCCCTGTCCTTTTTCAGTTTTGATAATATTCCGGCAATCAACGCCACTTGGAGTACATAGCCACCTATTATCAACAGCACCGCGTTAAGTGGCTTTGAAAATGTTGTCATTATCTGGACATGCGGAGGTGCCAGAGAATTACCTATAATTACTATTCCGGCTAACGGGAGGCACGCATACAACGCCTTCCTGTAGCCAAGGGCAGTAAGAATTGTAAGCGCAATAAAGAGGACCTCTATGGGAATTGCCACGACGAGCAGGCGAGGGTCGCCAAATGGGGCTGCAAGAGCGCCAGTTATGCAGATTGCAGCAAGTATGGCTGGAACCGGCCCAAAGCAAAACTTGAGGCCTGACAATTATGCCTAGAATGCCATCGTTTTAATTTATGGCTTTTGAAAAAAAAGAAAAAGGAAAAGGTCACGGGCTGACCTTGACCGGGGCGGTTGCTGACACCGAGGTCCCCGATGCCTTGGCTGTCAGGGTGCCCGTCGTAACTGTACTGACGTTGGCTCCCCTTATTGCAGCGCTGTGGGTGTTTGCAGTCGGAGTCACAGTTGCCACCCCTGAAGTCGGACTGATGCTCCACTCAAAGCCCGAGTTCGCCGGGTTTCCGTAGGCGTCGGTTGCGTTAGCGGTCGCTATCACCGTGGCGTTTGCCGTAATGGTAACATTGTCTGGCGTGATTGTGACCTTTGTTATTGCGCTTGGAACCACGTTGAATGGGTTTGAACTGCCGGTCTTGCCCGCTCCACTTGCAGTTACTGTTGCCCCTCGCATAGCCTTGAACATTGTCGCAAAGAACACGTGCCTGCCCGCGTCAGAGTTCTGGTATACGTAGCTCTGCGGGCTGAACATGCTTGCGTTTCCAAGCGGGCTGGAGCCGTCCGTGCCTGTCAGGTTGACCATGCCGTTAAAGCCTGTCATTATGCCGCCAAGGTTGTCTACTGCTACTACCGTAAAGTTGAAGGGCTGGCCCGCTGTCTGGTTCGAGCGGATAAAGCTGATTGCAAAGTGATCCAAGTGTACCGAGGCTGAACTTATCGTTACTGATGACGATCCGCTGATGCTTGTGCCGTTTGCCGTTGCAACCACGGTGCCATTGGCGCCCGCTGTGCTTGTGGATGCGTGCAAGGATTCAAACATTGACGAATTGCCAGGGCTCAAGGTGCCTATGCCTGTGGTCTGCGACCAGTTAAAGGCTGTTCCAGACATTTGGTTTCCAAAGCTGTCAAAAGCTGAAGCGGCAAATAGTTGGGTGGCATTTGGTACAAGTGTGATTGACGGAGGGTTTACTCTCACCTGCGCCAAGTTGCCGTGTACTACTGCAAAGGAATTGCTCATGCCGGTTTTGCCTGAGCCCGAGGCATTGATGTATACGCTGCTCATTGCGTTGTACATTGTCGATGAGAACGTATGGACACCATTGTCCGAGCCCGGAACAAAGCTGTAAGTCTCTGGTGTAAAGATACTTTCATTGCCTGCGGGACTAGTACCATCGTTGGTGCCCAAGCTAACAGTTCCGTTATAGCTATCAAGAACAGTACCGTTGGTCGAGATGGCAGTTACTGTAAAGTTGAAGGGCTGCCCTGCTGTCTGGTTGCCAATCGGGCTCACCGTAAAGTGGTCAAGACCCGGAGTAGAACCTCCGCCGCCTCCAGAAGAAGTGCCGTTCAGAATAAGCTTGCCAGTCATATCAACAAGCTTCACTCCTATGCCCATCCTGCCTGCGGGATTTCCAACAATTGTGTGAGTGCCGTTGTTCCCGGGGCCTACTATAAAGCGCAGCAGAAGGTTGTGATTCGAGCCGTTTGAAACCTTGCCGTGAATCACAAGCACATCCATCATTTTGCTACCTGGACCGACCTTTATCACGCCCTGACCACTCACATCATACGCTTTTCCTCCGATGTTTACGGTGCCGTCAAATGACGGAATAAGAATGCGTTTGTCTGTGGTGTGGTGGGCAGGCCCGTGCAGGTTAATGGTCGCATTCTGCAATCCATTACCTCCAATAAGCGCGTATCCTCTCGCATGCAGGCGAGCGATGACGGCATCGTTGGCGCCAGCATTTAGTTGGTTCTTTCCGGCCTTGGCTGCCGACGCACTGGGAACCATTGCAGTAAGCGGAATGGCCGCCACTAGCAACACTCCTATCAGTGCGAAAATGACAAGTCTTTTCATAAATTTGCGGAGATGGAATTTGACTTAAAAATACTCTGCAAAATCCCACTAGAGGCTGGAACTAGTAGCGGAATAAAGTGAAAAGGAGGAAAAAAGGGAACCGCTTAACCAAAGAGCGAAGAGAGCCCTTCGAGCGCCTCTTCCTCTTTCTTTTCGTCCTTCTTCTCTTCCTTTGCTGGAGCCGCTGCTGCACCGCCTGAAGGCGCCGCAGCTGCCGGAGCAGCGGAAGCTACAGCCACCGGGGCTGCCTTTAGGGCCTCATCAATGTTAACTTCTGAAAGCGCGGCCACGAGTGCCTTTACCCTCACGTCGTCCGGGCTTGCACCGGTGGCCTTGATCACGTTCTTGACATTATCCTCGGTGATATTCTGCTTTAGCTTGTGGAGCAGTAGTGCAGCGTAAACGTATTCCATTGCAAAACCAATCCGAGCCGACCATAATTTAACCCTATCTACATTTTCCTCATCGCGCCGCTCGCTTTGAGCTGTAAGAGGTAGAGCCGCTTGTCATTTGAAAATCGCTCGATCGCATAGCGAAGCGTGGTACGCGGAATCTTGCTGTAATTTTCAAGTATAAAACTCTCAAGCAGGTTGGAATCGCGCTTGCCAATTTCACGCAGCGTCCATCCTACCGCCTTGTGTATGAGGTCGTGCTCATCGGTTAGAAGCATCCTACTTATCTTCAGCGCGTCGGCAAAGTCGCTGTTTCTGATAAGGTAAAACGTAGAAATTATCGCGATGCGTCTGTCCCAGACAACCTTCGAACGCGCCAAGTCGTAGAGTACCGAGCGATCATTCTTGTCTGCAAGATAAGCCCCTAGAATCTTAGGTGCCGAAAGGTCGACCAGGTCCCAGTTGTTCACCCTTTCGCGGATGGTCAGGTAGAGCCTAGCAGCAGGTTCCAGCATTTCTCGGCACGATGCCATCTGCACGAGCAGCAAAAGCCCCACAAGCCTCTCTTCATGATAGGGCGACGCAACAAGTTGCCGGATGTCCTGCTGCTCTGCATTCTTTGCATGTTGTTTTGCAATGCGTCTTAGCAGCGGGACCGTAATTCCAATGAATAGGTCACCGTGCCCGTACTGACCGGGGCCGGTCTTGAAATACTTGGCAAGCAATAGCGCCCTGACAGGGTCCGCTGCTGTCCAAAGCTCCTTCCTAACGGCGCATACTACCTGTCTTTCGCGCACGTCATTTTCTTGAAAACCGGCCAATAAAAATGACTTGCGCTTACTTAATGCATCATTTTGGAAAGCGAAGGTATTATTTTCTTGGTAATAAAGCCATCAACCGAGCCGCCAGCCTGGTCAATAGCTGTCAGCAAGAAATAATCCTCGTTTAGAACAACTGTTACTAGCATCATCCCGTCATAATATGATGCAAAATACCGCAGCCTTCCGGCCCTATGCTCCCAGATTCGCTGCATCGCGCAGTTGATGCCTGTCTGAAAGACATACTTTTCAATGTCAGCCTGTGTAAGCCTATCTTGCGGCGAAAAGTGCCGCGGTGCAGACGACGAGACTAGAGAGCCCGATGCATGGCCTACTGCCGAAAATATTATCGAGTCGTCGGCATGCATGACACGATGAGCCAAGTCCGACATTTCCTGTTCAATTATCTGATCCCTGCGCAATCAGTCCATCTCCTCGGTGCATATACATTTTGAAATCTTGTATAAAAGAATAGGAGCCAAACGAGAGCGCTCTTCTCTCTAAATTAGCCGCAAGCCTGCCGACATGAGGGAATCTTGTTTGATTGCGCGGGATGTAGTGGACCGGGTGGGATTCGAACCCACGACCACCTACGTCTCCTCTGCCTAAAGCATGCAAGGCAGGTATTCTACCGGACTAAACTACCGGCCCACGCAACTAACGAAAATCGATGATAATTTAAAAGTATCAGTCGAGGCCGTTTAAAAGACCGTCGGCCTTCATCTTCTCGGCGTGTGCGGAAATGTAGCGCCAGATGATGTCTGCCCTTTCAGACTGAAAGTCCCATGGGGCAATGAGTACAAGGTCGTTGTCGCGTATCCACATCCTGCGCTTAATTTTGCCTCTTATCCTGCAAGTTCTGACTTTACCATCGGTGCATTTGACAATGATGTTATCTCCGCCGACAAGTTTGATAACTCGGCCAAGCAGCTCTCCCTGCTGTGGCATAACCATTTCCTTCAACGCGGATTCAGAGAGTACTTTTTTCTTGCCTATACTAGATCAGCTAGAATTATCGTAATCTGGGGTTAAAAGTGTAGCGCAGCGGCCATCTGGCAAACGAATTAAATATCGCTTGACTTGCTGTTCCTTCGCGGGCCGTTAGCTCAGCTTGGTGGAGCGTTCGACTGATAATCGAAAGGTCGAGGGTTCAAATCCCTTACGGCCCATTTTACTCATGGGTTCAAATACATCTTCTCCTTAGCTGATATTGGTTCCTCAAAAAGTGCCCATGAGTCTTACCCGAGTAATTTCAAGGCTTCCTGACGTGCCGAATCAGGCCAATGCAGCCCTTCTTCTTGAGATGCATGATTACATGCATCGGACTGGCGCCAGTGAGCGACACATCAAGAATCACGTCTATCAGAACCTATTATTTGCAATGCACCTTGGCGGGAAGTCATACTTTGATGTCTCCAAACAATCCGAGATCCTCGCATTCCTTGACACCAAAAGGAAGTCAAAAGACATTGATCCGGATGAAAAATGGAAGACTACTTACAACGACTATCAGGACAGCATCAAGTTTTTCTTTCGATGGCTCTACAACCAGCGGGGACGCGACGACCTTACAGATTCAAACAGCTGGGAAACTCCTGCATTTGCGAAAATGCAACACATGAAGGCGACTCGCAAGAGTCCTTATGCTGACGCTGAAAAATGGGACAAGGGAGAAATTCTGTCTATATTGCGATATTGCACACATCCAAGAAATAAGGCGGCTCTTGGGCTTTTCTGGGATCTTGACGCCAGAAATCACGAAGTAACGGTGCTGAAGATTAAGCACATTCGCCTAAACGAGAGGTACGCAGAAGGTGAAATTCCGCACAACACCAAAACAGGCGGTGGACCCATTTTACTAACCCTCTCATTTCCATATGTCCGCGACTGGCTCAATCTGCATCCTTTCAAGGATAATCCCGATGCTAGAGTCATTTGCAGCCTGAAAAATGGCGCTCCTGTAAATCCTGAATCAATGTGGCAGATGATGCAATCGTTACGAGGCAGGATATCTAGGCTATTGAAAAAGGGCGAGATAACTGACCCAAAGGAACGAGAGACTTTAGAGCATCTGCTCCGTACAAAGAAATGGAACCCTTATTGCATCCGTCATTCTGCAATTACTTACGATTCTGACTCGCTGCCTGAATTTGCACTTCGAAAAAAAGTTCGCTGGACAATGAACTCTCGCCAACCTGGGCGATACGTCAGCTCTAGGATGGGCAATAACCTGAAACTTCAAATTCTAGCCAGAGAAGGAATCATTGTTGAGGGAGCCAAGGACAAGCCTTCGATACTGAATTGCCCCAAATGCAACCGCGTAAATGCGCCAGATGTCAAGTACTGCACTAATCCTCAGTGCAGTTATCCGCTTACCGTTGCAGCTTATGAGGAAATCAAGGCCAAAGAGAAGGAAAAAGAAGACAAGCTCGACATGATTTACAAGGTTCTGTATGAGAAGGGATTATTGGATAGGTCATAGAAGCAAAGTGTCTGAATAAAATGGTCGTCATTCGCTGTCAACAATTCATACTCTTAATTACATCTTTTGGAAGGCTCTTCAAGAATACTTCTGAAAGCTCCGGATATTCATTTATCATTAGTTTCATATCCGAAATGACCTGAATCCGCTTCTCTCTAATCTCCAGCTCGAGTTTGGTTGCCTGTTCTAAAGCGGTCTCTCGATTGGTTTCAGTACATTTGCGCCTCTGCAGCGCGTAAAAGTCTAGACTACTCTGGGCATCTTGGTCTCCTCCCAAAAATGTTAGCCAATCTACTTCATCTGCAGTAGGCCGTTTTACGCTTGACCAAAACAAGTACCTTAGATTTCGCTCATAAAATATCAGCATGCTCAGTGAGTGTGTAAAGTCCCTGAGATGGCTGTCAGCGATAGCATACCTTATCTCAGAGTCAAAAGATTCGACTCTTGTTAAGTAACCCTCGGACTCAAGGCAATCTAGTGCACGTCTTATTTGTGCGTCAGAGAAGCGATTGTGATATAGATGGCGCACATAGACATTCGTAAAATCTTTTGCTGCAATGCCAGGTCCTGTAACCAAAGCCCTAGAGAACACATACTCCTCACATCCACAGCTTTTACACTTAACTTTCTCTTCTATCAAAATAAATTCAATGTATGGTGATAATGTGCAGTTCCATCCTCTCTCATCTCCGTCTTGCCATGGTTCATCCTCTTTAAACTCATCGAGTTTCTTGCCTTGCCTGGAAATGATATCCTCTAGTTCAGCTAACGAAACAAACTTGGGCCTCTTTTCATCGAATAGAAGAATTGCGTGATATGCCTCAAGAAATCCGTATGTGGACTTATCCTGTAGAGTGATCCTCGTAGCGACAAATAGACTTGCCTTCTTCTTTCCAAGCTCCGATAAACTATAGGTCACGGCTTTACCTCTCTGCCCTGTATCTTCTTTTAGGACCATGCCGCGGTTCACCAGATCTCGCAAGTGGTTACCAAAGGTCTCAAACGATATTATTCTCTTAGTGCGTCGATTGACATACCGATAGAGTTTGCGATAATTACATTGTCCCTCCGAAAGCTCATTTAAGATTGCTCTATCGATCTTTAGGTCGTACTGCATCCGTAGCACTACGGGTCAGCTATATAATTAACTTTGTTGCTTGCGCATACTGTGACAACAAAGCTAATTCGAGTTTCCGAAAGAGCGTACAATGAACTTGCCAAAAGAGGAAATCTCAAAGATTCATTCTCAAGTGTAATTTTACGGCTATGTGAACATGACACCGACAACAAGAAGGGAGCGCTAGCCAGCGAGTGACAAACGTATCAATGACCCCTCGTAAGACGGACACTATCAACCATTGCCTAGCTCCTTGTGGAACCTGCACAGGTAGTTATGTCTCAGCAAGTCTGGGCCTCGAGCTTCATTGCATTTGCTCCTGTCATGCTGAACTGGAAGTGCCGCGAAAAGGTGGCAATATTGCTTCTCCGTGTGAGCCATGAAATCCACGAAGTGATAAAGAGAAAGAAATTGTCAGCGATAAAGAACATGGACCAAGGTAACAATCCTCAAAATGACGACTTGGTCAAAAAACACCCAAAACATCGCTCTGCATCAGACAGACCTAAAATTGCCATTGAAACAGGGAATCTGGCACGTAAGAAGTTAGCGCAGGTGTCTGCGAAAGTATGACAGCAGTTGCCACAATCTCCGAGTCGTGCAAATGCAGCCATGACAAGACGGAGCATGAGGATCATTTTGATGGTAAGCGTGGCAGATGTAGGATACAGAATTGCAGTTGCTACAGGTACGTTTCAAGAAATTTCCTTGCAGCCCTTGAAACGCCGACACTGATAATTTCTCAGGCATTAAGGAAGCAAAGCGGAAGGCATACCGTTCAGGGTGTCATTGTCTCACGCTCTGATATTTACAACTTGATTTCAAAGACGATGATCCGTTGTAACAATTGCGACAAAGTGGACGAGATACTGTACAAGGTACCGCTTGCAAGCTTTGATGAAAGAGAATATCGTAAATGCCCATCATGCAAGGACACTGAAGTCAGTGCATCCCATGAGTACCTAACAGCCGTTAACGTCTGGATGCAAGATACACAGCCAAAGAACGAGCTAGAACGACTACCTGTCGTGTTGTTTGGCAGTGATAACGAATCCGTAGGCGTCGGTGAGCTCGTCACGGTGACAGGCGATATTCACATTGTAAAGGGCGGCGGCAGGAATAGCAGGCTAGCACCAATAATGCATGCGGCGGGTATCAAGTATGAACACCGTGAGGAGCTAGAGCTCACATGCAAAGATATTGCGGCTGTCAAAAAGTTTGCGGCGATTAGATGCGCTGACACTTGGTCACTAATCGACAGGCTAACTTCGATGGTTGCGTTAAGCGTAGTCGGCCACTTCGTACCAAAGAAGGGCCTGCTTCTCTCAGCAGTAAATACTGCAGACCGTGATTCTAGGATTAACATATTATGCGCCGGCGACCCGGGGGAGGCAAAGTCGCTCTTATTGAGAGACGGAGTAAAACTCATTCCGTCAAGCAAGTATGTCACATCTCAATATGCAAGCCCGAAGTCCATGACTGCGATAGTCGATAAAGAGGGCGATATGTTTGTCCTGAAATTTGGGCCCGTAGTGATGGCAAAGCAAGCCTTTTGTGCTGTGAATGAGATAGGCTTGATAGCATTCGAGGATCAATCCTTCCTTTTTGACATTATGGCGGAAGGCTGTTTCAATGTCAATAAACACGGATTTGACAAGCCAATAGATGCGCCGACTACAATCATTGCATCGACAAACCAGATAGGCGCTACCTGGGAGAACAAGGACCGCATTTCTGATTCCGAGCTGCCACTTGTAAAGCCTCTAAGAGACAGATTTGACTTGCTCTTTGAGTTCAGGCGCGACAGCTCCTCAGAGGGCAATCGCAAATATGCCTATGAGAGGTCTGATAGAGAACGCAAGCGCAATCGGTACAACTACAACTTTATCAAGAAATACATTCACTATGCAAAGAGCATCAATCCTGTCCTGACGGACGAGGCCCAAGCCATGCTAAATGAGCACTGGGTACAGATCGCCACAGACCAGGACTTTACCTCAAAGCGCATCTTAGACAGTTTATTCAAATGTACAAAGGCTTTTGCCCGGCTCAGGCTTAGTATCGTAGCAGACGAGACAGACGCCAATGCTGCAATCGAGTTTTACAACTCGGTCATCAGGCAATACGGACGTTCTATCTATACGCCAGAAGACCCTAGAGTATTTGCAATCAAGGAGATTCAAAAAGTTGTCCTATCAATGCTAGCACCAATAGAGTTTAGAGAAGCGACGAAGATTGCGATGGAAAAGCCTGGCAACGAGCAAATGCGGGCTTATCTTGGAAAGAAGATGCGAGTCGAAGACAATAAGAAACTGAGAGGAATCCGAGACATCATGGAGCAGGCACCCGGCAATGACATAGTTGTGACATCGATAAAGCCGCTCGTTCTTTGCAGGTCAGATAAGGCAGATAGGTCAGATATGAAGGAACACAGCCCAAATTCTGAAAACGTCAAAGGTCAGATAGATCAGCAGACATCCTGCTCTATTGACCTAACTGACTCAACTGACCCTCCTGACCGAGACTCAGACAGGAGGCTGCGAGTTGACTGATTCTGTCGCTGATATCGGTGCCGATCCGTCTGTCACAACCGGCCTTGACGCAAGCCCTGATCTTATGGCCGGCCTGAACGCTAACTTCAGTCAACATAGGTCAAAATTCGCACCTTACACCAAGTCACAGCGAAACAAGCGCCGCCAAGAAGTTTACCGGCTGCACTTCGAGGTCGGGATATCCGCCCGCAAGATAGCAGGCATAATGAGGATTGACAAGAATACCGTCAACTCGGATATCCAACTCCTCTACAAAGAACTGGGCAAAACAGGAAACGAGGTCCTACCGTTTTCAAGTTTCTTCGAGAGACAGATGACAAGGCTGTCATCTCTTCGCGATGACTTGATTGAGTATCGCAATTCTACTACTGACATTGATGCCAAGCGAGCCCTTACCGCTCAGATGGCTGACCTAGACCTGCGGATGCTAAGAGCCGCAGAGAGGATAGAGAATAGCGATGTCATAGTATGGCAGAAAGTCGCCCATCACGTTAATGCCGTTGCAGAAAAGCAAAAACTAAACTATCAAACTACAGGCATCTTTGACTTGCTCAAGGTGACACCTGAAGGCCGCAAAGCCATCCTTAAAATAATGAAAAAAGAAGGCCTTGGGTTTATCGAGGTGTCTGACACCTAATGGCAGACGGCGTTACAGAATTAGTGGTAAAGCGTGATAGCCATGCGATTAATGTACTGACGGCAATCAAAATCATGCCAGGGGGTGGGGGTACGTGCTCAGCCACGCTCGAATCAGGGCCATTTATGAGGCCTTTTTCTGCATTTGAGGTCATTTATTGACAAAATCCAGCTGGTCTGATTCTCGCTACGAAGGCCAATTAATGAGGACTATTATTCGCAGGCTGGCAAAGCAGGCCCAAAGGATACAGGAAGGAGAAGACGGCAGGCTATCAGATACAGACCTTGAAAAGTTGATTCGCATAGCCTATGCACTGAAAGACTTGGCCTTAACAAAGGGCAAACTGGCTGAAATCGTGGACATGGAATGGCGTTTGAAGGCGCTTGAGCGCCAAGCATCATTCCTCGTACAGAGATAAGACACACCGAGCAGATACCCAAAGTCGGGAGGGCCTTTTACAAGGTTCACTTGAACTTGCGCACATAGTTTTTGGTCCGTTTAAGGCGACATATAGTATTATAACGTGCGTTTTTGATATCAAATCATTAGCAGCACGCCAGCTTGGTCATATTCATGAAAGATCCCAATTACATGAGCGAGAAGAAGACAAGGCTCAAACTTATCGATAGGCTGTTGCGTGAATCTGGCTGGAGCAACATAGTCAATTTCCAAGAAGGCGAACATTACGATTTTGCTGCTGTAAGAGAGCACCCAACAGCGAGCGGCCCTGCAGACTATATTCTGTTTTTCAATGGCAGAGCAGTTGCAGCGGTAGAGGCAAAGAAGTTGACCCTGGGCCCTCAGAATGTCCTAGTCCAAGCAGAAAGGTACGCCCAAGACTTTGATGGGGACTTCGATTTCAGCGGATACCATCTTCCTCTTGTCTATTCAACAAATGGCGAAGTCATCTGGTTTCGTGACCTGAGACACAAGGCTAGCAAGTCATACAAAATAGCGAGGTTCCATACTCCAAGTGCTATCGAAGAGAAACTGCTCAGAGGTTCTGAGAGCTATGAATCATGGGTCAAGAGCAATCCTGTAGAGATTAAAGACCTACGACCTTATCAAAGAGAAGCAATCGAAGCGATAGAAGACTCGCTAGTCATGGGCAAGAGAAAGATGCTTCTTGCTATGGCCACTGGAACTGGTAAGACGTTCACAGCATCAACACTGATGTATAGGCTTCTAAAGTCCGGTTTCGCTAAGCGCATCCTGTTCCTTGTTGACAGGCGGGCCCTCGCTGCACAGGCAGTAGGCGCGCTATCTACCTTTGAGCCTGAGACTGGATTAAAGTTTGACAAGATATACGAAACATACAGCCAAGGGATTCGCAAAGAGGATCTTTCTGAAGACCAGAAGTTCAACTCTAAGAAACTGCCTGATGACTATTTGGAGAATCCTCAACCCAAGCATACCTACATCTATATTTGCACAATCCAGAGAATGAGGATCAATCTCTTTGGCTCTGAAGGAATGTTTGAATCAGACGAGACTGAGCCCGATGCTCGCAAGCTTGACATTCCAATCAATGCCTTTGACTGCATAATAGCAGACGAATGCCATAGAGGTTATACCTCCACCGAGGAGGGCAAATGGCGCGAAGTTCTGGAGCATTTTGACGCGATAAAGGTTGGCCTGACTGCTACTCCAGCAGCCCACACGAAGGCATACTTCAATGATATTGTATACAGGTACGGCCTTGAGAGAGCAATTAGAGAAGGATTTTTGGTAGACTACGATATTGTCAAGATTAAGACCGACATTACGATGAAAGGATTCTTCCTCAAGCCAGGCGAAGAGGTTAAGCTCGTTGATCCAGAAAGCGGCAAGGAAGTCTTTGACGTACTTGAGGATGAGCGCAAATATGATTCTACAGACTTGGAAAGGAAGGCTACAGCTCCTGATAGGAACAGGAAGATAGTCCAAGAGTTCAAGAAGTATGCGCTAGATTTCGAGCGCGACTATGGCAGATTCCCAAAGACTCTATTCTTTGCTATTCACGATTTGCCCCACACATCTCATGCAGACATGCTAGTTGAGATGCTGCGAGAAGAGTTTGGCAGAGGCGACGGGTTTGTTCAAAAAATTACTGGAAGTCCTACAGTTGATAGGCCATTACAGAGAATTAGGGAGTTTAGAAACAGGCCAGAGCCTGCTATTGCGGTAACTGTGGATATGCTCACTACCGGAGTCGACATTCCAAAATTAGAAAACCTAGTGTTTGTCAGGCCAGTAAAGTCGCGTATTTTGTTTGAGCAAATGCTGGGAAGGGGAACGAGGCGTGCAGACGACATTCACAAATCATACTTTACAGTCTTTGACTCTGTCGAAGTAATAGAATACTTCAAGAACGCGAGCGATTTCACAGCAGACCCGCCAGACAAACCCACGAGGTCTGTAAAAGAGTTAGTAGATGCAATCTATGGAAATAAAGACCGAGAATACAACGTTAAGTGCTTGGTGAGAAGGCTGCAACGAGTAGAAAAGAACGTTTCTGAGGAAGGAAGGGAGATGTTTGATAGTATTATCCCCGATGGTGATATCTCTTCTTTTGCAGCATTTCTGCCCATAAAACTCAAAACTAACTGGGCGGAGACGATGAGGATTCTAAGAGATGACAGATTCTTGGAATTGATGGAGGATTATCCGAGGGCAAAGCAGCCATTCCTTGTCGCGGAAGGGCAGGAAGATACCATTGAATCACAACTGATCTTCAGAACACTGGATGGTAAGGAGTACAAGCCAGATGAATACATTGCGACATTTGAGAAGTTTGTGAAGGCAAACCCTGACCATATCGATGCAATAAAGATCCTTCTTGACAAACCGTCAAACTTTACAACCAAGGAATTGAATGAGCTAAGGGCGAAGCTCTCGAAGAGACCAGAGAGGTTCACCGAAGATAACCTCAGAAGAGCATACCACAACGCGCTTGCCGATATTGTAGGAATTGTCAGACATGCGGCAAATGGCGATCCTCTAATCCCGCCAGAGGAGAAAGTCGATAAGGCAATCGCTATGCTAAAGAAGAACACCAAGTTTACTGAAGAACAAGAAAAGTGGCTTGCACTTATAAGAAATCATCTAGTTGCAAACCTAATAGTGGAGCAAAAAGATTTTAGCTATCCTCCTTTTTCCAGACATGGTGCTTGGAAGAAGGCAAATGAAGTGTTTGACGGCAAACTGCCAGAACTCTTGAAAAAAATTAACGTGATGGTATTATGTCAGAAGTAATCGGAAAACTCTGGGGTTTTTGCAATACCCTTCGGCACGACGGGATTAACTACGGCGATTACATTGAGCAACTAACCTATCTACTCTTTCTAAAACTTGTTGACGAAAAGGGCGTGGACATTCCGACCGGCTTTGATTGGAAGTCGCTAAAGAATAGGTCTGGAACCGAGTTGCTCGACCACTACAACGAGCTATTAAGAGTGTTGGCAAAGGAAAACGGAGTGCTTGGGGACATCTTCGCTGGATCACTTTCAAAGTTTAGAGAGCCTGTGAATCTTAAGAAGCTAATTAATGTAATAGACGAGACAGAATGGGCCACAATTGATGTCGACCTCAAGGCTCAAGCCTATGAAGGATTGCTTCAAAAATACGCAGCCGAGCAAAAAGGCGCAGGCCAATACTTCACACCCCGGGAAGCAATACGTTGCGTCGTAAGGTGCATGAAGCCAGACATTCGGGAAAAACCTGACTTTACTATACATGATCCGGCATTGGGAACTGCTGGCTTCCTCATAGGCGCTTACGAATGGACGATGCGCCAGACAGAGGAAGGTGCTCTGCTGAAAAGAGAAGAGATGAACAGACTACTGAAAAAGACCTTTTCTGGATGCGAAATCGTGCTAGATACCCGAAGGCTAGGCTTAATGAATCTCTATCTGCACGAGATTGAGGCCGATATCTTTTATGGCGATTCTCTCAGCGAAGGAAGGCACTCTAGCAGGAGATATGACTGCATTTTGACAAATCCGCCATTTGGCACAAAAGGTGCTGGTGAAGTTCCTTTACGGGAAGATTTCACTGTTAAGACATCAAACAAACAATTGAACTTTGTCCAACACATAATAAACATACTAAATCCGGGAGGTAGAGCAGCGATGGTCGCACCTGATAATGTCTTTTTTGATGATAACGCAGGAAAAGATATTCGAAAACTGTTGCTAACAGACTGCCAATTGCATACGATCTTGCGACTGCCGATAGGAACGTTCACACCCTATTCCACCGGAGTTAAAGCCAACATCATGTTCTTTAGGAAAGGTTTGCCTACTGAAGAAACATGGATCTACGACCTTCGGACAAATATCGAGAAAGTTACAAAAGGACACCCATTAACTGATGATTATTTTAGAGACTTTGAAGAATGCTATAACCAAAAGCCCCGGAAGGAATCTGAAAGGTTTAAGCGATTTACTAGGAAGGAGATTGAAAACAGAGACTACAATCTTGATATCATCTGGCTAAAAGACAGTTCGTGCGATTCTGGTAATTTGCTGGAACCCTCGGAGCTTGCTAATGAAGCTATTGCACACTTGGAAACGGCGCTCAATTCATTGAATGATCTAGTTTCCAAACTTGGCAATGGAAAGTCCAAGATGTGATTAAATGAACTCGCAAGCAATACCGAGTCTCCCGAAGGGTTGGGTTCTTGCCGACGTAGGAAGCGTTTGCAGCATAGCTTCGGGGGCAGGCTTCCCTCTGGAGTACCAAGGAAGAAGGAAAGGTCAAATTCCATTCTTTAAGGTTGGAGACATTTCAGAAGCCGTCTTAAATGGAAAAAGGTATCTTACGCAGGCTGCCAACTATGTTAGCAAAGATGACTGCAAAAGTCTAAACGCGAAACCTCTGAAAAAAGGCGCTATAGTCTTTGCCAAGATTGGAGCAGCTATTGCCCTGAACAGGAGAGCGATTCTAGCGCAAGAGTCTTTGGTAGACAATAACATAATGGGATTGGAGTGTTTTGATCTAAGTATCGACAATCTCTTTGCCTATTACTTCATGTTAACAGTGAGATTGGGCCAGTACAGTAGGGCTACTACCGTACCCTCGTTAAGAAGGGACGACGTAGCATCGATTCCATTTCCCATGCCACCTCTTAATGAACAGAGGCGCATAGTTGCAAAAATAGAAGAGCTCTTTAGTGATAGCAAGACAGCGCGTGATGCTTTAGACAATGTTCCGGGGATAATGAAGAGAATTAGACAATCTGTTCTGGTATCTGCATTTAGAGGTCAGCTAGTTCCTCAAAGCCCAAATGATGTACCCGCAGAAATAATGCTTAACCGTACTACAAGGGCGCACCATTTAACAACAACGATAAAGCATAATTCTGATGGAAGGAACGTTGGCAAATCTGCATGCTATGATGCTAAGAAAGTTGAAGCAAGTGGCTTGTCCAAATTACCGCTTGGCTGGGTATGGACTACTTTCGAGGAATTATGTCGGGACATAACTGTCGGACATGTTGGGCCGATGATGAAAGAGTATGTTGAAAATGGGATACCTTTCCTTCGGTCACTGAACGTAAGGGAAAATTATTTTGATCCGACTGACTTGAAGTTTATCTCTGAGAGTTTCCATAATAAATTATCGAAGTCAAAGCTTGAACCCGGCAACATAGTAGTAGTAAGGTCAGGCAATGTGGGAATTTCATGTGTCATTCCTGGCACCTTGAAAGATGCTAACTGTTCAGACCTTATAATTATGAGACCTTTATCTTGTCTACTCTCAGAATATGGTTCATTCTACATTAATTCAGCATACGCTCGAGATCAAATCAACTTCGGGAAAGTCGGTATTGCTCAAACGCATTTCAATATTGGTTCAATGAGAAAATTGGTAGTGCCTATCCCTCCTTTTGAAGAACAGAAGAGGATAGTAGCTAAGGTAAAGGTTATCTTGAATTTTGCAGAAGATATTGAGAGATCTGTTACTGAGGTTAGAAGAAGAGCCTATAGTATAGATGGTTCTATCCTCACGAAAGCGTTTTCAGGCAAATTGGTCGCACAAGATCCAAATGATGAACCTGCATCATTGCTCTTGGAGAGAATTAAGAAGAGAGATGGAATTTAAGTAGAATTACCATCGCGGAATGCCTCCTAGATTAGGTCACTTGGATCTTCTTAGTTGCGAACCAGTAATTCAACAAGGGTTCGAATTGGCGAAATCCTAAATCTGTCAACTGCCAGATCTGCAGTCTGATCTCTTACTGACTCTCCAATTACCTTGAGCCAACCATCTATAGTCAGCATATTGTGTATGCGAGAATCTGTCCACCATTGAATACTTCTATATCGCTCCTTAGAAGAATTATAAACAACATCAAATTCCCTGGCAGAAGCCCTCGGTAACTTTCTCTAAGATTGCAAGCTTGGGGACGTATGAAAATCGACGCAATCTTAATTCACTAGGAAATGCTCATCCATTTTCACCTGTATGACAGGCCTAATTTCAAAGCAACTAAGGTTTGATGCTCTAGTAACAGACATCAAGCGGTGTCAGAAATGTCTTGGGCTAAACATTAAAGGTATAACAGAAAATTCTCCTGGATATGGAAGTTTGAAATCAAAGGTCATGATAATAGGCCAGAGTTTATGCAGACCATGTATGCGCACACAAATTCCATTTACTGGTGGATCGGGCCGCCTATTGGATAATGCCTTTAGGATCGCAGGTTTGCAAAAAGCTGATGTATTCATAACGAATGTAGTACATTGTCATACCCCGGATAATCGAAAATCGCTCCCACATGAAATCATGAATTGTGCACATTTCATGTCGCAGGAAATCAATCTGGTTGATCCAGCTATAATAATCCCACTCGGGCAGGATGCAATCATTAGTATCCTAGGGAGTGATGCTTGGCCAAGCTCTGTTGGAAAGAGTGTACAATCGAAGGGCCGTACTGTTTATCCTATGTATCATCCTTCATACATTATGAAACAAGGAAAAGTGATCGTCGCCAACTACACAAACGATCTAGTTAGAATATTAATTAGCGAAAACAAGTAAGTGGGGCACGGCCGATCAGTGTGAAAAAAATATCTGATGTAATGCAACTCATTGAAAAGTATGAACAAGCACAAGTAATAATGGCGGCTAATGAGTTGGAAATTATTCCACTTCTTGAGCATGAACAAAGCAACTCCGAAGAACTCTCTCTCAGACTAAAAGTTTCCGAACGTGGCATTGAACGGCTTTTACTTGCTCTGAAAGATTTAGGATTGGTGAAGGGATCTCCAGCATCCGGTTCCAGAATTAGATATAGACCTACCAGATTAGGGATCGAATGCTTTGGAATTAACGGAAAGATTAGGAATTGGACAGCGCATCACAAGAATCTATTCCGATCATGGGCAAGCTTATCAGAATCAATCAGAACTGATGCTCCGATTCTCAAGAATACACATGATTTGAACGTAGCAAGTTATGCTTATGGTTTGATGGAATTGTATTTGCTCCAATATAGAAAGTTGCAAGATGTGGTTAACCTACGAGGAAAGATTAAACTTCTTGATGTTGGTGGAGGCCTAGGGCATTATACTATATTGGCTGCAATTGATAACCCATCACTGAATGCTACAATTATTGACAGAACTGAGATTGCTCTGCTCACAAGAAAAGTAATAAAAGAATATCACCTTGAACAGAGAATCTCTGTGATTCCGGGGGACCTACTCTTATCCAAATGGCCAAATGATTTTAACGTAGCTTTGATTAGCAACGTCTTACATGGCAAAAGTAGAAATGAAGCGAGACAGCTTGCTTCAAAAACCTTTGACGCATTACATCGTAATGGTAAAATCATAATTAACGAGTGGATAAAAGGTTCTCAGATGGCTAATCTGTTCGATCTTAATATGCTAATTTGCACCCGTGATGGTCATGTGTGGAATAAACATCAGCTTAGAGACTTAGTTCTTTCTGTTGGATTTAGCAGGCCTCGTTGGAGGAAGTTTAATACCCTAAATTGGATTCTTGAAGCAGTGAAAAAATGATGCAGAAATTTGTAAACATTACTGGCAACATCGGTGCCGGAACTACAACTTTATGTCAAAGGCTATGCGGTATTTTCAAATGGATTCCAAATTATTCGCAGGCACACAAAAGTCCATTCCTGAAGAGATACTATCAAGAAAAAGGAAATTATGCGTTTCAAAATCAGGTTTACATACTCATGCAAAGCATCCTCCGGCATGCAGAGCTAGATTTCTCAACGCAAGTAGTGTGTCAAGATTATGTTATAAATGAACACAACGGTGTCTACTCTAATGTGATGCTTAGTCGCGGGTATATAGACATCAATGAATACGCCCTCTTGGAACAGATACTTGATTCACGGCGCGGAGAGCTGCACCAACCAGATTTGTTAATTTTTTTACGTGCTGACATCGACACTTTAAATCGCAGAATTAAAGGAAGAAATCGAGATGCCGAGCAAACCATAAGCATGGATTATCTGAATGATTTGCAAACTGCTTTCAATAAGTTCGTGGGAGAGTGGAAATCGTGCCCTATTATCGAGATCAATACAACTGATATAGATATTACCACGGATACGGCCATTAAGGACATTACATCTCAATTTCAATGGGAATAGGGAAGTGATCCTTTAACTAGAACTCATCTCATAAATATTAAGAAAAGTCAACTATCGATTTCACCGTAAAGTCAACCATGATTTTTGGCTCTTGCGACGCTGCCCTTCGTAACGACCATTTATGAGATGACTTCTAGTGTCTTATTTTTAGTTCCTCCAAGAAGAAGAGATATTCGTGATTCAGTTCATGGGCAAGCGACGGAATAATGTCATCTTGTTTGGTCTTTCTGAGGGCATGATAGACAAAGAGGAGCGCAACCTGGCTCCAGTAAGGATCAAATTTCTTTGCGCGCTCAATCCATTGATCAGCATTAAATCTGGAATTTTCTACAGCTTCTCTAAGATCAGAGTCAAATGAAGTAAGGCTGCTCAGATATTCTCTATCTGTAAACTTTGGCATTGGTTTCATTGGATTCCTGCTCGGCACTTCGCAGGATAAAGCATGCTCCACTAGGCGAGTCTCGTCGTCGTAATAATGCAAGGAGCCACACATATGAATATACTCGCCCAATTCCACACCTACTTCCAGAGCGATTAGTTCCTGCACCATAGTGAAAAAGAACACATTGTATGGCAGGACAAATGCCGCCGAGTTGGATCTCATGAAAGTAATGGCATGTAATTTATCATCGCGTATCAGATATTGCACTCCAATAGGGCAAGGCACGTCTCTAGTCATTGTGACATTGTCTGAAGGCTGGAAGATTGTTGCAAATGTCCTTCTTGATGTAGGATCATGTTTCAGTCTACTTACAATAGATTCTATTTGGCTTCTATCTGTCGGGGTCTTGAACAAGCGCTTTCCGTAGGAACTACCACAAATGGTTTTTCCGTCATCAGAAAAATCAATCCCCTTACCATTGTAAAACGAGATCGCGCTCAGTTGATCAGATCCAGAAATGTTCCATAAAAATTGCGCGAAGGCAAAAGTTAAGTCAAACTGTCGCGCTTCATTGTAAAGCAATCTTGCTCTAGGATCACTAAGGATGAATTTGTAGGCAATTAATTCGCGTGTCGATCTAGCAGTTTCACCGAACTTTGATCCCACTGAAAATGCATCAGTTATCGCTTCGACTGTCTCACCATTTTTCTGAATGTCTTTTAGTACTTTAACATAGATGGAATCCAAATCGCTCTCCTTAGTTTCTGCAATCATAATGTCAATCCCTCCTAGTTCTGATATACGACGCAACTAATGCCATCACAGAAAGAAATAGTGCACCAATGCTTATACCAGTACTCAATTGATCATATTGAAAATTTGGCATCTTCCCGTCAGGCGCGACAGCGATGACGGATAGTGCAGCGACGATTATTGCCAGTATGGCAAAATTAGTAGTCTGGAACATTTCTAATCTTTTTGGGAAACTCTTCACTTCATCACGAACGATTTCAAGCCCGCTTCCAGGATGAGTTAACTCAGGTCTCTTACCTGAGGGATAAGGTTGACTCAATCCTTCGTGATACTCTGATGTCTTCTCAAAATCTATTGAAGCGAAGGTGTCGCCGCGGTTCAACCAGATAGTCTCACGTGATAAGTTATACACAGGACACCATAACGGTCCCGTCCAACCAGGATCAATATGCACTCCTCCGACCCATACGAGTCCCTGAAAGATTTTTTTTACTTTGGGATTCCATCGACCAACCAAAAATCTTGGCATGTTCAATGATTCTCTTGTAGAAACCACGACTGCTTCGTGCGGCTTGATCTCGAGAGTACGATTTTGTGCATCTAGAGTATACTCTCTGCCACCTTTCTTGTATACGTCGCCGATTGTGAAATCATAGCTCGCTGGACGTAAGTTGCGAATTTCGAATGGTCTAATTAAATCATAATTTTCAACACAGTATTCGATTTCATCTGATAGAAGTACTCCTTTAACATCCGGATGATTGTCTTGGGTTGCAGGTTCTGTATTCATTTTTGCCTAGCCCTCCACCATATGGTCGGTTTTCTTTTATCATCACAAGAGATTTCTCCTCTTTCCATTAGTGCCATGAGGTCCGTTCTGATTGTAGCTAAAGAATAGTCATGGTTGAGTGCTGACAAAACTTCTACCATGGTCTTCCCGTCTAATTGTTTTCCAGGGAGCACCTGCAATATGCGCTCTCTTCTGACCTCTATTTTCCTCTGCAACTTGAGGACATACACTTCTGGCGAGTTAAATGGAGCAAATATTTAAGTATATAGTGGTATGCACCTGCTTGTGAAGATTAATGTTAAGAGTACGCTTAAATGCAGCCTGCACTGTTACAATAACATTGAAACGAATATCATAAGCAGTTTTGGGTGCAATCTAGCTTTGTGCCAGCTGAATGGGAAATCATTCTAAATACCTGTCTTCATAATTTACGATGCACGCTGCTTTGAACGACTGTGTCCGGAAACCTCTTGGGGTCTTCTCAATGTTGCGCAAATGTCTAATTGCAATATATCATGGAACCCATCACCTATGTAATATGTAATCCCTTACGGCCCATTCCGATAACGGTTCTTAATTTGGATCCTACCCTATTAGGAGGCATATAGTAAATGATGCACAAAAGAACAATAGGTCTTTTCCCTTTGCATGCGTACTCGCTTGACTTGATCCAGTCAACGCTTAGACTTGCTCGGCTCGGGGCGAATGTTCTGGTTGAGATGGAAAAAGTTAGTCGGGTCGTATTTCCTCTTTAGTTGCGACAGACGCCTGTACTTTCCTTCACCATATGCTGCTCTGACGCGATCGCTCCCGTCTTCTCCCAGAAAATTAACATAAGCGCCCTCCTCGGAGAACTTTGCGAATGCGTCAAAGGTATCTTTTGTCCACTTCACGTTTTTGTCGGATTCTTCTGGAGATATCCACATGGAAACGATATTCGACACATAGGCTGCATTTCGTTTTCCAATAGCCGTCGCATTGTCGCCTACGCGCCTGATGGCGCCACCTAACTGATGAATGTGAATCGCAGACAATGGTGAGGGGACTAATTTAAACCGCGAAATTGCAGCCTCTATAAACTCCTTGCCTATCGGCCGCAAGTATGCAGACTTCCAGTAATTTTGAAGCCCGGCTGGCGCAGTTTCGTCAAGCATGGATTGAAGAACAGTATAGGGCATCGGCTGGATCAGATCCACGATTGGCTCCCCGAGAGCCCTAAACGGCTGCACTATCTCTGCTCCATCGCTGGTATCTCCACAATAGCAGCACGCCAGCGCGATCGCCGGTTTTCCCTGATATTCTTGAGGAACAAACTGCGCAGGAGGCGCAGTGATAAACGCAATCAGGGTAGTAAGTTCATCGGGTGGGTTCTGTGCTACTAGATTCGCATACCGATCGAGCACTTGCTGTGCGTTTTTAAAGGAATAAAGCACAAGGCCTCCCAGAACCATGGTTCCAATTCGTGCAAGGGAATATTGAAATGATGTGACGATTCCAAAATTTCCACCCCCGCCCCGCAGCCCCCAGAACAAATCTGGGTTTACTTCCATGCTGGAGTCTATTATTTCTCCATCCGCCGTGACAACTTGGGCACCAATAAGGTTGTCAGCCGTAAAACCGCATTTGCGAACAAGCCAGCCAATGCCGCCGCCCAAGGTAAAGCCGGATATTCCAGTAGTCGAAATTAATCCACCGGTAACGGCCAATCCGTGCGCCTGAGTCGCAGCGTCAAACTCCTTCCATTTTAGGCCCGGATCAGCGCGTGCAACCTTCTTTGCCTCGTCGACTTTGATCGATTTCATTAAGGAGAGATCTATTACCATTCCATTATCGCAGGTGGCAAAGCCGGCGACATTGTGACTGCCTCCCCTAATGGCTACTGGGAGTGAGTGTTTACGCGCAAATTTGACCGCCTGAACAACATCGTTAACGTTCATGCACCTGGCAATTAGTTCAGGATGCTTGTCAATCATTCCGTTCCAGACTTTTCTTGATTCGTCGTAACTGCTCTCATTTTTCGAAATAATATCGCCGGAGAATACAGATTTGAGACTGGCTATTTGGGATGCAGTGAGAGGTTCTGAAGGAATTGGGGAGGTATTCACACCGATTCAAAGTGGCCTGTAAATATATCCATGTTGTCCACAAAGTAATCCTTATGAGTATTACAATGTAACACAACCCTATGAGCAGCAAAACCATCCTTAGGAGTATTAGATTTAACGATGAACAGGACAGGCTTTTGAAGGCTGATGCGAAGAAGAGAGGGATCAGTGTAAATGCACTCCTATCTGAAATTATTACGAGGTATGCAGAATGGGACAGGTTTGCCCAAAGATTTCCAATGATCTCTATCTCCCGCCAGGGCTTCAGGAGTCTAATAGATTCCATTGGTAAAGAAAAACTCCTAGAGCATGCATCAGAAGCTGGCTCAAGAAACGCGCCAGAGATAGCCCTTTTTTGGTTTGGAAAGCTTGATGTTAACACCTTTTTTCAGTTTGTGCACATTCTATCAAAATATGGAAATACCTTTGAGTACGAGCACTCGATTGGACAATCTGTGCATCTGCTTGCCATCCATCACGAACTCGGGCCAGGATATTCTGAGTTTTTGGCCCATTACTTTGATGCGGCCATTCGCAAAATTATCGGAGTTGCCCCTCAACTTGAATTAGGGAAGAACTCTATCACAATCCGTTTTACAGAGCCACTCCCTTAATTATTCAAGATAGTTGTTATAGTTACATGACTCAACAAATCTGAGGAGACCTCTATCGAATGACCTAATGTGTGATTTGAATTAGACTCCAACTTGTAGCATAGGTGGGACGCATGAGCTTTCTTTTCCCTTTGAATTGTTGATATTCACTTGCACGAGTGATCCCCTGCTGTGGACCTTGCGGCACACGATTCAAAGGCTTGTAGGCCCGACCCAAATTGAGATTCAAGACTAATTTGTCCTGAGTCCCTTGCGGCCCATGGTTCAGTTCCGTAACCTGTGTTTACGACGCGTCGGCCTTTTCCAGAATGACTGGCTATTGAGCTAATGCAATAGCTCCCAGTATGGCAAAGATTCCGAGAATTCACAGCGTGGATCAGCGGCGAGCAGCGCTGCCGTTCATCGCTTGCTAACGGACTACCTCAGATTATCGATAAGCTGTGAGATATACTCGTCGCTCTTGTCCCTGAGCGAAGGGTTCTCGTGCCTCAGAGCGTCGTACAACTGCTTTCGGTCCATGTGAGCCGCGTGTTTCCTTTCCAGCCTTTTGCCAAGCAGGTAGAACATGCTTCCATCGTCCTTTGCGCGCGCGTCCATCTATTTCCAAACGCATTTGTACTATATATCGAGCAGCCTTTTGAGGCGCTGCGATAGCAGTGAAAACCATGAAATTCAATGAGCGACAAGCTATATCCATGTCAAGCGACAAGGCAAGGATGCCTGAAAAACACGAAAAAGCACCTTCTGTCAGCGAGCAAGAAAAGCCAAATATTTCAGATTACAAAAGCGAGCAGAACATCGAGGTCGGCAGGCAGCGCATCGAGTTTACTGCAGAGAATGCAAAAAACCCAGAGGACCAGTCGCAGCCTAAATGTGACGAATGCGACGAGTCGTTCGAGACTATGGCGGAGCTAACGCAGCATTCTAGACAGGCCCATCCGGAATCATAGGGTTGAGCCGAGCCATAATTCCCTGACGATCGGCGTTCGGCGTGAGTCAAACGTTATCTCTAGTACTGGTTGGCCAAGAGATATCCCTCTGCCTTTTTCGCTCGAGGACTCGATCGAATTGCATGGCTCGCGGATACAAAGCATCCTTTCCATCCTAGATGGCTCCCAGTAGCTGTATTCCATTGCTCTGCAGGTACAGTGAAGCATATGTTCTAGATTATTTTCAATAGTATCTCTCTCGGGGTGACCCATCGTGATGACTGTACCCTTAAAAAAATAAAAAGAATGACAACCTATCTTTTGTCCTGAAGTACAGGATTCTTGTGACCCTACAAGATTCAGGGCAGTCAACCCAGTTACAACATACAGAACAACTCTTCGGGGATCACTAGTATCTGGAATCCTTCCACATTTCCGCTGCGCAGCCGGGCCTTCAGCCACGCAGTCAAACGAATGGGCAATACTTTTATCTTGAACTTGTGTTAGGTTTGATGGTTCTATGTCAGGGCTATCCGTTAAAGGCAGGTCGAGCGAGCTTGTTCGATGGCTTGCACTGAGTGCAGGAGGCGCCGGCGTAGCAGCGATTTCGGGTCTGGTTTTTCATCTCGAGCCGAACAGAATCATTACGGCCGCGTTCTTGAGCGCGGGAATGGTTTTTTCAGGATATTTCATGCGTTCATTTGGAAGAGACAGCAGGGACAGAAAGAATTCTCCTGCAACTGGCTGAAGACATATAAAAAAAGAAAAAGCCGGACCTTTTAGGTCCGCATTCCTTTTGCTTACCTTGTAGTGGATGAAGTTCCGGTGCTGTCTGTGCCTGAACTGCTTGTCAGTCCGTTAGCACAGTTGCTCGCAGTGCTGCCTGATGTACCAGCGTTGCCGCTGTTAGCTGCTGCCGCACCGGTGTTTCCTGCCAAGACGCCAGTAGTGCCGCTTGTTCCTGTACTGATGGGGCTGCAAGTGTTTGCTGTGGTGTTGGTCGAGGCGGTCGAAGTCGAGGTATTGTTGAGCGCCTGCATGAGAACTTGATCAGCCATCTGGAGATACATCAGGGCACTGCTCGTGTTATTGGTCTTGATGAAGGTACATGCGGTTTCAATGTCGGATTTGGCCTGCTTCATTGCTGTTGTTGAGTTGACTGTAAGGCTTGCAGTAGACGTCGAATTGTTTGCACTTGATTTTGTATTGGTGTTATATGCAGTGAGGCTTGAGGTTGCTGATGGGGAAGTTGAGGTTGTACCAGTGCTGCTGTTAGCTGCTGCCGTACCGGTGTTTCCTGCCAAGCTGCCGGTTTTAGTGCCGCTGCCTGCGCTTCCTGCACTTGACGTGCTGTTCATGCTGGTAGCAGTTGTATTGCCTGTGGAAGCAGTACCCGTGGTATTGTTCGATTCACATACTGACATCATACTTGAAGACGCTGTTCGTGTCGAGTTTACAATACTAGAATAAGGAGCCGAAGCCAATGCACTGCCTGAATTTGAAGTGCCGGGACTTGCGCCTGAACCGCTCGCGCTACCGGCAGCTCCTGCTGCCGTTCCGGTCGATTGTGTCTGTGCTGCCACGGCAGAAAAGCCACCTGCAGAAAATACTGCAAGGATTCCCGCCAGGACTATAGCCGTCGAGATTCCAAAAGTTGTTGGTTTCATTGAAGCAACCGATGCCACACGGCTCTTAACGGTTTGAGCCTGAATTTAGCGAAATCTGCTCGAAATCTTCCTACGGTCACACAATCTGTCAGAACAATCAGGGGTACAAATTCGGTATATTTAACTTCTAAAAATATGGGAGGCGCGTTGATCTTCTTGCGCCAGTCAGACAGCTTTAGTTCATTGCTGATTGCAGGTTTGCCATGTTCTGCGTCGTTTTGTAGTCGGCGTCCATCAGGCTCGATGAATCAATTGGGTCGTAGCTCCACCAGATCCAGCCAGCGTTGTTCGAGTCAAATGAGTCGATGCTGGTCTTTGTGCTATTCAGGGAATTGTCTGCCCACTCGCCAATGATAAGCGGGCAGTTCCATTCGCTCGCGAGTTGCACGTATCCCTGCACGTCCTCAGCCGTTCCACTTGCCGCACCTTCGTAGAAGTGTGGAGCAAATACTACATTTGACACTGCTGGCTTTGTCAGACTGTCATGTTCTGGATCGACATAGACGTTGTAGCCAGTCCTAGGTTCTGCTTTGTCGAAGAATATCACCTTGGCGGTGACGGAGCGCATCTGTGACGCTACATAAGTCTGATACTGACCGAGTTGAGCGTACTGGTCGAGGTCATAGACGTATGGTCTGGTGATTATCTCGTAGCCGGTCACGCTGGAGTACTTGTCTACAGACGAGATCATATCGCGCATCATTGCTGCCTGTATGTTCCAGATAGTTTCCGGCCCGTGGTCGGTGAGGATTCTGTTAGCATAAAGATCCGTCCAGAATGCCCGCTCTGTGCCATAGTTTTTGGTAACAGAGAGCGGGAATCCGTGTCCTCCGAATTTGCCGCCAGTGTCACTCTGATAGTTTGAGAAAATCACGCACAACTTGTGGTTCTGAGCACTCGCGGCAATCTTTGACATTTCGGAGAGCGTGGATGTCGGGTTATCTGAATAGGCAGACCAGAAGAATGGCACGCTAATGGTGTTGAAGCCTCTGGAGCTGATGTCCGCGATTTTCGAGTCGATTGATGGCATGCTATACTTTGTAAGCGGCTGCCCATCGCCAGTTGTGGTGAGCGTCGGGTCGGCAAATACCACTCCTTTTACAAGTTCGGTCGGCATAGTACTGCAGTCGGAAAGGTTAAAGCTGATTGTCTTGAGCGATTCTTTATTTCCGACGTTGTCCACGCTGTAGAAAGTCAGCGAATGGTGGCCTGATTTGAGCGCGCTGGCAGGAAGGACCAAAAGTCCGGTTTTGGAGCTGCTAAATGTGCTATTGCCGTCGATCGAGTAATAGACCCCTGACTGCATCTGCTTTGCCAATCCACTCCCGCTGTCTGAGGCAGTAATGTTAATGCTGTCTGCTGAGGCTATCGACGAATCGTTGGCAATGCTCGCTGAAGAGGTAGGCGGCGAGCCGTCATAGGTTACATCAAGACTCTGCACAAGAGTTGCATTTTGACCATAGTACTCTATGACATACTCCCCGTCGTGGCCGGCAACTGTAAAGGTAGATCCGTTTGCGAAATCAGGAAGGTCGCCGCTGTCGCCTGAACGGTAGTATCTGTAATGATTCACTGTCGAGGCATTACCGGTAGTTGATCCTAAGGCAAATGTGGTGGCCGGTCCGACAAAAATCCTGCCACTCGAGGTGTCGTTATAGTATGCGCCGCTCAGCGTCAGCTGTGGCACATCGGTGGTCGATGGTTCGGAAGAATTTGCGTTAGTTTGAGATGACTCATTAGTAATAGTGACCAGCTGCTGTGCTGTCTGCGTGTTTCCCGAGCTGTCTGTCGCTGTCCATGTTACAACGGTATCGCCTACAGGAAATCCATTCGGAGGGGCGTCGTTGGATACCTTTGGAGAACTGTCAACTGCATCGGTGACTACCGGGCCACCAAGTGACACCTTGGTCAGCGTGCCCGTTGCAAGTGCGGTAATGTCGTCCGGAGCTACAAGCGACGGGGCGGTAGTATCTCTCACTATGACGTCAAAAGCTGTACTAGCTGCTCTTCCATGATGATCGGTAGCTGAACAGGTAACCCTTGTGGTGCCGAGAGGGAATGTCGAGCCGGTGACCGGGGTGCAAACAGGAGATAGGGGTTGGCCGAATCCGTCAGTCGCATTGATATTATCAAATGAAACCTTTGCGCCAGCCGGGCCAGTTGCCTCTACAAACATCATGCCATGCGCAGGGCCGGTGATCGTTATGTTTGAGCTCTCGGTAACGTTCTCCGAGCCGATGTCGCCTTGAGTAACATTGCCGATTATGTTGCTTGTCGAGTTCTTCTCCGTCTCGTTGACACCTGAAACATCTCCGCCGATTGTCGAGTTGCTTCGAACAGCAGGGTTCTCGGAGCCAGACTGCACGGTAGTCTGACTTTCGGAGGGGCTGCCTGCCTTGCTGCCTGCTGTTCCGTCCGAGTGAATGATAAGACCTCCAGCACCTGACGGTATACTGCTGAGCACAGATAGGGGCGTCGAATTTCCGGAAGTACTATCGCTCCCGTTTGACTGAGACTTGGGAACCAACACCGTAGCCGCTGTTCCGCCAGCTACTATCAGCGCAGTGATGGCTATTGCAATCAACTTGAATGGGATCAATTTTCGCTGTACCTTCCTGGAACACCTTTCCGTTCCTCAAAAATCGAGGAAACGGTGACTGGAGAAAATATCGAAACGCACGACTGGGGTAGAAATCCACTCTCTTTGTTTTCTGGGAATCGCGACAATTTTTCAGTGACCTTGAATGGCCGGGAGTCGTTGGCGTCTAAATCGATGCTTATGTATAATTTCTAACTACATGCCAACGGTCAAGAACCGGGTTTTGTCCTCTCAAGATGTTTTTCAGCGAAAAAGCGCATTAGAGGGAGGCTGGAATGTCTGATAGCATGAAGGCGACCTTCCTCTAACTGGCAAATATGACACGTCGCGAGGCGACATGCCGTGTCCGAGAAGACATTTGATGTATTTTGTGATGATGGCTGGGGCCGACCTCGATTTGCCGCGCCTCGAGTTGGCTGCGGGCGCTATTGTCGGCGGAAATTCAGACTGACTCGAATATACGAGTTCGCCATGTGCGAGTAGCTATCAACCTTCCAAAAAAGTTCAAAGAAATATCATCCGGTCTTGCGTTCCAATGAGATTCCCGCGATAGACGAATATGGTGCTTTTGCCATTGAACAGTCTGTCTAACCTGTTAAGTTCATAATTTTGGTAACGAGGCTGACGACATGAAAGACTTTTTTGGATTCAAAGCAGATTCGAACGGAAAAAAGCTTTCCAACACTAGCAGACAACCAACAAGTGCGATAGTAATCAGGCGAGCCGCGCCGGCAATCGCCATAGCCTGCCTTCTCGCCGTGGCAACTACTGCCATACCATCTTTGCTTGTTTCAAGGCCCGCCAGGGCCGACTCGCTGTACTCGACGCTGACTATCACCTCGGTAAGCAACTCAGGCGGCTCGCTTGGTGGCTACTTTGGCCTATGGCAGAGCGGTACTTTTCTTGCGTGGAATACCGGTCCGTCAATCTCATACACCTTGAGAAGCGGCCTGACTTATACGATAATGCCCGTCAGCTATGGAGGGTACGTCTT